>CANQXU010000152.1 GCA_947627865.1 uncultured Paenochrobactrum sp. | reverse complement strand
ATCAGCACATCAGGATCACCAGCAAGAGCGCGGGCAATACAAATGCGCTGGCGCTGGCCACCGGAGAACTGATGCGGATAACGGTTCGCGTGCTCAGGCAGCAGGCCCACATCTTTCAACAATTCGGCAACGCGTTCTTCAATTTGTGATCCGGAGGCAAGACCATGCGTAATTAGAGGCTCGGCAATAGAAAAACCAACCGTTAAGCGCGGATCAAGAGAAGCAAAAGGGTCCTGAAACACATATTGTATTTTCCGGCGGACAGCTTTTTTCTCTGCACCTGTAAGCTTAAAGATGTTTTTTCCGTGATAAAGAACATCACCACCTGTTGCTTCCTGCAACATCATGATTGTGCGGCCTGTTGTGGATTTACCGCAACCCGATTCACCAACAAGCGCAAGGGTTTCACCTTGTCGAAGATCAAAGCTAACCTGTTCAACAGCATGCACTCGACCTGTTAATTTGGAAAACAGGCCCTTGTGAATGTCAAAGCGCGTTACAAGATTTTGCACCTGTAACACAGGTTTGTCTGATTTAATCGTATCCTGAGGGGGGTAGTCTTGATAGATCGCAGGTTTATCACCTTGATCCGCTTTCAATAACGGGAAGGGGCGCGGCAAGTCTTCACCATTTAGAGCGCCAAGACGCGGTACAGCAGCTAAGAGCGCGCGCGTATAAGGTTGTTGAGGTGATTTAAAAATTTCATCAACCGTGCCTTCCTCAACTTTTTCACCATGACGCATGACCAAAACCCGATCCGCAACCTCAGCCACCACACCCATATCATGTGTGATGAAGAGGACGGCCATCCCCATTTCCTCTTGAAGGATGCGGATGAGTTTAAGGATCTGCGCTTGAATGGTTACATCAAGTGCGGTTGTTGGTTCATCGGCAATCAATAGTCTTGGTTTGCAAGCGAGCGCCATTGCAATCATCACGCGCTGACGCATACCGCCGGAAAGCTGATGCGGATGGCGGTCAAGTAAACGTTTGGCATCAGGAATACGCACTTTTTCGAGCATTTTGAGTGCTTCAGCACGTGCTTCTGATGCAGAGCATTTTTGATGCAGACGCACCGCTTCAGCTATTTGCTCACCCACTGTAAAAACAGGGTTCAGCGATGTCATTGGCTCCTGAAAGATCATGGCAATGTCATTGCCACGAATGGCTTCCATAGAATCCAAAGATTTTTTTGTGAGATCAATATCCTGACCATCACTGGTGGTGAAATTTATGGCGCCTTCAGTGATTTTGCCGCCACCAAACTCGACCAGTCGCATAATTGCAAGCGAAGTCACAGATTTTCCAGAACCTGATTCACCGACAACGGCTAAAGTTTCACCAGCTTTAATCTCGAATGAGAGGTTTTTAACTGCCCGAAAAGTGCTTTCGTCGCCTTTAAAGTCAACGCAGATATTATCAACGCGGATGATAGGTGTTGTGTTGGTATTATTATTGTTCACTGACATCCGTATTCCTCGTCATGTCTGCGGATATTTCTAATTTATCCGCATAGAGATATGGCATAAAGCTGCGTGTTACAGAAACAGCCGCGGCCGCACTTTGATGATGGGTGGCTAATATAGCCGTAATAGCTTCAAAAACTGCAACTGCGGCCAAAATGGTCGCATGTAATGCTGGATGCTTTGCTGGAATAAAAATAGTCTCATGCGAATATTCGCAAAGTGGAGAGTATTCATTATCTGTCACAGCGATGCAATAGGTTCCTCTGCCGCGCGCCAGTTTTAAAAAGTCAACCGTTGCTTGTGAATAGCGCGGGAGCGCCATTGTAATGAGTAAATCATCCGGTCTTAAAAAGGATATTTTTTGTGCCATACGCTCGGCGCCGCCTCGGCCATCGAGCATAAGCTGCGATTGATTAAAATTAATAATCTTGTCAGCAAAAATACCAAGAACATTTGCGCTGATACCAAAGCCTAAAAAAGCAACCGTTCTGGCCGAACTTATTCTGTTCGCAATATCTTGCCATACTGGATTATCGGCCTGACTGGAGAGGGCATCAATTGTTTTAACGGCACTTTCAAAGGAATTGCGAGCAACTTCCGCAGCAGAAAGCTGCCGCGCTTGTTCAAGATTTTCAAGGGGCGCCAGCAATGAATGATAGCCCTGAACGGCAATGGAACGGAATTCTGTAAAGCCGGCAAGTCCAAGATTCTTAACAAATCGCGTTATGGTTGCTGGAGATGTTTGAGTGGCCGCTGAAAGCTCTTCAATGCCCATGGTGGCTACAGGAAAAGGGTTGGCCAGAACATAATCGGCAACTTTTTGCTGATTAGCGGTCATACCTTCTCTGTGCTTTGCAATGAGCATCCCAATATTCAATGCATGATTCCCAATTCCGAAGAGTAAAGATAAATTTATTAGCAACTTCTTCGGAAAATGAAAATCTTTTTCACGATAATGTGTAAAATTTATTAATAATAAAAAAGGCGGCAAAACTTGCCGCCTTTGAAAATACTTGTTTACAAGTGCTGTTTGTTTACCGAACAGCTAAAACGAGTATCTATTGTTATCCTGATTTTTTAAGGGCCCCAGGTTTTTTCAAGGACATTAATCCAGTTTTCATGAGCAACTTTGTTGATTGATGCTTCATCAAAGCCGTGCTTGCGCATTTCTGCGATCACGAGTTGCTGATCCGCTGCACTCGCCAACGCATCAGGAATAGTGGTGCCATCATAATCGGAGCCTAGCGCGACGTGATCAATACCGATACGGTTGGCGATGTAATCAATATGACGGATCAGCTCGCTCACTGGTGTGTCAGTGATGCGCTGACCATCTTCACGAAGGAATGATATGCCATAATTAATGCCGACAAGTCCACCGGTGTCACGGATTGCATCAAGCTGCTTATCGGTCAAATTACGGCTGTGAGGGCAAAGCGCATGCGCATTGGAGTGTGATGCAACAAGTGGCGCATCGGAAATTTCGGCAACGTCCCAAAATCCTTTTTCATTCATATGGGAAAGGTCGATCATCACTTTCAGTTCATTGCACACTTTGATCAAACGCTTGCCTGATTCCGTCAAGGCAGGGCCAATATCCGGTGTTGAATTAAAGCGGAAAGGCACACCATAAGCGAAAATATTCGGACGGCTCCAAACGGGGCCAAGGCTGCGCAAACCTGCCTGATGAAGGACATAAAGCTCATCGAGATCGTGATCAAAAGCTTCGACACCTTCAATATGCAAGACAGAGGCAAAGCTGCCTTTGTCCATAGCGCTACGAATATCCGCGGCCGAACGGCAGACAGTCAATGCGCCCTTGGAGTGTGCTTCAATACGAAACAGCATTGATGCCATTGCAAGTGATGTATCAAGAGCTGTGGGTTGGTCGGGAGCAAGAAAATTGCCGTCCGAATCCACCTCTTTAATGGGTGAGGGGACATACACAGCGCAGAGACCGCCTGCCAAGCCACCTTTTTTGGCCTTTGGAAGGTCAATATGGCCTTTCTCACCACCTTCACAAAAACCTTCCACAACTTTGTCTTGCTCTGATGTATGCAGACGGAAGAGAAAATCATTGTGACCGTCAAATACGGGAACCATATTGTCTGAGGATGTCATTTTATATCCTTTTTACACTGTGTTTCATAGCTTTAAGGGTTGAAGCCTCACCCTTTAGAGCCAAGGTTACTTTGATTTACTCTCTTGGTAAAATAATGCAAATGCGTTTTCGTGAACAAGTGAGACCAGTTATGCATTTGGTAAAAACACTTTAAATAGCTTGTCACAAAATCTATAGGGTTATGCGGTATACGCATAGGGCTTGCAAATTCTGCATTGGCTGACGGCAAGTCACCCATGATAACGCTGCCAACAAAGTGCACTAAAATATTAGCTCTGAGCGAGTGGCGCGTTTGCGTGCTGCTCCTTTTGTCAATCGAATAACGAGGATCATTGGGATGATTTCGAGACGTAATTTTCTAGCAGGTGCAGCTGCTGTACCTTTCCTTTCATACGCAAGCATTTTGCCTGCGATCGGTGCTGGCCGTCAGGATATTCTTGTCGTAGCGCAACAGCTCGATAACATGACCAGCCTTGACCCGCATGAAAGCTTTGAAGCTGTGGGCAGTGAAGTCATCAACAATATGTATCAGCGTTTGATCCACCCAAGCCTGGAAAATCCGGAGCAGATCGAACCTGCTGTTGCGATTTCATGGGAAGGTGATGAAGACGGTAAAGTCTTTACCTTTAAGATTGATCCTGAAGCAAAATTCTCATCGGGCAATCCGATTACTGCTGAAGATGTTGCGTTCTCGTTGCAGCGCGCGATCAAAATGAACAAGGGACCTTCCTTCATTATTTCGCAGTTTGGCCTGACACCTGAGAATGTTGACAATGCTATACAGGCGGTTGATGGTGAGACTGTAACGATCACTCTTGATAATCCAACATCGCTTTCCTTCCTGCTTTATTGCTTGTCAGCATCGGTTGCTGCCGTTGTTGAAAAGCAGGTCGTAATGGAACATGACGTTGACGGCGACATGGGTAACGGCTGGCTGCAGAAAAACAGTGCTGGTTCCGGAGAATGGGTATTGGTTTCATGGAAGCCAAGTGAAAGCATTGTACTAAATCACAACCCGCATGGTGGCTACAAAGGCAATGTAAAGCGTATCATGCTGCGTCACGTTGCAGATCCGTCTTCTCAGTTGCTTATGTTGCAAAAGGGCGACGTTGATATCGCACGCAACCTGACATCTGAACAGTTGCAGACCCTCATGGGCGACGATAATTACAATCTGACACGCAAAGCAACTGCTGGTATCGGCTTGATGTCGTTGAACCAGAAAGAAGAAGTTCTTCAGAATCCGAAATTGTGGGAAGCCATCAAATGGGCGATCGACTATGACGGAATTCAGAAGAATATTGTTCCTTTGACGCATAAGGTTCACCAGAGCATTATTCCTGAAGGTTTTGCAGGCGCGGTTACAGAAACTCCATATCAGCGCGATGTAGAAAAAGCTAAAGCATTGATGGCTGAAGCCGGATTGGAAGATGGTTTCACCATTTCGATGGACCATTATTCAGCGCAGCCATGGCCGGATATTGCTCAGGCAATTCAGGCTAACCTGAAAGATATCGGTATCAATCTTGAGCTTCGCTCAGCTGAAAACCGTCAGGTACTGACCAAAATGCGTGCTCGTGAGCATCAGATTGCGTTGACTTCATGGGGTTCGGATTACTTTGACCCGAATACAAATGCGGATGTTTTCTTGAATAATCCGGACAATTCAGACAATGCAGCCACCAAGCCATTTGCTTGGCGTTCACATTACCAAAATGCTGACTTTGCCAAAAAATCACTGGCTGCAAGAGACGAAAAAGATCCGGCAACCCGTATCAAACTCTACGAAGAACTTCAGAACGAATTCATGCATAACAGCCCGTTCATTGTTATGTTGCAGCCAGTGATGACTGCTGCGGCTGGCAAGGGCGTGACTGGTATGCGCATTGGCGTTCTGTCTGATACACACTCTTATGCAGGGATCGCGAAAGCGTGAGCAAACAACTAAAAATATTAGCCACAACTCTGGGCAGCGTGTTGATCACGCTGTTCGGACTCATGGTTATCACTTTTATGATCGGCCGTGTAATGCCGGTAGACCCTGTTATCGCAGCTGTAGGTGATAATGCGCCGGAAGCTGTTATTCAGCGCGTTCGTGCAGAAATGGGTCTCGACCAACCGCTGATCGTCCAGTTTTACAATTATATTGTTCAGGTACTCCACGGCGATTTCGGGCGTTCTATTTTAACCCGCAATCCTGTGATCGAAGATATTAGCCGTTACTTTCCAGCAACTATGGAATTAGCAACCGCTGCTCTTTTGATATCTGCACTCATTGGTATTCCACTTGGTGTATGGGCCGCCGTTCGTCAAGGCAGTATGACAGATCAGGTCATTCGCGTGATCTGCCTTGCTGGTCATTCGGTGCCAGTTTTTGTGCTTGCATTGCTGTCGTTGCTTATCTTCTATGCAACACTCGGCATCGCCCCTGGACCTGGTCGTCAAGATATTATCTATGAAGGCATGATCCCGCAGGTCACTGGTTTTCTCACCATTGATACTTTGATTGAAGGTGATTTTGACGCTTTCTGGGATGCCGTCAAACATATGATACAGCCGGTGGTTATCCTTGCTTATTTCAGTATGGCATATATCACACGCATGACACGCGCCTTTATGCTCGACGCTTTAAAAGGCGAGTATATCATTACTGCACGTGCGAAAGGTTTATCCCTGACTGCTGTTGTTTGGAAACATGCTTTCCCGACCGTTGCTGTTCAGCTTGTTACGGTTTTGGCACTCACTTATGCAGGCCTTCTTGAAGGTGCGGTTGTGACTGAAACAGTATTTAGCTGGCCTGGTCTTGGGCAATATCTGACCGTGTCTTTGATGAATGGTGATATGAACCCTGTCGTCGGCGCCACACTTTTGATTGGCGTCATCTATGTCGGACTGAATTTGCTGGCCGATATTCTCTATAAAGTACTGGATCCACGCGTCCGATGATGCTTTCAAATTTTCATAATTGGGCTTTGGACGAATCGCCAACTTCGCGTTCGCAGGCGGCTTGGGGCCGTCGCTATCGCATCTGGCTGAATCTTAAGTCAAATCCGCTGGCAATGTTTGGGCTGGTTATTATTGTAGCCTTTATTTTGCTTTCTCTTTTTGCCCCTGTTCTGGCTCCCTATGATCCGGCAACTCAAGATCTTGCTAATCGTTTGGCGCCCCCAAGTGCTGAACATTGGTTTGGTACGGACGAGTTGGGCAGAGATATTTTATCGCGTATCCTCTATGGTGGCCGTGTCACTATTGGTATGGTTGTCTCTGTTGTCGTTCTGGTTGCGCCAGTTGGACTGGCAATTGGTTGTATTGCTGGCTATTTTGGTGGCTGGGTTGATACTGCATTAATGCGCGTCACAGATGTGTTTCTTGCCTTCCCGCGCCTTATTTTGGCACTGGCTTTCGTTGCAGCACTAAAACCAGGTGTAGAAAGTGCTGTTCTTGCGATTGCACTGACCGCATGGCCTCCTTATGCGCGCATGGCGCGTGCCGAAACGCTGACGAT
>CANQXU010000151.1 GCA_947627865.1 uncultured Paenochrobactrum sp. | reverse complement strand
AAAACAATTTTGATGCTACTATATTAGCCTTCAATCTCTTCACGCAGCATTTCCAGTTCCAGCCACTCTTCTTCAAGAGCTGCATTCTGGGCGCGTATTTTCTCAAGTTCTGCAGCAGTTTTGGCAAAAAGATCAGGATTTTTTGTATATAAATTCGGATCTTCCAGCTTCTTCTCAAGAATTGCAATTTCTCCAGCCAGCTTGTCCATCGTAATGGGATGTGTTTCTAGAGCGTATTTTTGTTTATAAGACAGTTTGCGCTTTTCATCTTTTTTCTGAACAGGAGCATTTGTCTCAGTCATGCTTTCTGACTGGGCAGGTGACTTTACATTGCGTTTATCCAATGCGATCGCTTTGCGCTGTGCCATCATGTCGGAATAGCCACCGGCATATTCCAACCAGTTGCCATTGCCCTCCGGCGCGATTGTTGATGTCACTGTTCTATCAAGAAAGTCACGATCATGGCTGACAAGAATCACTGTGCCGGGGAAGCCAGCGACAAGTTCCTGCAACAGATCAAGTGTTTCCATATCCAGATCGTTTGTCGGCTCATCGAGTATCAATAGATTTGCAGGACGCGCCAATACGCGCGCCAACATGAGACGCGCGCGCTCACCACCCGATAATTCGCGGATGGGTGTTCTAGCTTGCTCCGGCTGGAAGAGAAAATCTTTCATATAAGAGACAACATGGCGCTGTTCACCATTAATGACCAAGCTTTCGCCACGCCCGTCAGTCAGATAATGCGAGAGCGAGTCATTGAGATCCAGCTGATCACGTTTCTGATCCAGTTCGGCAATTTCAAGATTGACACCGAGGCGGATGGTTCCGCTATCAGGCGCTATTTTGCCCGTGAGTATTGATAATAGGGTGGTTTTACCAACACCATTGGGGCCGACTAAACCGATACGATCACCGCGTTGAACGCGGGTGGAAAAATTATGAACCAAGACACGGTCGTCATAGGCTTTATTAATATGCTTGGCTTCAATAACGAGTTTGCCGGATTCTTTGCTGTCACTGGCAACCAACACAGCGCTGCCTTGCGCTTTACGATGGTTGCGGAATTCATCGCGCATCGAGTGCAGTTCGCCAAGGCGGCGCATATTACGCTTACGTCTGGCTGTTACACCATAACGCAGCCAGTGCTCTTCCCGCGCGATCTGACGGCCGAGCTTGTGAAGGTCGCGCTCTTCCTCTTCCAAGGTTTTATCGCGCCATTCTTCAAAATGAGCAAAGCCTTGATCCATACGGCGGGTGACACCACGATCAAGCCAGACTGTTGAACGACTGACATTTTCAAGAAAGCGTCGGTCATGCGAAATTAAGACAATTGCCGATCGCATTTGACGCAATTCATCTTCGAGCCATTCAATGGTTGTCAGATCAAGGTGGTTAGTTGGCTCGTCCAGCAATAATACGTCCGGTTGTGGTGCGATAACGCGCGCAAGTGCTGCGCGCCGTGCTTCCCCGCCAGAAAGATGCTCTGGTTTTTCATCGCCTGTGAGGCCTAAATGTTCCAGTAAATAGCCAACACGATAAAGATCGTCAGCAGGCCCCATGCCGGCTTCAACATAAGCACGCACATTCGCATAGCCATCCATATCGGGGGACTGTGCGAGATAGCGGATTGTTGCACCAGGATGGCGAAAAACCTCGCCGGAGGTTGGCTCGGCCAGTCCGGCGGCAATTTTTAAAAGCGTTGATTTTCCGGAACCATTACGTCCGACAAGTGCGATACGATCACCATCGCTGATCGACAGATTGGCATCTTCCAATAAAGGTGTTCCGCCGAAGGTCAGCTGAATATTGTCGAGACGAAGAAGTGGCGGAGCCATGTAGTGCACCTGCATTAAGAGTTTAGTGAATTAAGATAGCTTCTTGACGAGAAATCAGCCGATGTCAAATTGCTAATGGATTTTGACTATCACTGCTAGCAATCAAACATGGCGATATTTCAGTCTTGTTGTTTTGAAAAGAAATAGCACAATAAAAAACAGGCTGGTAAAACCAGCCTGTTTTCATAGCAATAATTTGCTTTTTATTGGCATGGGGCTTCATAAATGCGACCATATGGGTCGCGGTAACGGCAATATTCAGTACCGTTGCGTGTTTGTGCAGCGCCAACAAGCGTGCCAGCAACAGCACCGATTGCTGCTCCGGTCAGTGCACCGCGGCCACTGCCGCCAATCGCACCACCAGCCAAAGCACCAATAGCTGCACCACCAGCGCCGTAGCCTGCAGTGCGTTTTTCAGATGTTGTACAGGCTGCTGTTGAAAGAGCGAGCAGTCCGGCGACAGCGATCATAGAAAGACGTGATTTCATGGAAGAAATCTCCCGTTTATTGTTGATGGCTACCGAAATTGCGTCCCCAATTCGGCCAATGAGTTCATATCTCACATCCGTGTTATTGAATAGAAAAAACACTAAACGGTCAAGCTTTTTTAGCTTTTGGCTGGGTGATCATGCAGGCATAACCAGTTTGCATCGTTATTTTCAAACTTCCGCGAACTATATTGGAAAGTGTAAGCGAAGAGCCAAAAGGAACTGTTATATCCTTTAGGGGCCATTGCGCTCCTGAAATACTAAAGCCTTTAAGTTCAGTGAAGGCAATCACACTAAAAATACTGCCTTCCGGCAGGTCATAATCATGAGATCCTGCAAGTATAGGATAGGCTTCTTCATCGCCGCTCGTCAAAAATATATCAAGACCGGATGCGGCTTGCGCGGTCGCCATTGTGAGATGCTGAAGTGAATGATCTGTTCGCTCGCCACCAAATGCACCGCAAAAGATTATTTGTGTAGCGCCTGCTGATCTTGCATATTCAAAAGCGATTTCACCATCGGTTTGATCTTTGGCGGTAGGATATATCTGCTTTTTGATGTGAGCATATTCTTGCATCAAAGCAGGATCGCTTGAATCAAAATCACCAAGCCAAAGTTCGGGCTCAATACCTAAGGTCCTGGCATGGTGCATCCCGCTGTCAGCGGCAATGAAATGCGCACCTTTTATTTGTTTGCGCAAACGATCAGTTATGCTCAGATCGCCGCCCAGAAGTATAACATATTTGCTCATTATAACGCCTGAATATTATGCTGAATGTCTATCCGAAAGGAGTCTGGGTGGGCAAGCTTTATTGTTTCTTTCTTCTGAAAAGTAAAATCCGGTTGTAGTTGCATAGCTTGCGCTAAGTGAAAGCAGGCTTTATAATACAAATTGCTCTAACGGGGTGCTGTTTCATATGAGATAGCTGAGAGGGCGTTTGACGCCCAACCCGCAGAACCTGATCCGGTTTGTACCGGCGGAGGGATTAGATGCTGTCCGTGTCCGGCGCATTATCCTTTTGATCTTGTAATTGTTTAAGGGAAAGCCCATGCGGTTATTATCACTTTTTCTTGCGTCTTCATTCTTGGTTGCCGGCTTTTCACAGGCCGCTAATGCGAAAGATCAACTTACGATCTACACTTATGATAGCTTTACAGCCGATTGGGGGCCTGGCCCGCAGGTCAAGAAAAACTTTGAAGAGATTTGTGATTGTGAGTTGAATTGGGTGGCCGCTGCCGATGGTGCAGGGTTGCTCAACCGTTTGAAGCTTGAAGGTAAAAATACTCAAGCTGATATTGTCTTGGGACTGGATAATAATCTGCTGGCAGAAGCGCGGGACAGCAAGTTATTTGTAAAAAGTAATGCAGATCTAAGCAATATCAAATTGCCCGAAGGCTTCTCTGATGAGTATTTTGTGCCTTACGACTACAGCTATTTTGCGGTTATCTATGATAGCGAGAAAATGAAAAATCCGCCGCGCAGCCTGCAAGAATTGGTTGATGATGTGGATGGAGAAAAGATTGTTCTTCAGGATCCGCGGACGTCAACGCCGGGTCTTGGCATGTTGCTTTGGATGAAGGCAGTCTATGGTGAGAATGCTGAAAAGGCGTGGGAAAAGCTGAATAAGCGCGTATTGACCGTAACGCCGGGATGGTCGGAATCTTACGGCCTGTTTACCAAAGGCGAAGTGCCGATGGTGCTTTCATACACAACATCACCAGCCTATCATATTATTGCCGAAGGTAGTGAGCGCTATAAGGCGATACCTTTTGACGAAGGTCATTATCTGCAGGTTGAAGTGGCGGGTGTGACAACCAAGGGAAGTGAAAATCCGCTCTCTGCAAAATTTATGGATTTCATGACGGGACCGGGATTTCAGGATGTTATCCCTGAAACCAATTGGATGTTGCCAGCTGGCAAAACGTCCAAGCCATTAAATGCTGGTTTCGACAAACTGATTACACCGGAAAAAGCGCTTATTTTGCCAAGTGAAGAAATTGCAAGAAATCGAAAGCTTTGGACAGATGAATGGCTTTCGGCAGCTAGTCAATAACTCTCCCGATATTTAACAGAAAGCCTGTTTAATTATGGCCCTGTTTAAGCCATTCGGTTCAGTTGGCAAAAGCTACAAAATAAGGGCGGGGGTTTTAGCTCTCGCCTTTCTGGCTATGTTGGTTGGTGTCGCATTGGTTGCTCTGTTGGTGCAGGCAGCCGATGATGACAGTCTTTTGAGCAGTTTTGATAGCTATTTGTGGCGGGTTGCCCGCTTTACTTTATACCAAGCCCTTTTATCCAGTCTTCTTTCGGTTGTGATTGCGATACCCGTTGCCAGAGCGTTGCATCAGGCCGCGTCGGTCAATGGCAAGTCTGCATTCATGCGTTCTATATCGCAGCGATTATTTGCGCTTCCGTTGGCATTGCCTGCGCTGGTAGCAGTCCTTGGTATTACCAGTATTTATGGCCGGAATGGTCTGATTGCCATAATATCGCAATATGCAGGGATCGATTTTAAGCCAGATATATATGGCTTAACAGGTATTTTGATCGCGCATGTGTTTTTTAATATGCCGCTGGCGGTTCGGTTTATGTTGGCAGGCCTTGATCAGATCCCAAGTGATTACTGGAAACTATCGGCACAACTCGGACTTCCGGCAATTTCGCGGTTTCGTTTGATCGAGTGGCCGGTAATACGCAAAAGCCTGCCCGGTATTGCAGGGCTGATTTTCATGCTTTGCGTGACCTCATTTACGACAGTTTTGACCTTGGGCGGCGGGCCTCGTGCCACTACTTTAGAAGTGGCTATTTATCAATCATTGCATTTCGACTTTGATTTAAAGCGCGCTGTTATTTTAACCTTCATGCAGTTGTTCCTGACCATCTTGGTACTGATATCACTGCGTCTCATGGGAAAACCGACCGAAGAAGGTATTTCACTCTCAGTTTCTGCCAGTAGATATGACAAGATCGGTTTGGCAGAAAAATGCATGAATTTGTTTCTTGTTACGCTGGCCGTTGCCTTCGTCGCTTTGCCTATTGGCGGCGTTGTTATAAGCGGGTTATTTGCTGATTATGGAAGATTGTTGGGCGAAGCAAAAGTTTGGCAGGCGATTTTCACAAGTATTGTTCTGGGCGCTTCGTCAGCATCGCTGGCCGTTATTCTGGCTATGGCGCTGGTTGTTGCGCGTGAGCAGGTCTCTGAGAAATTAGAGTTGCAGCAATCGCGATCATTTATTTTGCGTTTCTTGGAACGCAGTCTGGATCTTGGTTCGAGCTTAATTCTGGTTGTCCCTCCAATTGTTTTGGGGGCGGGCTGGTTTATCTTCTTGCGGGACTGGGGCAATCCGTTTTCATTTGCTGCTCCTATGGTTGTCGGGGTTAATGCAGCCATGGCGATGCCTTTTGCAGTCAGATTGTTGCGACCTGCTTGGGATAATTCCGCCTATCGCCATAATCGGCTTTGTGCGCAATTGGGATTGAAGGGGTGGGCGCGTATACGACTTATTGATTGGCCGGTAATGCGGCGCTCCATTGCTGTGGCATTTGCTTTTGCAATGGCGCTCTCATTGGGAGATCTGGGGACGATTGCTTTGTTTGGGAGTGACAGTATACAAACACTGCCATATTTATTGCTTCAGCGTATGGGCAGCTATCGCACAAATGATGCCGCAGGCTTGGCACTGATCTTGGCTATACTATGCCTTGGGCTTATGCTGTTGGCAGATCGTATTTCTCGTCCGGAAAAAAGAGACCGAGCATGAAAATAAAACTTGATCAGGTTCGGTTTAACTATGGCGCTATGCCGATGTTTTTCGATCTCGAAATACCAGAAAACCGTATTATTGCTGTGATCGGCCCGAGTGGTGCAGGCAAATCAACCTTACTTAACCTGATAGCGGGCTTTGAGCAGGTTGCGGGAGGTCATATCTATGCAGACAATAAAGAGATAACAAATCTGGCTCCGTCGGAACGTCCTGTATCCATGGTATTCCAGGAGAATAATCTTTTTGCACATTTGAATGTGGAGACCAATATTGCACTTGGTCGTTCGCCAAAACTGAAACTGACAAGTCAGGACAGATTGGATGTCAATCAGGCGATAGAGCGTGTAGGATTGGGTGGTAAAGAGCTGCGAAAACCCGCAGAACTTTCCGGTGGCGAACGTCAACGTGTTGCTATTGCCCGTGCTCTTGTGCGCCAGCAACCTGTTTTGTTGCTGGATGAAGCCTTTGCTTCTCTTGGGCCGGCATTGCGGTTTCAAATGCTGGATCTGGTTGCAGCATTGCAAAAAGAGACTGATATGAGTGTGTTAATGGTGACACACACACCAGAAGATGCGGTATATCTGGATAGTTGGTTATTGTTTTTGGAAAATGGCACCATATCTTCTAGTGGAACAGCCAAGGAGTTGTTATCGGATGAAGGGCCCGATGCTCTGAAACGCTATGTCGGACAAGCAAAACTGGAAGCTGATATTTTTGCACCATTGGACTGACTATTGTTAGATCGTGATTGCATTGTATTTTCTTTTTGCAGTGAAATGCTCTAGTTTTGCTTAGAATCGTTTTGAATGTGAAAGACTGTATTTGCTCAACTCTGCTGTGATGCGTGACTTTTTTGTAAAGCACAAAGTAAATGGTCATAAATTTAAGGCACAGACATGGATGATGTCTGGGTTGATGGCTGCGCTTTTGCTGTCTTCATGCCAGTCGGTTGATCTGGGCAAGCAGGATATCGGATTGAAGCCGTCTTCCATGCCTGCAACAGTTGATAATCTTAC
>CANQXU010000150.1 GCA_947627865.1 uncultured Paenochrobactrum sp. | reverse complement strand
GCTTTCTTGGCAATTTGAGCAAAAACAGCACTTAATTCGTCTGCCTTGCAATCAACTGATTGTCCGTTTGACCAACCTATTGCAAAATCGCTTGGTCCAACAAAAATACCATCAATGCCTTCAACCGCCAAAATATCATCCAATGCGTCGAAAGCTGCTCTCGTCTCAATCATGGCAAATGACAGATTGTTTTTATTGGAGTTTTGCAAAAACTCTTTCGAGGCAGGATTACCATAAGATGCTGGGCTGCGTGAAGGCCCCCATGATCGCTTACCAAGCGGTGGATATTTCATCGCATCAGCAAATCTTCTGGCATCTTCAACACTATTGATCATAGGTGCAATCACAGCCTGTGCACCAAAATCCAGCATATGGCTCGCTACATCAAAACGATCAACAGGGATACGCACAATCGGAGACTTACCTTGTGCCAATATTATTCCAATATTTATCAGTGCCGCTTTTTCAGTATTACTACCATGCTGCATATCAAGCATTACAGCTGAAAAATCCGACTGGGCAAAAGCCTCTACAATAAAATGATCCTCAGTTTCGGACCATGCAGAAAGAACAACCCCTGCTTCTATCTTAGATGAAAGCAACGCATTACCACCCATTATATAATTTCCTCCTCTTATAATTATTATAGCAGGCCCAGTTCAGCTAACTCCAATCTCAACTCAGGAGGTAACTGCTCAACACCATTTGCTGACTTCCCCGCATCAGCTGGCTTCTCGCTCTCTTCAAGATAGCGCCACCCCTGAAATGCACGACGCGGTTGCCAATCGGTTAGAATAATTTTCGGCTCAAGAACAATATGGCAGCGCTTGATCCCTTGATCATCTGTAAAAGGGCGAAAAGCCAAAATACGCTGTCTGCATTGAATATTCCCTTTAATCACCCAGAATAGTGAACCACCATTGAGAAGCTCATCCATTCGTTTAGGAATCATACGGGTTGTAGTAACCTGCTCAGGCTCCAAACCTTCACTTTTTCTGCTCTCTAATTGAAAGTCGATCCATGCGGCAAGGCTTTCAACACTATCGGCGCCAACGCATAATTTTACCAGATTAATTGTCATGCTAATTGTGTTCACTCATTCATATATCATATTCTAGCACTCTAAAATGCTAAGCCAGCATCACTGAACACTTTATGTTTTCAACGATGCTGGCTGGCTATTTCTTGTCAGCAAGCAACAACATTCACAGCTAAGCCACCCTGGCTAGTTTCTTTATAACGCTCATTCATATCGCGGCCGGTCTGCCGCATTGTCTCGATGCAGGCATCCAGAGGAACAAAATGATTACCGTCCCCCTTCATTGCCAGTGAAGCAGCAGTAACCGCCTTCACTGCCCCCAAAGCATTGCGCTCAATGCATGGAACTTGAACCAAGCCAGCAACAGGATCACATGTCATGCCCAGATGATGTTCTAAAGCAATTTCTGCAGCATTTTCAATCTGTTCTGGTGTTCCTCCCATAACAGCAGCCAGCCCTGCTGCAGCCATTGCAGAAGCGGAGCCCACCTCGCCCTGACAACCGACTTCAGCACCAGAAATGGATGCATTATGCTTGATAATGCCGCCAATTGCAGCAGAGGTCAGTAAAAATTGACGGATACCATCAGCATCAGCATCATCATGAAAATGCATATAGTAGCGAAGCACTGCAGGCACCACTCCAGCGGCACCATTGGTCGGCGCTGTCACAACACGACCACCCGAAGCGTTCTCTTCATTAACAGCCATCGCATAAACAGAAAGCCAATCATTCGCCATCAATGGATTATGACGGTTATTTTGCCATTCGTCCTGTAGTTTTTCATAGATATCCTTGGCACGCCGGCGAACTTTCAGCCCTCCCGGCATGATACCATCGCGTGCCAGCCCCCGATCAATGCAGCCATGCATGGCCCCCCAAATTTGATCAAGTTTTTTATCAAGCTCAGAAGCGCTGAGTTGCGTCTCTTCATTAACCCGCTTCATTTCAGCAATAGAAAGGCCGCTCGCTTGTGCCATAGTCAGCATTTGCTCAGCACTTGAAAACGGGTAAGGAACATTAGCTGCTGCCGCTTTTTTCTTGCCGTCTGCCTTTTGTTTCTCCAGCTCTTCAGCTGTCACAACAAAGCCACCACCAACAGAATAATAAATCCGCCTCAATATAACGCGATCATCTTTATCCAAGGCTTCGAAAGCCATGCCGTTAGCATGGCCAGGCAATGCGGTTTTGCGGTCCATGACCAGATCAATGGCCGGGTCAAATTGATAAGCTGGATGACCATCAGGGCTGATTATTTTAAGCGAGTTAACCTTTTCGATCTCGGTTTCCATCAAGTCCGGATCAATATTATCTGGTAGATATCCGCATAATCCCAAAATTACAGCGCGGTCAGTTGCATGTCCAATACCGGTAAAGGCCAAAGAACCATGTAAATATACCTTTAAACGAGCCGGTTTCACATTCGCTGGGCGCGGCCAATCGCCATGCAAAAGCTCTTCTAAGAACATATTAGCGGCAGTCATCGGCCCCATAGTGTGGGAGCTGGATGGACCAATACCAATTTTATACAGATCAAACACTGACAAAAACATCGTAAACGCCCTAATTATATGGGTTCGCTGGGCATTATCAGCCGATTTTCATGACAGCTGACAGCTTGCGAAGCGATTGATATGAGTCATATCAGACTGCGAAAGTTTTAGCTAATAATATGAAAAAAGCGTGACCTCACAATCACGCTTTTAAAATAAATATAATTAAGAAAATATCTTCAGATAGCAAAAAGATAAGCTGCCAGAATTATAACTAAAAGACCAAGCAGCGCCTTCGCTGTGATGCCCCAACAGGATTTTTGAACGGTTTCGTCCATAGAAAATATTTAGCCTCATACATTTTAAGTCTTTATTATGTATATTTTCAAAAGATATGCAGCGCAATCAACAAATTGTCATAAATATGACGTCAGCTATGCAAATATGCTACTTGACAGCAAAGCTTATAGCTTTTTCTTGTGTACTGAGCAGTTTAGTTTTTTCCAAAAAAACAATGACATCAAGGCTTTGGAAACAATGCATCCGTCTTCCCAGTCAGATAGTAAGCCACAAGTCCCGCCCATTCGCGCATCCCCGCAGACAATCGGGACACCGTATCATCTGGCGATGAGCCAGAGACGTGAAAGCCTCCAGCAGGGAGTGTTTTATAATCGACCGGAACTGCAATGGCATTTATACCAGCCTTGCGGAATATTCCGATTGATCTGGGCATATGATAAGCCGATGTTACCAATAGCCAATTCTCATCCGGCTTGATATCGACAAGTGCCTTGCTCATAAGTGCATTTTCAATGGTATTTCTTGATTTAGACTCGAGAACAGCCCGCGCCGGATTAAAACCAATTGCTTCAAGGAGCTTTAAAACTGGCCTTTGCTCACCGTCCGCATAAATGCCACCCTCACCTGAAATCACAAATTTCGCGTCAGGGTATAGATTAGCCAATCTGACACCTTCGACAATACGATCTGCGGCACTGTTCAATTCGACAATCTGGCGCTGTTCGCTAATATTATTGATCATAAAACCGCCCAAGACAATAATGCCATCAACTTTATCCGGCATCACTGCAGGCGCTACAAACCGCTCTTCAAGTGGCCGCAATATATAAGAGCCAATATTGCTATAAGCAGCGATGACAATTGAGACTATTGTCAGCCCAATAATCACTATGCTGGCTGCCTTATAATTCAATAATAAAAGTATGAGAGCCGCGATGAGTAAAACTACAATTATGCTTATTGGATGAAACATCAGCCAAAAAATTTTTGAAAGAAAATAGAACATATTTTTCCTTAATAAGAGATATTATCTGCTGGTATTTGCACTACACTCAATATTTATGCAGCAAACTCGCTTTTTAAAATCATATTGTTCGGTTACACATATGGTACTTCAATAAGAAAAATATTTTGAGTACCCCATGTCAGTTGATAGCGAAATTTTAAAACCAGTCACGAAACGTTTGAACGGTCTCGATATAGCACGCGGCGTCGCATTGGTTGCTATGGCGATTTATCACCTGACATGGGATTTTGAGTTTTTTGGCTACTTGCCGGCTGGAACTGCGACTGAAGGCGGCATGAAGCTATTTGCAAGAACGATAGCTGCCAGCTTCCTTATTCTCGTTGGCTTCAGCCTTGTTTTGGCTCAAACTCCTAAAATTCGATGGAAATCTTTTAATCACCGCCTGTTCCAAATTATCATTGCCGCGGCTGCGATAACTCTTGTTACCTATATATTCACCCCAGAAGGCGTTATATTTTTTGGTATCCTGCACAATATTGCACTGGCATCATTAATCGGCCTGTTTTTCCTAAATGCACCCATCACCCTTACACTTATAACGGCAATTGCAGTTTTCGCGCTTCCGCTCTTCTTTAAATCGGCATTTTTCAATGCGCCGTCACTTTTATTTTTAGGCCTCTATACAATAGAGCCGCGATCTAATGATTTTGTTCCTTTATTTCCATGGTTCAGTGCGGTTCTGATTGGCATCGCTGCTGGCCGTTTTATGAAAGATCATAACTATCTTGATCTATTGAAAAACTGGCACCTGCCTTTTTCTTCCGATAAGCCACTGAGCTATATTGGCCGCCATAGTCTGGCTTTCTATCTTTTGCACCAACCGATATCCATTGGGTTGGTTTTTATTATTTCAGTAATGTTTCCATCAAATGCACTTGAAAATTCTTTTCGGGATTCCTGCCAAGTTACTTGCACGCAAGATGCGGGTGAAGAGATTTGTCGCCAATATTGCAGCTGTGTGATTACGCAAATGACAGATCTGGGCATTGCCGGTGATGTTTATCATGGCAAGGCTGATGAGAGTTTGAGTCAACAGCTACAGCAAACAGCCAATCAGTGCAGTGCGCGTCTTTTTGCGCCCTAGAGGGCATTATGTGCCAACCCCTAAATCAGCCAGTCTCATCAAGCATAAATCTTCCAGATGATCGAGCTCAACAAGAGCCTCATCAATGTCACGTTTTTTTTGCTTGAGCTTTGAGCGTCTTGATTCAAGATTTTTTATCAAAACGTGAAGCTGATCGCCATTTGCCTGTGTGCCGTCATAAATATTTAACAGCTCACGAATTTCTGAGACAGAAAACCCAAGTCGCCTGCCCCGCAATATTTGTTTGAGTAATACACGGTCACTCGGCTTAAAAAGACGTGTACGGCCCCGCCTGACCGGCTGTATCAGCCCCTCATCTTCATAAAACCGCAAAGTTCTGGTAGTGATCTCGAACTCACGTGTTAGCTCTGTGATTGTATAATAATCGCGCAAAATATTGCCTCGAAATCTTTGTCTTTAAGCCATCGTAACAAGTCACTTATCAAAATAAGCGATTTGTTACACTTGCTGATTACAATAATTACCGATAGTTATCACGCATTAGCTATAGTAATCGCAGCATCGATACCATCTGGAAAACCATGCAACCACGAATTAAAATCATATTGGCTGGCGTTGTTCTCGTTGCAATAATCGCAACCTTACCATTAGCCGTTACTAGCTATGTTGCAAACCGAGGAGAAGCATCTTTGCTAGCCTTGGCGAAAGAAGGTGATTTTTGCACCACGCAAGAGTGTAGCGAAGGCGTACTCTATGCGTCAACTTTTCTAGAAACCAATTACGGGTTATCTGCGGATGATGTTAAGTGGTGTTTGGGTGTGGATGATATTGCCCATCGTGATTGGGTGATAGGCAACTCATTCAAATTATACATCACTGATAAAATGTATCAAAAATGCGATAGCGACTTGGCAACAAGTAGTGAATAAATTCAATTAAGCGCCTTCAGACAAATGCCGCATATGCTCTGCTGAAACAGGGGTCAACTCAACAGATTCTCCACAGCCACAAGCGGAACTTTGATTTGGATTTTTAAAAACAAAGCCTGTTTTCAAAACAGTCGTTTCAAAATCCATCACAGTACCAAGCAGAAACAGAACTGCCTCAGGAGCGACAAATACTTTAGCGCCGTTCTTTTCGATTGCATCATCAGCCGGATTAATTTCAGTCACCAAATCAATGGTATATTCCATTCCGGCACAGCCACCCTTTTTAACGCCCACGCGTAAACCAAGGGCATTTTCTCGGCTGCTTAAAATTTCTTTAACTCTATCTGCTGCGGCATCAGTTAAACTCATGACGGCAAAGCGGCCCATTTTACACTCTCACACGGTTTAATGCATATAATATGCATTTTTATCTAAAATGCGGCATATTAAGAAGCTGCCATATTATATCTTCATTTAGTATTCTAATGTGACCAGTACAAGATGTGAAGCTCTGTCGCTTAGATCATCAGGATTAATGACAGAACAGGAGCAAGAATGAGAACTTCCATATTCCCATGCCTTTTACTCTCTGGAGCTCTTGCTCTTTTAATACCCACCAGCCTGTCGGTTAATGCCAATAGTCATAGTGAAAAAGCACCTGCTCAAATTGGCGCTGATATAAAAAAGGCAGAGACAAGTGCACCAGATAAACCTTCACCGACATTGAAAACAGATGAAGAATTAGAGACAAGCCAAATAGACACTGAAGCTACAGCTCCTGAAATACCGGATTATCAAGATGATCGCAGCACGCCATCGAAATTAATTGAGTCATACTATAACGCCATCAACCGGAAAGAGATTGTTCGAGCATATGGCTATTACTCTGAAGAAGGTCGGGATCCGTTTTATGATTCTTATGAAAAAGGTTATTCAGACACAAAAAATGTAAAAATCATACTTGGAACACCCCAAGCAGATCCTGGGGCTGGTACCTTTTACTGGAGCCAACCACTCGCACTTGAAGCAGAAAATAACGACGGCAAGCGGCAAGTCTATGCCGGTTGCTATACAATCCGATTGTTGAACCCTGCCATGCAAGCTCTCCCTCCTTTCAGGCCTATGGAAATTATGACCGGAACTTTGTCATTATCTCCTCTGCAACTCGAAAAAAGCGTACCAGAAAACTGTGATGCCCCTTAGTAACTGTTAATAAAGTAAAATTATTTGCGTTTACTGTGTATTCTTAAGCTTCAGGTGTTGACGAATGCTCATGAATAGATTTAAAAGCATTCCAGATTAAGCGATCAGCTCAA
>CANQXU010000149.1 GCA_947627865.1 uncultured Paenochrobactrum sp. | reverse complement strand
GCGGCGGTTTTGCGATAAGGTCGAAGCGTCGAACACCCGATCCTGTAGCTTCATGCGCAAGAACCAGCGATAGGCAACATTAACCTCAATCTCGCGCACCAATTGGCGCTCGGAGCGGATGCCAAACAGATAGCCGATGAACAGCGCCTTGAACATCAAGGTTGGATCAAGCGGCGGGCGGCCATTGTCGGCGCAATAAAGTTCCGCTACCTGCTCATGAATGAACGAAAAGTCGATCATCGCGTCGATCTTGCGAAGCAGGTGATCCTTCGGCACCAGACTGTCGAGGGTCACCATCTCGAGAGCTGTCTGTTCGGGGGCTGGTTTCTTCAACATAGCACAATGAATCACAAAACCTCCGGCTAAGCCAGAGGTTTGCCAGCAGTCTGAAGGGCGGTTATACCGCCGGTTTTCTTTTATCAGCTTTTTTGCGAAGTGCCGTCGACGACAAGTCAGAAACCGTCCCATGCAAAAAAACCCATGCTGGCGGTTCCATAAGCGCAAGCTTGTTCGCCTCACTCTCATCTATCCGGTATGGGCTCAAAGCTTTCGCTGTTACAGATGTAATATTTAGATCTGTAGCACCGGGTCTGTCGATGACTGCGATTGGCATTAAATCCGCAATGTCCCGCCAATGTTGCCATTGATGAAACTGCCCCAGATTATCTGCCCCCATAATCCACACAAATGCGATCTCAGGGTTGGCCTTTGTAATAATCTTTAAAGTATCAGCTGTGAAACGCACATTATAAGCAGCCTCCAGTGCTGTCACTTTTATACGCGGATCACTACTTAAGGCCTCGCTTGCAGCCAATCTGTCTTTTAATGGTGCGAGAATATTTGCATCTTTCAAAGGGTTGCCCGGTGTTACCATCCACCAAATCTGATCCAGCTCAAGCTTGCGCAAAGCAGCCTCGGCAACCAGCATATGACCTTCATGAGGCGGGTTAAAAGAACCGCCAAAAAGACCAATACGCTTGCCTTTTTCGGCATGCGGCATCTGCAAATAACGCTTATTCACTTCAGGAAATTGCGTTTCTAATTCTGCATGGTCAGTCCCCAGCACCATATCAGGCTCGTGTTTGGCCATTACCGCTCACGCGATATTTAAAAGATGTGAGCTGTTCAACACCCACGGGCCCGCGCGCATGCATTTTGCCAGTGGCGATGCCTATTTCAGCTCCCATTCCAAATTCTCCTCCGTCAGCAAATTGCGTTGATGCATTATGCAAAAGGATAGCCGAATCCAGTTCATTAAAGAAGCGTGAAACAACATCTAGATCTTCAGCAATAACAGCTTCCGTATGGTGGGATGAGTATTCGCTAATATGATCTATCGCGCCATCAATTCCATCAACCAAAGCAACTGTGATAATTGCATCCAGATATTCGGTGCGGAAATCCTCGTCCACTGCCATAGTGGCATCGGGATAGTGATCTAAAACCTCTTGTGTAGCGCGCAATTCACAACCAGCATTTTTCAATGCATCAAGAACCCCGACCATCAATTTCGGCTCTGCATTCTTATCAATCAGCAAAGTTTCTGCTGCACCACATATTCCAGTACGGCGCATTTTGGCATTAACGACCACAGCCTCCGCCATATCAGGCTTTGCCGATGCATCAACATAAATATGGCATAGACCTTCAAGGTGAGCAAACACCGGAACGCGCGCCTCGCTCTGCACCCGGGCAACCAGACTTTTTCCACCACGTGGAACAATAACGTCAATATTACCTGACAAGCCCTTCAGCATTTCGCCAACAGCAGCACGATCGGTTGTTGGCACCATCTGAATAGCATCAGCAGGCAATCCAGCCTTAACCAATCCAGCAACCAAAGCTTTATGAATGGCAGCCGATGAATGTGCCGAATCTGATCCGCCACGTAAAATGACTGCATTGCCTGCTTTTAAGCATAATGCACCTGCATCCGCAGTAACATTGGGGCGGCTTTCATAAATAACGCCGATCACACCAAGAGGCGTGCGCACGCGCTCAAAATGCAAGCCATTGGGGCGCTCCCATGCAGCAATCACCTCGCCAACCGGATCAGGCAATTCAGCAATTGCTGCAATACCATCGGCAATGCTTTGTAATCGCTCTTCATTGAGCATCAAGCGATCAATAAAAGCTGGAGCAGTTCCAGCCTTCTCTGCTTGTTCTATATCCAACCTATTGGCAGCCAAAATCTCTTTCTTTGAAGCAATGATCGCCTCAGCCATAAAGCGTAATGCCAGTTTCTTCTGCTCTGCCGATGCAATGCTCAATGGTTTCGCGGCGCTGCGTGCGCGTTGACCAAGATCAGACATCATTTCGATTAATTTATCTTCATCCGTATTCAGCATGACTGCGCACCCCGTATGAATTCGCTGTCCTGACAATGGCGCACGACAAGATCATCCCGATGGATCATTGCCGCACGTGCATCATAGCCAAGAATTTCACTGATCTGGTCACTTTTATGTCCGGCAATCAGTAGCGCATCACTCAAATCATAAGAAATCAAACCACGCGCTATTTCGCGCCCGCCAAGATCGCAAACAGCAACAGTATCACCGCGTTCAAAATGCCCCTGAACATTGGTAACACCTGCTGGCAACAATGACTTGCCTGCATGCAATGCTGCAACTGCACCATCATCAACGGTCAGTGTTCCTGCCGGTTCCAGATTGCCGGATATCCATGTTTTCCAAGCATTAACCGGAGCCTCATCCGCTTTAAACAGGGATGCACGCTCGCCCCGATCAATAGCTGATAAAGGGTTGAGCCTTGCACCGGTTGTGATGATCATAGCCGTACCAGCTGCATTGGCAATCTTGCCAGCATCAAGTTTGGTTTTCATCCCACCACGCGATAATTCTGATGCAGCAGCACCAGCCATCGCTTCAATTTGCGGGGTGATCATATCAATCACCGACAAATGTTTTGCCGACGGATCCTTATGCGGTGGCGCCGTATAAAGACCATCAATATCTGATAACAAAATCAGCAGATCAGCATTCATCATTGTCGCAACACGGGCAGCCAGCCGGTCATTATCACCATAGCGAATTTCGGATGTGGCGACAGTATCATTTTCATTGATGACAGGGATGGCTTTAAGTTTAAGCAATGTGGATATGGTCGCTCGCGCATTGAGATAGCGCCGCCGCTCTTCCGTATCCGACAGTGTCAATAAAATCTGGCCTGCCCTGATGTCATGTTGGCCAAGTGTATCAGCATAAGCTTTTGCCAAAGCAATTTGGCCCACCGCCGCCGCCGCTTGACTTTCTTCGAGCTTGAGCGATTTTTTAGGAAGGCCAAGAATTGTGCGCCCTAATGCAATAGCGCCAGAGGATACGACAAGAACCTCAACCCCTTCACGAGCTAAAGTAGCAATATCCTCACCCAAGCTCACCAGCCAATCGTTCTTCAAGCCCGATGCACGGTCAACCAACAAAGCGGAACCGATTTTCACAACGATCCGGCGATAAGATTTTAGCGGCGCAATTGTAAACTCAGTCATTTCAGAGCGACTCGTCATCCTCGTCGATAATACCCGCTTCCGCGGCGCGGCTTTTTTCAATGACGGTCATAAGCTGTCTTTGTACAGCATCCAACCCCTCACGCGTCACAGCAGAAATCAACAATGGCAGTTTTCCACTCGCTTTTTGTAATGCTTTGACCTTCTCTTTGCGCTCATCTTCATCAAGTATATCAACCTGAGAAAGAGCTACAATTTCATATTTATCTGCCAAACCATGCCCGTAAGCCTCCAGCTCATCGCGAATAGTGTTATAAGCATTGGCCACATCTTCTTCTTGTGCAGAAACAAGATGCAAAAGAACACGCGTGCGTTCAACATGACCAAGAAAACGATCGCCTAATCCGATGCCTTCACTTGCTCCTTCAATCAACCCCGGAATATCCGCTATAACGAATTCCCGCTGATCGATACGTGCAACACCAAGATTTGGGTGCAGAGTCGTAAAAGGATAATCGGCAATTTTGGGCTTAGCCGCAGTCACACTGGCAAGAAATGTTGATTTACCAGCATTCGGTAATCCAACCAGTCCCGCATCCGCAATCAATTTCAATCGGAGCCAAACTGTATGCTCAGTTCCTTCCAGACCAGGATTTGCACGTCGCGGTGCCTGATTGGTTGCGGTTTTAAAGTGCAGGTTACCAAAACCACCATTACCACCCTTCGCAAGACGGAAGCGCTGGCCAACCTCTGTCATGTCGCAAATGAGAGTTTCATTATCCTCTTCATAAACTTGCGTACCAACAGGAACTTTCAGGATGACATCATCGCCTTTACCACCGGTCATATTACGACCCATGCCATGCATACCGGTCTTGGCGCGATAATGTTGCTGATAACGGTAATCTATGAGTGTATTGAGCCCCTCAACGCACTCTACCCAAACGTCGCCACCGCGTCCGCCGTCACCGCCGTCAGGGCCGCCAAATTCGAGAAATTTCTCGCGGCGAAACGATACAGCTCCCGCTCCACCATTACCTGAACGAATATAAACTTTTGCTTGGTCGAGAAATTTCATAGCAGCACCTTCTTTTATCGCCTACGGCAATACAGCAAATCCATACGCTTGCAAATCGCCTTTCATTATAAAAGCGGCGTAAGAGCCTCATAGCCTTACGCCGCACAGTTTTTGATTTTATAGATTAGTATTTTAATCGCGTTTCAACGCCCATTGCTGATCAGTAAAATCGATCGCAATCAACTCCTGATCAAGAAACTGCCCTTGCACATAAAGTGACTTTTTCTCAAGCCCATAAGTGACAAAGCCAAGTTTTCGATAGACATCAATTGCATAATTATTGGTTGCTACAACTCTTGCGTCAAGAACTAAAAATCTTTTTGCCGCATGATCAATAACAGCCTGAACTAACTGCTCGCCTAACTTTAAACCTCGTGCTTCCGGCGCAACATAAACGCCCCACAAAGTGCCTCTATGGCGTTCTGACAAACGCGGATGCGCAAAAACGCCCGCAGTGCCGATCAAAACACCATCACAAAAAGCGCCAAAAACAATATTGGAACCAACCTGCTCTAAACGCTGAAGCCATACTGCATCAGAATAGGCATTCTCTTCAGCAAAATTGGAGCCAAACGACAATGGCGAAAGTTGCAATGCTTTTAGTCTCAAAGTTTTATAAGATTGCAAATCAGCCTTTTCAAGTGGCCGGATAGTAATATTCTTTAACTTTTCATGAGCATCATTGACTAAGCTGTGAGATCCTTGCTCCTGATATTTATTTTTTGATAATATATTCATTTTAGTTCCCTTGGATTATTTTTGGACGAGTATGAATACTTCTCCAAGTCATTATTTATTATGTATTTGCTGGCTTAAACTGTGCATATGTGCATCACGTTTCAATCCATACCGCTCCAGTGCGACCTGCCCATGGCCTTCTCTAAGCACTTGATAATCATCAACATAGTTAAAACCAAGTTTGGCAAGAACATTCCGCGAAGCTATATTTCCCTTGATAAAGCTAGCATATAAACACTCTATGTCACTGACGCGAAAGGCCAAATCGACAAGTGCCTGCACAGCCTCGGTCGCATAGCCGTGCCCCCAATATGGTTCACCCAGCCAATAACCAATCTCAATACGCCCTTCCTCATCGGAATGATGAATAGCGCAAGTGCCCATAAAGATACCGGTTTCCGCTTGGGTAATCGCATAGATGCAATTACCAATCTCGCCAGTTCGCACACCCTCAATAAACTCACGCGCATGCGCAAAGGTATAAGGATGCGGCAAGCGAGTGAGCATTTCAGCGATGCGAATATTATTAGCGAGATTGGTAATAGCATCCAGGTCCTCTTCATGCGGAGCGCGAAGAACAAGCCGCTCTGTGACGAGAACCGGACATACTTTTGTGGCGATATCGCCTTTTATTTCGCTTTTATACTTCAAGCTGTCATCGACAATTCTGTCGATCTTTGTTTTATCAGCAACCATTGACTGTCTCCAGATAAGAAAAAAGGGAAGATGGAGTCCCATCTTCCCTTTTTAGATCTAGTGGCTGCTTGCCAATACACCGGGTCCGATGGGACGCCGGTGTTTAAAGAGTACCGGCTTACTCTGCTGCTTCTGCGACTGTATCAACAGAAACGAAGGTGCGTCCGTTGGCTTTCGTGCGGAAAGACACGTTGCCTGGGGTAAGCGCAAATAGGGTATGGTCTTTGCCCATGCCTACATTATTACCTGGATGCCACTTAGTACCGCGCTGACGAACGATAATGTTGCCAGCCAGAACTGTTTCGCCACCAAATTTTTTAACGCCGAGACGTTTCGACTCTGAATCGCGACCGTTACGCGATGAACCACCAGCTTTTTTGTGTGCCATGGGAGTTCTCCTTTAAACCTTACTTATTATTCCGCTGCTTCTGCTTTAGCTGCTGCCTTTTTAGGCGCTGCTTTTTTAGAAGGCTTTGCACCAGCAGTCAGAATTTCTGAAATACGGATTGTGGTCAATTCCTGACGGTGACCACGTGTACGCTGCGAGCTTTTACGACGACGCTTTTTGAATGCGATAACTTTCTTCGCACGGCCCTGCTCAACGATTTCAGCAGTAACCAAAGCACCAGCAACGACAGGAGCACCAATGGTTGAATCAACCATCAAAACTTCAGCGAATTCAACTACATCACCGGCTTCACCAGCAACTTTTTCGATCTTGATCAGATCATTTGCGGCAACGCGGTACTGCTTGCCACCAGTTTTAATGACTGCGAACATTTATTTTCCTTTCGGTTGTCCGGTCCGGCTCTCACATTAATCCCCAATCGGCTTATTGATCAGGCATTCATATATGGGCCGTCTTTTTGTCAGTCGTGACGGTTTTAGAATCGATAAACTTTTCAGGAATCCCAAATTGTTCAATCATAACAATAGGCACAGCTATAGCTATGCCCAAGGTCTTGCTTTTATGTTGGGAAAAACAATAAAAGTCAAGGATATTCGCCGCTACATTCTTTTTTGGCCTTGTATATTTATATTAAGAACGTTATTGAGCAAGCACGAACTCAGAATGCATCATATTTTGGCTTTTACAAATAATGATGTCTCTTTTAGCGGAGAGGTGGCTGAGTGGTTGAAAGTACCGCACTCGAAATGCGGCGTGGGGGCAACTCCATCGTGGGTTCGAAT
>CANQXU010000148.1 GCA_947627865.1 uncultured Paenochrobactrum sp. | reverse complement strand
GACCGCGTAGAAGCTGGAACTTATGCAGTAGCTGCGGCAATGACCGGCGGACGCTTAGAGCTTACCAATGCGCGCCTCGAACATATGGGCGCGACTGTTAAAGCCTTAGAAAATATGGGCGTTGCGGTTTGGCCAGGAGATCGCGGCTTGGTAATTTCCAGTGATGGACCATTAAAGCCGACCGATATTACAACAAAACCCTATCCGGGGTTTCCAACAGATTTACAGGCGCAATTTATGGCGCTGGCGGCTTGTGCAGATGGTGCTTCGCTCATTCGCGAGACGATCTTCGAAAACCGGTTTATGCATGTGCCAGAGCTGATGCGCATGGGGGCTGATATTAAGCTTCAAGGAACCAGCGCTTTGGTTCGCGGTGGAAAGAAACTTTATGGCGCTGAAGTGATGGCGACTGATTTAAGAGCCTCTGTTTGTCTGGTGCTTGCTGCTTTGGCTGCGGAGGGCGAGACTACCGTCCATCGAATATATCATTTGGATAGGGGGTATGAGCAACTCGATAGAAAGCTGCAATTATGTGGTGCTGATATAGTGCGGGTATCATAATGACGGGATGTTCAGGCGATGACAGACCAGTAAATCCCATGTATTTTATGGGAGTAGATGGTGGTGGCACAGGTTGCCGTGCAAGAATTGAAAACCTCAAGGGGGAAGTGCTCGGCTATGGCATCTCGGGCCCCGCAACAACGCGCCTTGGTATTCAAGAGGCATGGAATTCTGTTTCGCGCGCCATGACTGCGGCCATAGAATCTGCTGAAATTGGGACGCAATATCATTCGCACATTTATGTTGGAGTAGGGCTTGCCGGTGTTGGGCGTCAAGGTGCTCTTGAGGCTTTAAGAGCCATTCCCACAAACTTTGCCGCCATTGATTTTATCAGTGATGGTAAGGCTGCATGTTTGGGCGCCCATTCCGGCAGTGATGGTGCAATCGTTATCGCTGGAACCGGCTCCATCGGCCTTGCTTATATTAAAGGGCAAGAGATCCGGCTTGGCGGCTATGGATTTCCAGTGTCTGATGAGGGTAGCGGCGCGGATCTTGGCTTGAAATCCATCCAGTATTCACTTCAAGCTCATGATGGACGTATTGAAAAAACACCATTATTGGCTGAAATTATGCGCAGATTTAATGATAATCCGATGGAAATCGTGAGTTGGATGGATCGCGCCAGTGCTACTGATTATGCAACATTGGCACCAATGGTTTTTCGCCATGCGGATATGGGCGATGCGACTGCGCGTGTTATTGTGCAATCAGCGGCAGAGCAAATCGGAAAAATGGTGCGTTCATTATTCAGCCGTGACGCTCCGCGTGTCACCCTTTTGGGGGGATTGGCCAGCCCGCTTGAGCCATGGCTCGCGCCCGATATTCGTCGTCAACTAAAACAAGCGGATGGAGATGCCGTTTCAGGATCGATCATATTAGCGAGGACACTAGCTTAGGGAATTAAGTTACTTTTGATTTGGCGTTAAATCATGATAGGAATTTTCTATTCCAAATTCTACTTGATTTAAGGAATAATCAAGTTTAAATTATCCAGCATCTATTGGGTTATGCATGCCGAAAGGGCTGGAAATGACGCGTAACAACCTGTTGTCCGAGCTCGAAAGGCTTGTTTCTGAAGATCGCAATGCGGAAACGATGAAAATCGATACGCTGCCTGTTACTGATATTCTTCAGCTGATCAACAATCAGGATATGCTCGTTGCTGCTGCCGTACAAACACAACTTTCCCAGATTGCCAAAGCTGTAGAGAAAATTGTTGCCGCCTTTGAAGATGGCGCACGTTTGATTTATATTGGTGCGGGTACCAGCGGTCGTCTGGGTGTTCTGGATGCCTCTGAATGTCCCCCAACATTTGGCGTTTCAGATGATATGGTTGTGGGCCTTATTGCGGGTGGTGATCATGCTTTGCGCCATCCGATTGAAGGTGCGGAAGATAACTCAGAGCTGGGGGCTGAGGATTTAAAAGCAATTAATTTGACGTCTAAAGATGTTGTGGTTGGCATAGCCGTTAGTGGTCGTACCCCATATGTTATTGGTGCGTTGGAATATGCAAAGAGTCTTGGGTGTTCAACGGTTTCACTAAGCTGTAATCGCGATTCTATGACTGGGCAGGTTGCTGATATCGATATAGCACCTGTGGTTGGGCCTGAAGTTTTAACGGGATCCACCCGTATGAAGTCCGGCACCGCTCAAAAAATGGTTCTCAATATGCTGACAACTGCGTCAATGATCCGCATTGGCAAGACCTATCAAAATTTGATGGTGGATGTTGAGACTACAAATGATAAGTTGATTGCGCGTTCTACTCGTATTGTCATACAAGCAACCGGATGTGATGCGGATGTCGCTCGTTCTTTACTGAAAAAAACGGGCAATGATGTAAAGCTTGCTATAATGATGGCAAAAACCGGATTGCCTATCGAAAATGCACGTGGACTTCTGGATGATGCCAAGGGCTTCTTACGTGAAGCGTTGAATGCTGCCGGATATGAGTAACTTTCTGTCGTACAATTATAAGCTGCAATGTTGCGGAGGAATGAGAATGGGAATGATATTTAGGGGAAAATTCGCCCATAAAGCGAAGTTGATGGGATGCGCCGCATTATTGGCAGTTTCTGCCACTGCAGTGATGGCGCCATCAGCGGGAGCTGCGACTTTGCGTATGGCTTGGTCGCAGGATGCAACGGGTCTTGATCCGCACAAGCAGCCAGCGTTCTCTTCCATCCGACTGCTTGAGCTGATTTATGAGCCATTGGTGCGCCTTGATGCAGATTTGCAGATTGCACCGGCGATTGCTCAATCATGGGAATTTTCCGATGACGGCAAAGAGCTGACCTTTAAGATTGATCCTAAAGCTAAGTTCCAAAACGGAGCAGCGGTTACATCGGCTGACGTTAAAGCCTCATTTAATCGTATTCTGGATGAAGCAACGGCTGCAGTCGCGCGTGCAAATTTCGGTTCAATCGAAGCGATTGAAACGCCGGACGATCAGACTATTGTTTTTAAGCTGACACAATCTGATGTCCCGCTTCTTACAGCAATGGCAACTGTCAACGCTGCAATCATTCCTGCAAGTGAAATTGAAGCAGGCACAATCGGCACCAAAGCCGTCGGGTCCGGCCCATTCATTTTGGAGTCATGGGAACCGAACTCTAAAGAAGTATTGAAAGCCAATCCGGACTGGGCAGGTGGCGAGCTTAATATTGACGGTATCAATATTAGTGTATTGCCGGACGAAACAGCAATTTTGGCTGCATTGCGCACAAAACAGATCGACTTTGCCTGGCTTAATGATCCGCTGATTGCAACCATGGTACCGCGTGAAGCTAATCTTGAGCTTAACCGTACCCCAGGCCTTGCATATCATGTGCTTCAGCTTAATCCTTCACGCGCTCCTATGGATAAATTGGAAGTGCGTCAGGCTATTTCTTGTGCAATCGATCGTTCAGATGTGCTGGAAACGGCTTCGCTTGGTGAAGGTAAAGTCACCGGTCCTTTGACCATGCCGGCATTCGCAAGCGAGCCTTCTTCACTATTTTGCGCTGAACGCGATATTGAAAAAGCGAAAAAATTGATGGCGGACGCAGGTGAAGAAAATGGCTTTAGCGCCACTGTCATTGCTGCAACCGGTGAGCCACCAACCGCAGCTGCTGAAGCACAGGTTATTCAGTCCCAGCTCGCAGAAATCGGAATCAAGCTCGACATCCAGATGATGGAGCTTAATGTCTATGTTGATACATGGCTTAAGGGTGACTTTGATATGGCTGTTGCGCTCAATGGCGGCTCGGCTGATCCTTATACTATGTATAATCGCTACTGGACCAAAAATGGCAACTTGCAAAAAGTAGCTCAATTTAGCGATGACAAATTAGATGCATTGCTTCAGCAGGGCCGTGAAGAAACAGATCCTGCCAAGCGTAAAGCGATCTTTGCCGAGTTTGAGGGTCGCATAGCTGAATTGTCACCATGGGTATGGCTCTATACTTCCAATCTTTACGCAGCACATCAAAAGGATGTGACAGGATTTGAGCCACGTGCGACGGGCTCACTTTTTGGCCTGACAAAGATTAAACTGCCACAGTAATAATAAATACTGCCGCCCTTATTGCTATTGCATTATAGGCGGCAGTTTTTCTATGTTTCATTCGTATTGGTAATTGTTCAATGAACTATCTGACGCGCAGATTGCTGACATTCCCTCTCGTTATGCTGGGAGTGTCTATTGTTGTTTTTGTTGCCATACGTATGATTCCAGGCGATTCAATTACTGCAATGCTCGGCACTGAAGCAGGTCTTCTAACGCCCGATCAACGTGCAGCTCTTGCTGCTTATTTCGGACTGGATCAAAGCTGGCCGGTTCAATATTGGAACTGGCTGACAGCAGCGCTTAACGGTGATCTTGGCATTTCCGTTACTTTCGGTAAGCCGGTTATGAGCATCATACTGGAGCGTTTTCCGCTCACTTTACAGCTTGCTGTGATGTCCATGCTTATTGCACTTATAGTTGGTTTGCCAGCTGGCATTTATGCCGCCATCAAAAAAGAAAAGCCAACAGATTTAACTGTGCGCTTATTGGCAATGATAGGCCAATCAACCCCAAGCTTCGTTATAGGATTGGTGTTTATTTATGTTCTATCAGTCGGCTTTGGTATTTTGCCAGCCATGGGTGAATTTACACCTTTTTGGACTGATCCGGTCAAAAACCTAGGCCAAATGATATTGCCTTCTCTAACATTGGGCTTTGCTTTTGCGGCAGCTGTAACGCGCGTTACCCGATCGACTATGCTCGATGTATTGAGCGATGATTATGTGCGGACAGCGCGCGCAAAAGGTGTGCCCGCGCGCAATGTCATCTGGCGTCATGCTTTACCCAATGCCTTGATACCAGTTGTCACCTTAAGCGGTGTTGAATTTGGCTATTTGCTTGGCGGTGCTGTTTTGGTCGAGCAGATTTATGCCCTCCCAGGTCTTGGCCGCTTGGTGCTTGATGCGATATTGCAGCGTGACTATGCGCTCGTTCAAGGCACAATCCTTTTTATCGCCTTTAATTTTATGATTGTTAATTTGCTGGTAGATCTGGCCTATGTCGCACTTGATCCCCGCATTCGGCTGGGAGAAAATTGATGCACTGGCTTAAAGCTGTTTTTAGCCACCCCAGCGGCCGTATTGGCGGCGCTATTGTGCTAATTTATCTCATTATTGCATTTATGGGTTATTTCGGCTTCACACCTTATGATCCGTTGACACAACATCGTATTGATCGGTTGCAGCCTCCAAGCATGAAATTCTGGATGGGAACTGATCTGTTTGGGCGTGATGTCCTCAGCCGCTTAATGGCAGGTATAGCACAGTCATTCATCGTCGGATTTTCTTCTGTGGCGCTCGCTGCCCTTTTAGGAACCATCCTTGGCCTCACAGCCGCATGGTTTGGCAAGCTATGGGACGGAACCGTTATGCGCAGTATGGATGTTTTGTTAGCATTCCCTGCAATTCTGCTTGCATTACTCATCATCGCCGTGGTGGGCCCTGGAACGGGCACCAGCATAGCTGCGATTGCTATTGTCTATACGCCAATTTTTACCCGTGTTGTGCGCGCTCCCGCATTGTCTATCAAAAATCGCGATTTTGTTGATGCCGCACGCACATTTGGTTCCGGAACCAGCTTTATTCTAACCCGCCATTTGTTGCTCAATCTCGTAGCTCCACTCACAGTTCAGATTACACTGGCACTCGCTTGGTCATTGCTCACAGAGGCTGGCTTAAGCTTCTTGGGACTTGGAACGCAGCCGCCAGCATCATCCTTAGGTTTGATGTTGAGCGAGGCGCGTAACCTGATGGAGACAGCTCCGTGGCTTCTGGCATTCCCTGGGCTTGCAATTATGATCGGTATTTTAGGGTTTAATCTTTTGGGTGATGCCTTGCGCGATATTCTGGACCCTAAAATGCGGAGGACAGCATGATGACTAAGCTGTTATCTGTCAAAGATTTACGAGTAGGTTTTGGAGCAAAACCTGAAGAAAATGAAATTGTTCGTGGTGTAAGCTTTGATGTCAAGGCTGGCGAAACAATGGCACTGGTTGGCGAGAGCGGATCGGGTAAATCTGTCACTTCCTTATCAATTAATCGCTTGGTCGATTTTGGTGGCGGGCAGATCCTGAGTGGCTCAATTGATTTCAGCCTTGGCGACGGTTCAGTTGTGGATTTGGCTAAAGCTGGTGAAGACCAGTTGACCAAAATTCGCGGTGCTGAAATTGGTATGATTTTTCAAGAGCCAATGACGTCGCTTAATCCTGTTCTGACTATTGGCACACAGATTGAAGAGGCATTTCGACTGCACCGCGGATTAACAGGAAAGCAAGCAAAAAATGCTGCGATCGATGCTCTTAACAGGGTTCGCATTCCTGATGCCGCACGCCGTTTAACTTACAGTCCCAATCAATTGTCGGGTGGTATGCTGCAGCGGGTGATGATTGCTATGGCTCTTGCTTGCAATCCGCGCCTGATGATTGCTGATGAGCCTACAACGGCACTTGACGTTACTGTGCAGGCTCAAATTATGGCCTTATTGGCAGAGCTGAAGCGTGAAACCAATATGGGCATGATTTTCATTACCCATGATATCGGTCTCGTTGCTGGTATTGCTGATAAAGTTATGGTTATGCAAAATGGCATAGCTGTCGAACAGGGTAGCCTGAGTGATGTCCTTGATCGGCCTAAGCATCCTTACACACAGCATTTGCTAAAAGCTGTTCCACATTTTGAACATGGCAAAGCTGTACGACAAGACTTTGAGCGTCATGATGCTAATGTTATGAAACCAGCTTTAGCGGTAAAAGATCTGACTGTTCGCTTTCCGATTACTTCCGGTCTGTTTAAACGTAAAACCGGTTCGGTTCATGCGGTCGAGGATGTTTCTTTTGATGTAATGCCGGGCGAAACACTTGGTATTGTTGGCGAAAGTGGTTCTGGTAAATCTACGACTGCGCGGGCAATTTTGCAATTGGTTAAGGCAACCAGAGGCACATTTAAAACCTATGCAGACAAGCGTATGGTGGATGGACGCAACTCAGCTGTACAAATGGTTTTTCAAAACCCATATGCATCACTCAATCCACGCTTACGAGTTGACAGCATTTTGGCTGAACCTCTGATTGCAGCGCGCCATGATAATAATGCCGATGCGCGTAAAAAAATGGTGCATCTGCTGGAGCGGGTAGACTTGCCCGAGAATAGTTTAGAGCGTTATCCGCACGAGTTTTCTGGTGGGCAACGCCAGCGCCTGTGTATTGCACGCGCTTTAATG
>CANQXU010000147.1 GCA_947627865.1 uncultured Paenochrobactrum sp. | reverse complement strand
TACTCATCTGAGTAACGCTCTTATTCCTTAACTGGAAATTATTTTTGGTTGCGAATTTTTGAATATGGGGGCCGCATTGCTGTATTTTTTAAAGGATTGCGGACAATAAAAAACCCCAGCAAGCCGGGGTTCTTTATTCAGTGGCATTATAAGGCAAATCAACCGGTAATGGTGATATTTACAGCCTTTGGGCCTTTTCCGCGACGGTCTGGCTCTGTTTCGTAAGAAACAGTCTGATTATCAGTTAAGCCAGGAAGGCCGGAAGCCTGAACGGCAGAAATGTGAACAAAAATGTCCGCGCCGCCATCATCAGGCTTAATAAAGCCAAAGCCTTTTTCATTGTTGAAGAATTTGACCAAACCGGTCTGTGCCATGGGATCTGTTCCTTTTCCTAGGCGCCGCTGGTTTTATAATAAGCAGCGGTAGTTTCGACCGCCTTGCGCACCACACGCCAGGCGGAGAGGTGCAGGCAACTGTCGAAAAAAAGGAAAGAACCGATCATTGACGAGTACTCCCGACCCGAAACAAAAAGCGGTTCCGGCGCGCCATTACCCAGTCTTCCATTGTTCGCTAAATGCCCGAACAAAGCCAGACTGATATAAGAAAATGCTTTTGGCAAGTAGATTCTTCGAGGAATAGGAAGAAAGATTTAAAACCTTATTTCCTTTAAATAATCTTCCTGTAACAATATAATGAATATGCGTGTGTTAGCATATAGATCTATGTGCTGTTAAGTTTAACAATGCTATTGGAATTCTATTCTCAATATTTCTTCGTAAATCGCAAAAGTATAAGAAATTAATTCATGAAATAGGTTTTGTTCAAGACTTATTCTTTTCTTATCATTGTCAGATGCGATTTGACGGGCTTATTGACTATCACATTTTGGTCAATAGAAATGGATGGGCCGACATTTGAATGGCTTGATTTAAGGCCATCAAATATATAGGGTTATCCTCATTCATATTGAATGTGATAAAGAATAAAAAACACTTTTCTCTGAGTGATTGTTATCAACCATAACATCATATGCGTGCTGCCCACTCATGGTGGCGTATGCGGAGTCATGGGAAAATAGAATGTAAAATGCGTGAGATAAGCTGTGAACCCGTATGATTTGAATTTGATCGCCAAAAGAAAAAGGATGCTGAACGATGATGGTCGTTTCCAGCAAGTTGCCACTTTGGTTTGGCGATCATATCAAGGGCAGCTTCAAGTGATGCTGATTACAAGTCGGGGCACTGGGCGTTGGGTTTTGCCAAAGGGGTGGCCTCAAAAAGGTTATACATTCGCGCAAACCGCTGCTCGCGAAGCCTTTGAGGAGGCCGGTGTTAACGGTGAGCTTGATCCAATCGTTTTTGGTTCTTACGAATATGAAAAAGACGATATGGATGAAGATGATATATCGGTCTTTACTGTTTATGTTTATCCATTGAAGTTTTTACAACAAAGTGAAGACTGGCCGGAAAAAGATCAGCGTATTGTTGAGTGGTTCAGTCCGAGAAAGGCCGCCTCGCTTGTCCATGAGGCAGATCTGAGGACGCTGATTTTGCGTTTTTCTGCTACTTACAAAGCCGATAGCTAAATTTTCTTTGATTCTACTGGCGTTGATGCGAAGGCATCATGATACCTTGCTGTGTGCCTTATTAACGACAGACAAGATGTATGATGCCCAACTTGTAAAATTACTGAGTGTTCTCCCCACTATCCACATTTCAGCTGAAATTTACCCACAATATATAGGGGATGGAGTTTTCGGGGCTGCTATGCCTTGACGCTAGGCTGCGAGTCAGTTTTAGCTAAGCTTGTTATTGGATCTGCAATTATGTTGCTTACGCTATGATCCGAGTGTGTATATAGCCTTTATAATAAGCGAATGAATAAAGTGTGTTTTAAATACGCTGTTTTTTACTCTGTTTGCTTGAAAATCTCCCTTCCTTAAATCTCCCTTTTGATGCCTTAAAAAGCGTTGAAACACTACATTTAGTGTTTGCTAATTTTTTTATCGCAATATATGGTCTTCAGTAATATGGATGCTTGGCTATCTAGCTATGAGTGTTCGATTCCGTGATCTGAAATCAGCGGAAAGATTTATTGAATTCCGTGTTTGCAATATTTGCGGCACAAAATACGACTAAACTGAGCTTGTGCGCTGAAAAAATGTGCAGCCTTTTTATAATTATGAGCCAGTAGACGCGAAGTCTTACGGCATGACAGACACTAGATATTGACGGTTGGATGGGCAGATGAAAATTGAACGTCGCTTTACGGCAGAGGGGCAATCCGCTTATGCGGATATTGAGTTCAGAACTGCAACCAGTGAGATTAAGAATCCGGATGGTTCGGTTGTTTTCCGTCTTGAGGATATTAATGTTCCAGCCCAGTTCAGTCAGGTTGCAGCAGATATTCTTGCGCAGAAATATTTCCGTAAAGCGGGTGTTCCGGCTGCTCTGAAAAAAGTCGAAGAAAATTCGGTTCCTTCCTGGCTCTGGCGTTCCGTTGCTGATGAAGACGCTTTGGCTGAATTGCCTGAAGATGAGCGCTACGGTTCTGAGATGGATGCGCGTCAGGTCTTTGACCGCTTGTCGGGTACATGGACATATTGGGGCTGGAAGGGCGGCTATTTCGATACGGAAGAAGATGCCCGCGCTTTCCGTGATGAGCTTGCTTATATGCTGGCGACACAACGCGTAGCACCCAATAGCCCGCAGTGGTTCAATACAGGCTTACATTGGGCTTATGGTATTGATGGTCCTGGCCAAGGGCATTTCTATGTTGATTGGCAAAGCGGAAAGCTGACACGTTCAAAATCTGCTTATGAGCATCCGCAGCCCCATGCCTGCTTTATTCAGTCGGTTGCTGATGATCTGGTCAATGAAGGCGGCATCATGGATCTTTGGGTCCGTGAGGCACGTTTGTTCAAATATGGCTCCGGCACAGGTTCAAACTTCTCTTATTTGCGCGGTGCGGGTGAAAAACTATCCGGCGGCGGTAAGTCTTCCGGTTTGATGAGTTTTCTGAAAATTGGTGATCGCGCTGCTGGTGCGATTAAATCCGGTGGTACAACACGTCGTGCTGCTAAAATGGTCGTCGTTGATGTGGATCATCCGGATATTGAAGAATATATCGATTGGAAAGTGAAGGAAGAGCAAAAAGTTGCTGCTCTCGTTACTGGTTCCAAGATTGTTAAACAGCATTTGTCTGCGATTATGAAGGCTTGCATTAATTGTGAAGCCGATAATGATGAGTGCTTTGATCCGGCAATGAATCCTGTGCTTAAACGCGAGATCAAAGCTGCCAAGAAAAATCAGGTTCCTGAAAACTATATCTACCGTGTGATCCAGTTTGCACGACAGGGATATACTGATTTAAAATTCAACACCTATGATACCGACTGGGATTCAGAAGCTTATCTGACAGTCGCCGGACAGAATTCCAACAATTCTGTTTCATTGAAAGATGAGTTTTTACGTGCTGTTGAGAATGACAGTGACTGGAACCTGACAGCACGTCGTGACGGTTCCGTCATGAAAACGCTCAAAGCGCGCGATCTATGGGAAAAAATCGGTTATGCCGCTTGGGCATCGGCTGATCCGGGCCTCCATTATAATACGACAATGAATGATTGGCACACTTGCCCGGTGGCAGGGCCAATCCGTGCATCAAATCCATGCTCGGAATATATGTTCCTGGATGATACGGCTTGTAATCTAGCCTCCATCAACTTGCTGACCTACCGCAAGCAGGATGGTTCATTTGATATTGATGCTTATGAGCATACAGCGCGTCTTTGGACAATTGTGCTTGAAGTCTCTGTGATGATGGCACAGTTTCCGTCCAAGGAAATCGCTAAGTTATCCTATGAATACCGTACCCTTGGTCTAGGCTATGCCAATATTGGCGGTTTGTTGATGACCTCCGGCATACCTTATGATTCTGATGAAGGACGTGCAATTGGCGGCGCTTTGACAGCAATTATGACAGGGGTTGCCTATGCGACTTCGGCTGAAATGGCCAAAGAGCTTGGTGCATTCCCGGGCTACGCGCCAAATGCTGACAATATGCTGCGGGTGATCCGCAACCATCGCCGTGCAGCTTATGGTGAAACGCAAGGCTATGAGGCTTTGTCGGTTAATCCGGTGGCTTTAGTCGCTGAGGATTGCCCTGATCAGGATATGATTAGTCATGCCCGTGCTGCATGGGATAAGGCATTAGAGCTTGGTGAAAAGCACGGCTACCGTAATGCTCAAGCAACAGTGATTGCACCGACAGGTACAATCGGACTGGTGATGGATTGCGATACGACTGGCATCGAGCCTGACTTTGCGCTGGTGAAGTTCAAAAAACTTGCGGGCGGTGGTTACTTCAAGATCATTAATCGTGCGGTTCCTGAAGCATTGCGCACACTTGACTATTCCGAGAGCCAGATTGCTGAAATCGAGGCTTATGCTGTTGGACATGGCAATATTAATCAGGCACCGGCTATCAATCCATCAACTTTGAAAGCCAAAGGCTTTGGTGATGAGCAGATTGAAGCACTGAATGCAGCATTGAAAAGTGCATTTGATATCAAGTTTGCTTTCAATAAATGGACGCTTGGAGAAGATTTCTGCAAAAATGTTCTGAAGTTGACTGATGAACAGCTGAATGATTTCTCATTTGAGATGCTGCCTGCATTGGGTTTTGCGAAGAAGGATATTGAAGCTGCAAATATTCATGTTTGTGGTTCGATGACCCTTGAAGAAGCGCCTTTCCTTAAAGAGGAACATTATGCAGTCTTCGATTGCGCCAATCCATGTGGTAAAATCGGCAAGCGTTATCTGTCGGTTGATAGTCACATCCGCATGATGGCAGCAGCGCAGCCGTTCATTTCCGGTGCAATTTCCAAGACCATCAACATGCCGAATAATGCAACTGTTGAAGATTGCAAAAGCGCTTATATGCTTTCATGGAAATTGGCATTGAAAGCGAATGCGCTTTATCGTGATGGTTCCAAACTATCTCAGCCATTGAACTCTTCTTTGATCGCTGATGAAGACGACGAAGATGATGCAGTCGAAACATTGATTGAAGCACCAGCCGCAGCACGTGCCGTTCAAATTACTGAGCGCATTGTTGAGAAGGTTGTCGAAAAGGTCGTGCATGAGCGTGATAAGCTTCCAAATCGTCGTCAGGGCTACACACAAAAAGCTGTTGTTGGCGGCCATAAGGTTTATTTGCGCACGGGTGAATTTGGTGATGGCCGTTTAGGCGAAATTTTCATTGATATGCATAAAGAAGGCGCTGCTTTCCGTGCAATGATGAATAATTTTGCCATCGCAATCTCATTGGGTCTGCAATATGGCGTGCCTTTGGAAGAATATGTCGAAGCTTTCACTTTTGTGAAGTTTGAGCCTGCTGGTATTGTACAGGGCAATGATGCGATTAAAACCGCAACGTCAATCATTGACTATGTGTTCCGTGAGCTCGCAGTTTCTTATCTTGGACGCCATGATCTGGCGCATGTGGATACGACTGATTTTGGCAATACCGCACTTGGTAAAGGCATCAAAGAAGGCAAAACCAATTTGGTTTCAACCGGTTGGACACGCGGTTATAAACCAAGTCTGGTAACGACATCTGCGTCATCCGAGCCTAAGGGGTCGGCTGCAACTCCAGCGCCGCAAACTGTTTCTAATGTGACAACATTGAAGGCAGCGAGCACTATTGCTGTCAGTGTTGCGACGCAGAGCAAGCCGAGTGCGGGTTTGGCGACGGACGGAGCGACAGCTTTTAAGCGTGACTTTAATCAGAATCTTCAACCAGCTCCGGTTCTTGAAGAAGTAACAGTTAAAGAAGCCAGTATTTTTACCGATGCAGCAGCAGAAGAAGTTGCAAAGATGAAGGAAGCGGCGGCAGTGGACGCTAAAAAACTGGAAGCTGATCGTCGTATGAAGTCTTTGATGCAAGGCTATACTGGTGATAGCTGCACGGAGTGTCAGAATTTCACAATGGTGCGTAATGGCACATGCTTGAAATGCGACACCTGTGGAGCGACCAGTGGCTGTAGCTAATATGGCTTGATCCAAGAAACTAAAAAAGCGGCCGCTAAGGCCGCTTTTTTTATAAATATATAATAAACCGCTTTATTTTTTTAACGGATTAAAAATCTTCCAGCGCAACATCCCTATACTTGCCCGTAATTTTTCGATGAACATTCGACGAAGCCGTATAAAAAAATAGTCCGATCTTTTCGTCGGTTTGTTGCCAGTAAAAGCGATATTTGAATTTTTTATATCACTCTCGACAGGTGCGGGGATGACAAGCGGTGGCTTCACTGAAAAACCTTGCGTTGTTCCTGTAAATAGAAACCGTAACAAATTATCATATGGCATAAAGGCGGTAGTTCCGGCGGCGACGACTTTTTCAGCACCTTTACGGGTCCAAAAAATTCCTAAAGACGATTGAGGAAATCTATGCGTGGCAAGAAGATCTTGTCCATTTTCTTGCATAATATTAGACGCATATTTGTAATCAGAAGGATAGACATTGATGGCACTAACGCTATCATGCGGCAACTTGCTAGCCATTTGGATAATTGCCTCGAGGCGATTTGAAAATTCCCCAGTCATTAAAAAGTCATCTTCAAGAATGAGGGCGCAATCTTCGGAGGACGCAAGAAATGTCTTGAGTGCAAGAATATGGCTCAAAAAACATCCAACTTCACCAGGGCTTAGATCTCGCCCCATATAAGCACGGCATTTCACATTGTCGGCATATTCAAGATAATCAATCTTTGATCCGTCAATCGCTGGCACGCGTTCATATGAGAAACCACTGGAGTCCAGTTGTCGGCTTGCTTCGATCCAACGCTGATAGCTACGCTCAAGATTGACGACATATATTTTCATTGATTTTTCTTTTTTTTAAAGCAGCGGCAAAGGAAAGCTTATACAGGCGTAGAATATGCCAGATCTTTTTAGCTATTTTATTATTTTAGAAGTTAAATATCCATTGATGTTAGAGGCGTCAATGCTTTGTAACAAACTATGAAGATTGCATGAAGTTTTTGTGTCCAATATAAGGCTATTGGCGAATCTTCTCTGGGGGCAGTGTTGAAGCAGCGTTTGACTACTATATTTGGGTTGGTATCTTCCAAAAAGTACAGTTGTTTTTTATGCTGCTGGCGCATTTATTGCGGCTTATTTTTTGTGCAATTTGCAAAAGCGACAAAAGAAAGAAAAAATATATTTTCTTTGGGTTATCATACCAGCAATCCTTATGATTTCCTATTTAACTATTATCGCTATGTTTGGCGAGTTTGATTTTAGTGCGGTTCTATATCATCT
>CANQXU010000146.1 GCA_947627865.1 uncultured Paenochrobactrum sp. | reverse complement strand
GCCAGAATATTGGCTGCGCGCTTTGTGCCTGCCAGCAAATTCTCTCCGTCTTCTGTATTGATAAAGACGATTAGTGCCTCCAAACGACGTGCAACCATCAGCAAATTGTCAGCATCTTGAGATAAGACCGCATCAATTGCATCATGGCGCGCACCTTCATCTTTCAGATGAACTTTCAAACGATCATGGAAGAAAGACAGCAAATCTTTAAGAACCGGCATTGCTGCCTCGTTCAACTCTTTGCGTTTTTCATCTTGATAATTGCTAAGCGCAATATCCAGATCCTGCTCGCCATCGACATCGCCTGAATTCTGATTGTTGAGTTTATTTTCAAACTCGAACACCAGCTTTTCAATACGATCATCATTCAGCTTTGCATAGGCAGAGCTCAGCAATGGCATGAGAGGTAGTTTCCACTCTTGTGACAAGAGTAAACGCGTGACACCGAGTGCTGCACGACGCAAGGCATAAGGATCTTTTGAGCCTGTCGGCTTTTCATTAATCGCCCAGAAACCAACCAATGTATCCAACTTGTCTGCCAGTGCAACTGCGACAGACACCGGGTCATTCGGCACAAAGTCGGATGGGCCTTGTGGCTTATAATGCTCCTCAATAGCAGCAGCAACAGATGCATTTTCGCCTTGCAGAAGCGCATATTTGCGCCCCATTGCTCCTTGGACTTCCGGAAACTCTCCAACAACTTCGGTTTGCAAATCAGCTTTCGCCAATATGGCTGCACGTCCTGCAAGTTTAGGATCTGCACCAATAAGTGCTGCAATTTCTTGTGCTAATGCTTTGATACGCAAAACACGTGCACCTTGCGTACCGAGTTTTGCATGAAAAGTAACGCCCAAATTATCAAGACGTGCCATGCGTTGATCAAGCGGCTTTTTCAAATCAAGCCCAAGCTTTTCAGCTGATAATGTCAACTCATTCAAATCAGTCAAATCAGCCTGATCTGTCTGCCAGAAATATAATGCATCAGACAAACGAGCACGAACGACCTTGCCGTTACCGGCTGCAATGATTTTGCCTTCATCTTGCGCCGCAATATTGGAAACAAGAATGAATTTATTAGAAAGACTATCCGCTTCACCGCTTTTTCGGGTGACAAAGCATTTCTGGTTGGCACGGATGGTCAGCCGGATAACTTCTGAAGGAATCGATAGAAACTCGTCTTCAAACTCACCCATCAAAACGACAGGCCATTCAACAAGTCCGGATACTTCTTCCAAAAGCCCGTCATCTTCGACCAGTTCCAGACCAGAAGCAAAGCTGAGATTGCGGGCATCGCTCAAGATAATTTCTTTGCGGCGCTCAGCATCAAGCACCACAAAAGCTTTTTCCAGTTTTTCGACATAGTCATCAAAGCGGCGCACAGCAATCGGCGCACCGTCGCTCATAAAGCGATGTCCATAAGTTACATTGCCGGACTTGATCCCGCCAATTTCAAAGTCAATAACTTTGGTTTCTTCTGTCTCCGGACCGAAAACACATAGAATGGATTGAAGCGGGCGTATCCAGCGCAGTGTTTCTCCACCCTGTCCAGCCACTCCCCCATATATCGAGCCTTTAGGACCTGATACTTTGCCCCAGCGCATTGATTTTGGCCATGGAAAACTACGGATCACAGCAGGAACGAGATCAGCGATGATAGCTTCAGCTGAACGCCCTTCTTTCACCAAATGAGCAATATAAAAATCACCCTTTTTCGGATCTGTGTGGATATGCGCCTGCGAAACGTCGCTTAAACCTGCTTTACGTAAAAAACCCTGAACCGCTTGTTCTGGCGCAGATGTAGACGGACCTTTAATCTCTTCCCGCACATCCTTGGAGCGCAACGTCAAGCCACGTATATCCAGCGTTAAACGCCGTGGTGTCCAATGCGCGGTGGCAGCTTCATAAGTCAAGCCTGCATCAACCAGACCATCCGTGATCATTTTTTTCAGATCACCCGCAGCTTTACGCTGCATGCGGGCCGGAATTTCCTCGGAAAAAAGTTCTAATAATAAATCAGGCATTAGTGGACGCCTTCCGCATGCAGTTTCATCAGATTGCCTGTTCTCGCTTCGCTGCGAGCAGGCGGCAAGGCCGGAATTCCTTGAGAAAAAAGTTCTAATAATAAATCAGGCATTAGTGGACGCCTTCCGCATGCAGTTTCATCAGATTACCTGTTCTCGCTTCGTTGCGAGCAGGCGCCAAGGCCGGAATTCCTTGAGAAAAAAGCTCTAATAATAAATCAGGCATATTATTTACTATCCTGCTGAAAATTAGCGCCGCCAGCTTCTGTCAAAAGAAAGGCCTCACCACATTTTCGGGCAAGGTTGCGCACACGCAAAATATAACTTTGACGTTCAGTGACGGAAATCACCCCGCGTGCATCCATCAGATTGAATACATGCGAAGCTTTAATGCACTGATCATATGCAGGAAACACACATCTATGCAGTGAGCGCGGCTCATCATTTTTTGGTGCGCCAGCTTTCAAAATCGCTTCACATTCTTGCTCGGCATCAATGAAATGCTGATGTAGAATTGCGGTATTGGCGATTTCAAAATTATAACGGGAGAACTCTTGCTCGGCCTGCAGGAAAACATCGCCATATGTGACTTTGTCCTCACCTTCCAAACCGTTGAAATTCAGATCATAAACATTGTCTACGCCCTGTACATACATGGCAATACGTTCAAGACCATAGGTCAATTCGCCAGCAACAGGTGCACATTCAATGCCGCAGACCTGCTGAAAATAGGTAAACTGAGAGACTTCCATCCCGTCACACCAGCACTCCCAACCAAGTCCGGCAGAACCGGTTGTCGGGTTTTCCCAATCGTCTTCAACAAATCGGACATCATGCAATTTCATGTCGATGCCAATAGCCTGCAGCGAGCCTAAATACAGCTCTTGAAGATTTGGCGGACTTGGCTTCAACAAAACCTGATACTGGTAATAATGCTGCAAGCGGTTCGGATTTTCACCATAGCGACCATCTTTAGGACGTCGTGAAGGTTGCACATAAGCCGCATTCCACGGACGCGGGCCTAGGGCACGTAAAGTGGTTGCTGGATGTAGCGTTCCCGCCCCCACTTCCATATCATAAGGTTGCAGGATCAAGCATCCATGATGCGCCCAGTAATTTTGAAGCGTCAGGATAAGCCCCTGAAAGGAGCGTGTAGGGTGCATATGTGCAGGCAGCGTGGCAGTCACGGACGGGCCTCGTGTTATGAATAAGATGACCTTGATCTAAATTGTCATAGCATCAGGGTCAAGGCTTGCGCATAAAACAAACAGCCCCTCACCCCTTCTACGCTCTATAATAGCCAATAATTTAAAAAGCCGCCATCGCACGCACGCAAGATTAATTTGCTTGCGGCTCCTTGGTCGCTTCATTTTCCATATCGGGTTTCGCAGTTGATTCCGCTGGCTTGTCAGTCTCTTTCAGGGCTGGAACAGGCTCGTGTTTTGCTTTTTCCAATTCAACCTGTTTTTCATCATCGCCATCAACCAAGCCATTTTTCAATTTAGCCTCGATTTTAGGCAGGTCTTCAGGTTCTGGCTTACCAGCGATTGCATGGTTCCACTGAAATACTGCTTCGATTTCACGACCAGTTTTCCAATATGCATCACCTAGATGATCATTGATTGTCGGATCTTCCGGACGCAGCTTAATGGCTTTTTCCAGTTCGATCACTGCATCGTCATAACGACCAAGCTGGTAGTAAGCCCAGCCAAGCGAATCAACAATATAGCCATCCTGCGGGCGCAACAGGACTGCTTTACGTATCAGATCGAGCGCCTCATCCAGATTAATACCCATATCAACCCAAGAGTAGCCTAGATAGTTCAACACCTGTGGCTGGTCCGGATAAAGCTCTAATGCCTTGTAAAAACTTGGTTCAGCTTTATCCCATTCTTTCAAGCGCTCATGGGCTATTCCGCGCTGGAAGAAAAGAGGCCAATCTGCACGCGTAGGCGTATCAATCAGCTTGACTGCGTCATCATATATGGCAGCAGCATTTTTAAAATCTTTTTGCTGGGCATAAACTGCCCCCAAAGCCAAATGCGCACGGCCATCGCTATTATTATCACTGATCAGTGTTTTTAGCTGAGCAATAGCCTCATCTGCTTTGTCTGCATCAGCAAGATTAAGCGCGAGCTGCATATGTGCGTCTTGAGCGTAAACAGAAACCGGATCAACTTGGCGATAAAAACTAATGGCCTTTTCAGCTTGCTGCATTTTGGCTGCTATATCACCAAGTTGGAATAAAGTTGCGTCATGCCCCGGGCGCAAAGGAAGTGATAGGTTCAAATAAAGCTTGGCAAAAGCTTCACCGCCGCTACGATTAATCGCCGTACCCAAAGTGTAAAGCACCTCACCAGCGCCAGCATTTACATTCGGCACCAAGCGTTCAATCTTATCGCCGCGCTCAATTTTTTCTTTCAAAAGTGAAAGCGTCTTACGACCCGATAAGGCTTCCGCCGCACCGTCGAGCAATTCGACTGCTGCGTCGCGATCCCCATTGCGTGCGAGAAATGATGCGTAAGCGAGAACAACGCGTTCATAGGTATCAGGAGCGGCACTTCCGCCCAAGCGGTCATCAATTGCCTCTTGATAATAACGAGCTGCTGCTTTTTTGTTCACGGCCAAATCGGCCATTAAAGCCGCCTGATACGTTACAAAAAGATGATACCATTCAGTTCCCTGCACATTGGTTAAAGCAGTTAAAGCGGCATTTGGATTGCCAGCACCATAAGTCGCCCATGCATTCAGCATAGTGGTTGCCAGATGATCCATATCCGAGGCTCGGGACGTCTTTAATATAGACCGTGCTTGTTTATATTGCTTACGTGAAAGCGCATCCACGGCCATGGTCAAGCGGCTAAACTGCTCAACCGCACTGTCCTTATCAATATATTTTGCTAAAGGTGCGGCTTCGGCAAACTGCCCATCACTCAGCAATGTCAAGAATAAATCCTGTTTCATCTGAATATTATCAGGATCAAAACCCATGGCCTGCCGATAAAAATGAATGGCAGCTGGCAAATCATTGTCATTTTCGGCAACTCTACCGGCAAGATAAGCGCCAGCAAAAGAATTAGCAGAAATCTGATCAGCCTGATCTTGCTGTATAGCAGTCGCGTTGGAAATTGCAGTCAGGGCCGGAGAAACAGCGCTGGCCATCAAAATAATAGCAGCAGCCCTCAATGAGCGGTCAAACAATTTACGCGGCATTCCCCACAATCCCCTTTCATGCATTCCGCCAGATAATGCAGAAACGGTGACTCGTCTGCTTACCAGCATTGAATGATGACTTTTATAAAGACGCGAATATTTATGATTTATTTAAAAAACATATATTTGACGAGTAAAGCAATAAAGAAGGGCGAATTTGCGATGGAATATCAAAAACGCCCTGATTTATAATGAATAGCAGCGAGTATCAGCTTACGCGGCTGATACAAAAATCGATCACTTCAATGAGCGCTGCTTTTTCTGCACTCTCCTCAAGCGGTTCCAAAGCCAAGCGAGCCGCTTCGCCAAAAGCAACTGCGCGCTCAATCGTCTCACCAATCGCATTATGCTTATTCAAATATATTTTAGCTTGCGCCAATGCGTCATCATCACTTTGACCATCTTCAATAGAACGGCGCCAAAACTCGCGCTCCGCATCATCACCCTTGCGGTAGCTTAAGATGACCGGCAAGGTGATTTTACCTTCACGAAAGTCGTCACCAGTATTCTTGCCAAGATCTTCTGCCGTGCCACTATAATCCAAGGCATCATCAACCAGCTGAAAAGCCAGTCCGAGGCTCATACCGTAATCTCTTAGCGCAACGCGCTTGCTATCATCAGCATTGGCGATAATTGGCCCGACTTCGGCAGCCGCGGAGAAAAGAGCCGCTGTTTTGGCCTTGATAACAGCAAGATAGGCATCTTCACTTGTTTCCAGATTTTTGGCTGCCGCAAGCTGCATTACCTCACCTTCAGCAATGACCGAAGCAGAAGTTGCCAAAACATCAAGAGCAGCAAGCGAGCCGACATCCACCATCATTTTGAAAGCTTGACCCAAAAGATAATCACCTACCAATACACTGGCTTGATTACCCCAGATCATACGCGCGGTTTTGCGACCACGGCGCATATCACTTTCATCAACAACATCATCATGAAGGAGTGTTGCAGTGTGCATAAATTCAACCGAGGTCGCCAAGCGGATATGACCGTTGCCCTCATAGCCGAACATGCGTGCAGACACGAGGGTCATCATAGGACGCAGACGTTTCCCTCCGGAAGAAATCAAATGATTTGCGACTTCCGGTATCATCTCCACGTCCGAACCTGCCTGCGACAAGATCAACTCATTAACCCGACCCATATCATCTTTAGTCAAATCAACCAGCGGTTGGACCGAGCCTGTTTGTTTTTTCTTGTCACTCAGATTGTGAACCACACCCAATGCCTTCACTCCGTTTGAATTTAGCAAACATATTTTGTGCCTTTTAGCGTTAATCTATAAATTTATCCACGCTTTATTACCCAGTTATGGCCTAATGCCCACAACCTGATCATTTTTAGGTTGTCAAACCTTACACATATCAGCAAATTAGCGATATGATAGAGCTGATACGAACCAATGATGCAGTCTTATTATCTTTTGTGAGCACTCTTTTGAAAGAAGCGGGCATTAATCATTTTGTGGCAGACACACATATGAGCATTATTGAAGGCTCAATTGGTGCGCTATCCAAAAGGTTGCTCGTTGACGAGGATGCAAAAAATGAAGCCAGACAGCTCCTTATAGATGCTGGTCTTGCGGATGAGTTGCGTATTTAACATGCCACACCTGCCCTCAGAAAATCCGCAGACAAACAATTGTGACGCACGCCCCGCAGATAAGTCTAATCTGCCAAGGATTTGCGGTACACCCTATACACGCGATGTTTTTCACCGTGGCGCCTTCCATTTATTGCAACCCGCAATCAGAGGTCACCGTTCAGGTGTTGATGCCATGATCTTAGCCGCGTCAGTTCCTGAAAATTTCACAGGTAAGCTCGCAGATCTTGGTGCAGGTGCAGGTGCAGCCGGATTTGCAGTCGCAGCAAGATTACAAAAATGTGAAATAACGCTTATTGAACGCTCGGATCTCATGGTTCAATTTGCCAGACACTCACTCAATGATCAGCATAATCAGCACTTATCTCACAGGATTAGTGTGCTGGAAGCGGATGTTTCACTCACAGGGAAAGCGCGGCACAAAGCCGGCCTGCAAGACAACAGCTTTGATTATGTGATCATGAACCCGCCTTTCAATGAGAGCCATAATCGGTCGACGCCTTATGATTTGAAAGCTGAAGCACATGTTATGCCGGAAGGCATGTTTGAAAACTGGCTCCGAACAGCCAGTGCAATTGTGCGCCCAGGCGGCGGCATTTCCATTGTCGCGCGGCCTTCATCTTTAAAAG
>CANQXU010000145.1 GCA_947627865.1 uncultured Paenochrobactrum sp. | reverse complement strand
TCCTTATGCTTTGGTGGATTGATTGCTGCACTCATTTTATGGCTGTGGCCAACCATGCTGTTTCTACACGTTGCTTTGTCCATATTCTTCTTTAGCTGCGTGTTCATTCGGCTCTTGGCGGCGAGGCAAGCCAGGCGTCTGCCCAGAGTGTTAACCTATAAAAAATCCACGAATGATCTGCCAGTCTACAGTATTCTTGTGCCACTTTATAAAGAGGCAGCTGTTGTACCGCAAATAGTGTCAGCCATGAGTAATCTTTACTGGCCAAAGCATAAGCTTGACGTAAAATTTATTTGTGAAGAAACCGATCTGCAAACGCAGTTGGCACTGAATAGAATATCTCTATCGCCATATATGAGCGTGCTGGTTGTTCCTGAAATCGGCCCCAAGACAAAGCCAAAAGCTTTAAACTTTGCGCTTCAATGCGCGCGGGGTGAGTTTGTTGCGATTTATGATGCAGAGGATAGACCACATCCATTGCAGCTCAAGGAAGCGTATAAAGCATTTGAAGCCGGCGGCGAGCAATTGGCATGTGTGCAAGCGCCATTGATAATAGGTAATTTTAGAAACGGCTTTCTGCCACGTATGTTTGCCTTTGAATATGCAGCATTATTTCGAGGTCTGCTTCCTTGGCTCTCGGCTGGAAACTATGTGCTGCCTTTAGGTGGAACATCCAACCATTTTCGTCGGACTGCTTTAAATCGGGTAGGGGGATGGGATGCTTATAACGTAACCGAGGATGCCGATCTCGGGCTTCGTCTGGCACGGTTTGGTTATTCAATTGATGTGATCGCTTGCGGAACGATTGAAGATGCACCTGAGAATTTTGTTGACTGGTACAAGCAACGTACGCGCTGGTTTAAAGGCTGGATGCAGACAACACTTGTGCATTTGCGCGAACCGGTCAAAACAAAGCAGCAACTTGGAACAAAACGCTTTCTAATCAGTCAGCTCTACATGATTGGTCTGATAGCTTCTGCTTTGATACATCCGATTTTGATTATGTCGTTGTTTATATTATTGGGGCTAACAATAACAGGCGGCTTTCAAGTCAATCAGGTTATTTTGATGGGGTTGGACGTCGTTAATATCTGCCTTGCATATCTTAGTTTCTATGTGCTTGGCCGCAAAACAATAGAACCAGTAGAAGCGCAAGGTTACTCATATTTACCAAGCATTATGTTCTACTGGCTTCTTATGTCTTTTGCCGCTTGGCGGGCGGCATGGCAGTTGTTCAGGCATCCATTCCTATGGGAAAAAACACCTCATTATCCAAGCGAGCAATTTGCAGCGGAGCAGGGGTTGGCTGGTCATCTTGATCAGGATGAGGGGACGAGAAATTCTGTACCTTTACCAATGATCAATGGGTCTTCCGCGCCAATGACCGCAAGGTCACGATCAGTGTAGGGGATAGTTAAAAGCACACGACGAATGGCGGCAAGTCTTGCGCGCCGTTTGTCATTTGAGCGGATGATTGTCCACGGTGCATAATCGGTGTGCGTTTTTTTTATCATATCTTTGCAAGCTTCAGTATATTCATTCCACCGTGTAATGCCTGCGACATCCATTGGGGAAAACTTCCAGTTGCGCAAAGGGCTGTGGCGGCGCTCATGAAAGCGCTTTAATTGCATCTCTTGTCCAATATCCAGCCAGAATTTAAAGAAATAAATACCATCTGTCACAATCATTTTTTCAAGGTCCAGAACCTCGATCATGAATGTTTCTAACTGTTTTGGAGTGCAAAACCCCATCACTCTTTCAACACCCGCTCGATTATACCATGAGCGGTCAAAGGTTACGAATTCTGCAAAGGTCGGGAAATGTGCCACATATCGTTGAAAATACCACTGGCCGGCTTCGGTTTCGGTTGGTTTGGGCAGGGCAACGTCTCTGGCAGTTCGCGGGTTCATATACTCACGCAAAGTAAAAATAGTGCCGCCTTTACCCGCCGCATCTCTCCCTTCAAAAATGCTGATGACGCGGTTACGTGTATCTTGTAACCAATATTGCATTTTCACCAGCTCAATTTGTAGCTTCTCAAGAGCGTCTTTATATTCATCTTGGGGCATGCGGTGCGGGTAGGGATACCCGCCTGAGGAGAGAGCATTATCGGCAATCCAATCAGGCAGGACTGGATCATCAATATCAAAATAGCGTGTCTTATCTCCGATAAGCAGTTTGATAGAGTTATCGCTGTTTTTTTTGTTTATTGTCTTCAAACTGTCATCCACAACGAACCTCTTTCATATATATGCTATTTATGTGAGTGTGTTAGTGATTAGTACATATGCTGGCTAGTGCTAAACGTTTTTTACATGCGCGAAATGCAGAATATTTATATTCATTCTTTTGTAAACATGTATGAAAAATATAAACAAAACTAGTCCGCATATATGTGCAGATGAATGGGTAAGGCTGGTTGGTGCATGTTGCCGTATAATGAGTATAGTTTAAAGCAAATTATCTCCTCATTGCGTCAAAAACAGTATCATTTACTGACGCTGGCTTGCTGTTTTTTCGTGCTGTATTTATTGCCAATCCCGCAATGGTTATCGTTTTCAGTAGCGTTTTTGTGCGTAATTTGGTTCTCAATATTTACCCGTCAAGATAAAACGCAAGAAATAGGATCAGCTCTCGAGGCTGATGTGCCTGCGATAATGCGCTCTGTAACCGCAGAAAAGCTTGCTGATCTGCTGGTAGATCCGTTGATCATATTTGATGAACGGGGCAGCATCGTCTATGCGAACCGCGCGGCATATGGTGCTTTCTCACAGCTCGAACTGGGTACTATTCTGCATCTTCGTTTTAGAGCACCAGAAATACATGGCTTGTTTCAAGCCGTCTTGGAAGATGGACGTGAGCGGAGCATTGATTATTTCGAGCGCCTTCCAGTCGAGCGTTGGTACAAAGCGACAGTCAGAGGCTTGGCTGATGGCTTGGGCGATCGTTTGGAAGCAGATAGTGCTTCTAGGGATTTGTTTTTATTGGTCTTTAAAGACCAGTCCGAGACCAGACGCATTGATCGTATGCGATCAGATTTCATTGCGAATGCGAGCCATGAATTGCGCACGCCATTGGCATCGTTACGCGGATTTATTGAAACTTTGCAAGGGCCGGCACGAAATGATGAAGGCGCAAGAAGCCGGTTTTTGGAAATAATGGCACGACAGGCAGATCGAATGTCGCGGCTGATTGACGATTTGCTCTCTCTATCGCGACTGGAAATGCAAGCCCATCTGGACGTTACCGAAACGGTAGATTTGTCAGTTGTTCTCAATCACGTGGCTGATGCACTCACACCGGTTGCGCAAGATGTAAATGTCAAAATTATACGTGAGTTTTCGCAAGAGCCAATCAAGGTCAGAGGTTCACGTGATGAATTGATACAGGTTTTTCAAAATCTGGTTGAGAATGCATGTAAATATGGCCAGAGCGGCCAGAAAGTTGAAATCCGCCTTAAAAGCATAAAAGAAAATAATAAGAAAATAGCGGTTGTTGAAGTTCAGGATTTTGGTGCAGGCATAGCACCAGAGGACTTGCCGCGCTTGACTGAGCGCTTTTATAGATCGAGTACAGATACGGCACAGTTGCACAAAGGAACAGGGCTGGGCCTAGCGATTGTAAAGCATATATTGGCGCGCCATCGTGGTCGAATGGCTGTGCGCTCAAAGCTGGGTAATGGCGCAACCTTTATCATTCATATACCTGCTTTGCCAGATTGAATTATAAGCCTTTTCAAATCACCGCGAGCGCATAATTTATCGTTTTATTGCTCGTAGAATGACCCATTTCAGTGGGCGAATTCTTCGCCAAAGCCAGGTTTTGCGTGCTTTCTCAATGAAATGAATGCACTGCAAAATGATTGAGCCGCGCAAACTATAGGCAGCATTATGATCTCTCAATTTTGTCGAGAATGCGCAAAGCCCTGTTTTCCATGCTTCATCTCCAATCCCGAGGTCAAGTTTGGTAACACCTTGCTCATATAAATCGCGCAGTAAATAATAATGTAGAACCATACCGGGTGAAAATTTCCCCCAGTTTTCAGCATCATATGAAATCATCATCCCATAATAGGCGTGCTGCTGCCTTAGCCCCCAAAGTGTAGCAATAATACTGTCATTGAGCGTTAAAGCGCATAAATGCAAATGACCGCATTTGAGAAACTCTTTGGTGGCTTCTTCAAAGAAAATCTGCTTCTCTGGATGCTCTTTGAAACCAGGTACATAGGTTTGTTCAAATCTGTGCTGTTTCTGTTTGATCAGGCTCGCCAAAATGCTTTCAGCCTGAGCGTAATTTTGTGCCACAACATATTTAAGCACACCAAGCCGTTGTAATTGCCTTTGTTTTTGTCGCGTATTTTTGCCTCGATGCAGGTTTTTCTGGATGTTTTCCCATGTGGAGTTCAGGCGCATATAATGGCCTTGCTCTTTATGATCTTGCTTGCACAAATGGAAAAGCGGGTTGATCTCGTCGTCAATAAATTCCGGCATTTTGGGCAGGCTTAATATGTCAAAATCAGGCAATGCAGATATTACAGAGCTCAGTAAATCCTCGGCTTCCTGCTTGCTCCATTGTTTCTGATGATGAAAAATAATTGGTGCGTTGTAATCAGCTACCCCTTCATCGGGGAAGGTTAAATAGAGAACTCCAAATTTTTTGAATAGAGCAAAGGGTATAAATAATAATGGCTTATCGTTTTGATCATATATCTCTACTAGTAAAACTTGTGCATTGAGCTGCTTGCCGTAGCTGGCGCTCCAAGCTTTTAAAAATGGTAATGTCTGAAAAATCATGAAAGAAAACTGGCTTGTTTCCTGATGATAGCCATCAGGCCAATAAGCACTTACATCATCAAGATTATTTGCAATTTTAATCTTATAGTTAGTGGTGTTTTCTTTGCTCATATGGCGATAGATTATAATCTCTGACAATTTGGATATTTTAACTGAATGCGTAGCTCATGCTCAATGTTTATGGGTTACGATCCAGAAGCCGTCAATAAGGTGAGAATAAAGTTTGGCTGTATCTGTTATCATCAAAGCTCTTAATGAAGAAAAATATATTGCACAGGCGATTGAGAGCGCCCTTGCAGCGACTGCATTTTGTCAATCTGAAATCATTGTTGCGGATAGTGGCTCGAGTGATGAAACGGTAAAAATTGCTACGGGCTATCCAGTGAAAATTGTCCAGTTGCAGGAGATTGAGCAAGCGCGATGCGGTATCGGCGCCCAACTTGGCTATCAATATGCACAATATGAGTTCATCTGCCTGATGGATGGCGACATGCGTCTGGATGATGAGTTTATCACGTCCGGCATGGATTTTTTGCGCAAACACCCGCATATGGCAGGTGTGACAGGTCATATTGTAGAGATGCAAACAGAAAGTCTTGAATATCAGCGCCGCATTATTCGAGGAGGTGTTGAGAAAAATACAGGCCTTATAGACCGTATGAATGGCGGAGGACTTTTTCGCCAAAGTGCCATAAAAGAGCTCGGCTTTTTCACAGATCTAAATCTGCATGCATATGAAGAATATGAGCTAGGTTTTCGGCTTCGCAAAAAAGGCTGGAAATTATGGCGCATGGATCGGCTATTTGCTCGGCATTATGGGCATAAGACGAATGCATATAGTTTGGCCCTTCAACGATGGCGCACAGGTTATTTGCAAGGTAGCGGTGAAGTTTTACGCGCACATGCAAATCTCAAAGATTGGAAAGCCATTATCAAAGAGTTGCCTGAAATCAGGTTGTGGGGCGCTGTTTATATTTGGTGGGGGATGATTTTATTAAGTGGCTTTAGCCATATTTCGGTGTTCATAGTTTTATTGCTCACCCCTTTGCTGATTATGGCATGGCGCAGGGGGAGTGTTAGGCTTGCTTCATATTCAGTTTTTGCGTGGAACTTGCATGCAATTGCTTTTTTGCAAGGGTTAATGAGCAAGAGACTTGATCCTAAGCAGCATATTGCTAGTCATATTTTACACGGTAAAGATATCTAGCTCAAATGATGAGGTAAAGTTCTGCTTTGATTGCCTTTTAAAGTGATAAATATACCAAACCATGCAGCACAAATCAGTGTGAGATCAATCAGATATAAGGCGGTAAAAGTACCGTAAGGCGCATTTATCCAGCTGCCAAGTGCTAGCATTCCAATGGCAGTAATATTGACGCTGTTGAATATGATGCTGCGGGCTTTATGTTGGCCAATGGCGCCAAGAAGCTCCAAGGGCGGCGCCCATAATGCCATTAACACTGTAAGCCAGCATAAAATGCGCGTGAAGCTAACAAGATCTTGATAGTCTGTACCAAATAATAAAGGTAAATAAGGCGCGAAAATATAGATGCCTATTGCGGTTATAACCGCAATAAAAATATTGATGACAAGCAGCTTTTTGCTGAGTTTTAAAACCGCATCTAAGCCGGATAGACTTTTGTGAACAAGCTTAGGATATGTCAGCCTGTTAAGGGCCTCCAATGACAAACGGCTACTATCGACCAGTCTTCTGACAATGCCATAAGTGCCAACAATTGTTGGTGGCATAATAAGACTGATGATTAGAAGGTCGGCATTTTGTTTCAGGCTGATGAATACAAATTGACTGGAAAAATACAGTCCTTGTTTTATTTCGGAACCTAAAATTCTAAAAGTTGGCTTTCCAAGCTTTAGGACATTTTTAAAGTATACTATAAGAATAATGACATGTGCGCCAAACTGCCAGATAGCCCATTCAGGCAGCGTTGACATGTCAAAAATAAAGTAAGCTATAAGTGCCGTGGCCGTGCGGGCAAATGCAAAGCCGAGCACAGCCTGATTGGCTCTTTTAAAGTCGCTATGCGCTATAAAAATTTGCTCTGCCAGCAAGATCAGGCGTACCAGCACAATATTGGTGACGAGCAGTAAAAAGATGCTCACACTATTAATCAGATAATTATCGGAGACGGTAAGAAAAAAGGGCAAAACTGCCATGCCAACTGCAATCAGTGCAGCGCCACTTGCAGTTATAAGGCTCAAATTGTGACCCAACATTATGCTATATATGCTGCGGTCTTTAGCTACTCTGCGCACAAGACATTCTGTTGCGCCCAGCCCGCAAATATGCGTCCCAACCGCGGTGATCGCCAAAATGATAATATAATAACCAAATTCATCTGCGCCTAAGGCACGGGCTAGAATTGCAAAAGTGAGAAGTTGTGCCAGATTGGCTGCAATTAAACTGCCGCCCGATGCGGCATAGGACAAAAGCGCCGGAAATATACGGCGTATGAATGAGTTCATTATTGTTGTCCTGAACAGGGTAGATGAAGTGCTATACCTAGCACATTGTCGCGGAGTGTAAACAGGCCTATCCAGAATGACAATTGATGCTAAAAGACTGATAACACTTTGATTAATTTTATACAGCTTGCTTCAGGGCTGTTTTAATGAACGATTGCATCACAAAACAGGCATGGACAGGATATGACAACGCGAAAATTATTGGCAATCAATAATTACTTTTATTTGCGTGGTGGAGCTGAAGCTGTTTTTTTTGAACATAT
>CANQXU010000144.1 GCA_947627865.1 uncultured Paenochrobactrum sp. | reverse complement strand
CAGACTATCTTCATCCGGCCAGTCCCCAGCCTCTTTAATTATATCAATATCGACCACGATGATCACGGCACAATCGCATATAGACGATTAGCTCCGTATAATCCTTTCCCTAAGCTCTTTGATCCCTGAGTGTAAATATATTAACAGCGATCTGAAAGCATTAAATCATAGTTCATTAAAGTTTTTACAAGTGCCTGATTGCTTTTTTTGCAGCTCAAATCACCATTCAAGTGTTGATGAGCTGCAAAAAGCTAATTTTCCGGTGTTTTATGCTTCAAGCTCACTTTTTCGTGTGCGCGATCATAAGCGCCAACAATGGCAGCGACCAATGGGTGACGTACGACATCTTTTTCGGAAAAGCGGACTGTAACTATATTTTCCACATCTTCGAGCACCCGAAGTGCCTCGACCAGCCCCGAAACTTGACCATTCGGCAGATCAATCTGGCTGGGATCGCCTGTTACGATCATACGAGATCCCTCACCAATACGTGTGAGGAACATTTTCATCTGCATTGAGGTCGTATTTTGCGCCTCATCCAGAATAACCGCTGAATGCGCCAATGTACGACCGCGCATAAAGGCCAGTGGTGCAATTTCAATAACACCAGCAGTCAAAGCACGCTCCACTTTTTCCGCCGGCATCATATCATAAAGTGCGTCATAGAGCGGGCGCAGATAGGGATCCACTTTTTCTTTCATATCACCAGGCAGAAAGCCCAGCCTTTCGCCCGCCTCAACAGCCGGGCGGGACAAGATGATACGCTCTACCAAGCCACGCTCTAAAAGTTGCGCCGCATGTGCCACTGCAAGATAGGTTTTACCAGTACCTGCTGGCCCTACTCCAAAAACAAGTTCAGAACGATCCAATGCCCGCATATAGGCATCTTGGGTTGGAGTGCGCGCAAAAATCGTCTTTTTACGTGTGGAGATTTGAGCGGAGAAAAGTTTGCTCTTGCTTTCCAATGTTGGCAAACTCAACTGATCATCGGCTGCGACCGACATTTTAAGGGTGCCATCAATATCTGAAAGAGAAATTTCGCGGCCTTTTTGCAGTTGGCTATAAAGCTCATCCAGTGCACGACGAGCCTGTTGTGTCGCTGCTCCCTCGCCACGAATCGTGAGCTGATTGCCCTTTGAACGAATATCCACGCCAAGGACTTGCTCGATCCGCGCGAGGTGCTCATCAAATTGGCCGAACAGAGCCTTTGCCAGACGGTTATTATCAAAGGTCAAAACAATGTGAGCCATATCCGAAGCTCCGATATCCCGCTGCACATTATTTTCAACTTTTTTATTAGCAGCTTTATCAGCATTCAAACTATCTGCAGCGCTCAAACGGGTCTCCTCACATATCGCGTGATCATGTTTTAAAACTATAGCCAGCAAACAAACTGCTGCAATGCCCTATTTGTTATTTGCCAAGCCATTATACAAATATCCTAGTTCTCAACGAGGCAGTTGCAATCCAGTATATCATGCGTTCAAGACAGTTTTTCTGCAACAAGACTGTTTGTTCCGGTTGAAATAATCTTTACCTTCACAATATCGCCGATCTGATCCGTGTTATTTTCCAGAATAACAGGCAAAAGCCACGGGGAACGGCCGACAACTTGTCCTTCAAAACGACCAGGCTTCTCAATCAGCACATCCGTAGTCGTTCCAACGAGCGAATCTTGAAATGCATATTGCTGCTCGGATAACAATGCCTGCAGACGTTGCAAGCGCTCGTCTTTAACAGCCTCATCAACATGGTCTTTAAAGTCAGCACCTGGTGTCCCTGGTCGTGGTGAATATTTGAATGAATAGGCTTGCGCGTAATTCACTTCACGCACCAAGCGCATTGTGTCTTCAAAATCTTCATCCGTTTCACCCGGGAAACCGACAATAAAGTCACCGGACAAGGCCATATCCGGACGCGCGGTGCGAATGCGCTCAATCAAACGGAAATAGTCTTCCGCTTTATGCTTGCGGTTCATCGCTTTAAGAATGCGGTCTGATCCGGACTGAACCGGCAAATGTAAATATGGCATCAAGACTGATAAATCACGATGCGCGGCGATCAGTGCTTCATCCATATCTCTTGGGTGGCTGGTTGTGTAGCGCAAGCGGGCAATGCCGGGGATTTCTGCAAGGCGATACAATAATTCACCCAAGCCCCACTCACGCCCATCGCTGCCAACGCCGTGCCAAGCATTAACATTTTGCCCTAGCAATGTCAGTTCGCGCACACCAGCTGTGGCCAACTCCTCAGCTTCAGCAACAATTTGCGCCACTGAACGCGAGACTTCAGATCCGCGTGTATAAGGCACAACACAAAAAGTGCAGAATTTATCACAGCCTTCCTGAACCGTTAAGAAAGACGTGACCCCGCGTTTGCGGACTTGTTCACGCTTAGGAGACGGCAAATGCTCAAATTTATCTTCAAGCGCATATTCGGTTTCGACAACCTGTTTGCCCTCGCGCACTTGCTGCAATGCATTTGGCAAGCGATGATAGGTCTGGGGGCCGATCACAAGATCAACAGATGGTGAGCGACGAAGAATTTCCTGCCCCTCTGCCTGCGCCACACATCCAGCGACACCGATGGTCATATTATGCCCTTCCGCGACCCGCTTCTCTTTCATTTTACGGTAACGGCCCAATGCTGAATACATTTTCTCAGATGCCCGCTCACGGATATGACAAGTATTCAGCAATACAAGATCAGCATCTTCCGGCGTATCCGTCGTCACATAGCCTTCAGCAGCAAGGCTGTCTGCCATGCGCTGGCTATCATAAACATTCATCTGGCAACCATAAGTTTTCACAAAAACTTTGCGTGTATCTGTAGGCTCGGTTGCAGTTTCAGGTAATTTTGTAATTGAAATATCGCTCATAGCGCAGGCTTCTAACCTTTTTGCAGGTAATTGAGAATAGGCAGTATTAACAACTTGGCTACTCTGCGTCGATTTCACGTCCCATTAAAGATGACTGGAGTTGTGCGCGCACTTTTTTTTCCATGGTCTGCGCGATAATTTTGCGATTTGTAGCTTCATCTATTTTCATAGGTTCGCCGAATCGCACCTCAACATCAAGAGCGCCTTCCCGCAAAACACCTTTCAAATGTGGCATCAATCCGACATCTCCAGGCCATGAGGCTAACGGGCGACCATAGCGCCCCATTGGCATGCCATGATAACCTGTATATGCGATCGACACAGGCTGCACCCAGACATGCTCGGCACCCGCCTCCCGAATAGCGGCATGAGCGGCGCCAAACAATGCTGTTTTAAAAGGTAACAAACGGTTTCCGTCAGAAGTTGTACCTTCAGGAAACAGTACCATTGCATCGCCAGAGGCCATACGCGTTGCTATTTCAGATGCTTGCTCAGCGGTTTTGCCACGTCTTTCACGCTCGACAAAAACAGTGCGCTGTAAAACGGCAAAGGTTCCGAATATAGGCCAGTTTCTAACTTCTGACTTGGCTATAAAAGAAACTTCAGCAACACTGGACAAAACAACTATATCGCTCCAGGAAACGTGATTGGAAATGAGCAATAAAGGCCTGTCCGTAACCATATCACCTATGGTTTTGACACGAAAGCCAAATAACCAAACAATCATACGGTGGAAAAGGCGCGGTAGTTTTTTCTGCCATAAATTATTCAACCGAATAAAAAGATACTGGAACGGCACAAGTGCAACGCTCAACAGCACAAATGACAAAAGAACGAGAGCAATACGAATGGCCCCAATCATTTTGGCTGTTTTATCTCCCTGCGCAAAACATAAGCGCTTGAGCGCCCGTTTTCAGTTTCGTAATAAGCTGGCCGCTCGCCAACTTTGATAAAGTTCAGCCGACGATAAAGCGCTTGCGCTGCAATATTAAATTCATCAACCTCAAGAAAAACATCCGCTGCACGCTCACTATATAGATGACGCAAAACTGCATCCATCAGCTCACGCCCAAGGCCTTGCTTGTGCACATCGGGGTCCACTGCAATGGTTAGAATTTCCGCTTCATCCAGTGTCAGCCTTGCTAATACAAAGCCACCGACAACAGCAGGCTTGTTTTTGAAACGTGCTGCGAAACCAAACACACCATCCTGTGAAAGCAGGCTTTGAAACTCTTCAGCGCTCCATCCATGCCGAAAGGCCAATGCATGCACCCGCTGCAATTCAACACTATCGTCAGATTGCAAGCTTTGCGTCATAATTTCCGGACGACCAAAAATCAATTGAGACAATCCCAGCATCTCATCCTCGTTTGATCCTTTTGGATCATATGACCGCCCTAAAAAGCATTTAACAACGTGGCAATGCAAAACCGCTTTGCGGCTTTGCATCTGGCCCGCGCATATAAAGCGGTTTTGGCAGCGCATCTTGTGGAAGACCAGCGCCAATCCTCGCAAAATACTGCATCTGTGATGTTGAAACAATGCAATCCGTTTCAAACTGATTGCCTAGAGCTTCATTCACACTCTCTGCGGCTGAACCGGCTAGAATTATCGATGGATCAAGGCTTTGAATATAAGCAACCGCTTCGGTCAAAATCATTGTCATGGGTTGCGTCAGAGCAACTTGATCAGCAGCAAAGCTTTGCACATAGAGCTCTCCTCTATGTCCGGTAAATAATATAGTTGCGGCTCGATCTTTATGCTTATCCTGCACTTCAGCAGCCAGTGCTGAAAAAGCAGAAACACCAACAGCTGGTATTTTGAGCGCGAGCGCAAAACCGCGAGCAGCCGCCACTCCAATTCTTACACCAGTGAAAGAACCAGGCCCTATATTAACGACTATACGATCCAATTGCGCCATAGACATGCCAGCCTGTTTTACTGCCTGTCCGACATAATCCATCAAAACCTCAGCATGGCCTTTGCCAATATCATGCCGACACTCGCCAAGCACTTCATTGCTTTGTGTGTCATAAATAGTCGCCGCACAAATGGACGCCGCTGTATCAAGAACAAGTATTTTCATGAAGTCTGAGGTAAAGCACAAAAGCATTTCCTACAAGTGCCGCCAAAGCACGCAGTCTACTATTTTGACAAGAGATATATTTTTAAATGAAGGGAACAATTTAGTATCTTGTACATTTAAAAATAAAGACACCATACCTATATATAAAAGGCCTGTCGGGAATTCTGTTTTTTCAGCTTTTTCTGACGGTATTACGCTGACGAGAGATTTTTTATGTATGATAAACCTTTCCCGTCTCCGGTAACTTTACGAATTGACGGAAAGAAACTCTATCGAATATCGACACCTTGGGAGGCTGTTGAATATTTGAAGAATCAGTGGCCGGGGCTGGAAGGCGCACTTTACAGGCGCGCATTACAGCTCTGCCTTGATGCTGTTGACGGGCTTCAATCCGTCAGCAAAGCGCATAAAGCTTTTGTCGGTGCGGTAATGGAAGCTGGTATTATCGCTGAACATTCATAAATTCAGCAATCATAATAATATAATGGAGTGAGACATAATGACTAAGAATCATGCAACCCGAAATGACCTTCCTTCAAACGCCAAAAGTGCTGTCATTTCTTTGTTGAATGAAAATCTAGCTGCAACTCTGGATCTCTCACTAGCCACGAAACAGGCACACTGGAATTTAAAAGGTCCGCAATTCATAGCAGTCCATGAAATGCTTGATGGTTTCCGCACAGCACTTGATGAGCACACAGACACAATCGCGGAGCGTGTCGTGCAACTTGGCGGGACAGCTTTAGGCACTGTGCAAACTGTTGCACAAGATACAAAGCTAAAGCCCTATCCAACAGATATTTACACCACTCATGACCATTTGAATGCTCTGATTGAGCGCTATGGCGATGTGGCAAATCTTGTGCGCCAATCTGTAAAGGATGCGGATGAAGCTGGCGACGAAAATAGCGCGGATATTTTGACAGCAGCGTCGCGTGATCTTGATAAATCACTTTGGTTCTTAGAAGCGCACGTGCAGGAAAAGAACTAAGGTTTATCTGTTGCGCACCCTCCCAGCGCCGAACATGCGCTCCATATTTTCGAATATGGGCGCATGTTTGTTTTAAGGCTTAAAAATTCAAGCTAATTATTTAACCGGCGTTATACAAACATTGGTGTGACCGGCATTAATGAAGCCAAGACGGCTGGCCGCACCCTTTGATAGGTCTAGCACCCGTCCTTTAATAAAAGGACCGCGATCATTGATACGAACGACCAATGATTTACCATTGGCTTTATTGGTCACATGTATTTTTGTACCTAGGGGCAGTGTACGATGGGCTGCTGTCATAGCCGCAGGGTTCATACGCTCACCTGAAGCCGTCTTTGATGTCAAAGCATACCATGAGGCCTTACCACATTGCTGAGGCGATGCTTGTGCAGCAATTGCCGACGAGCCACTTATAGCGGCTGTCATGATTACAGCCGCGCACAATTTATTAAACATAAAAAATCCAGTTATTCTTTTAAGTTTAAACGCTGCCAGATAATTGGCGCGAAATTTCATTATCCAATTGCCAATAATTATGGCCCCGGGGAGGAACCAATAAGGCCATTGCATGGCCGCCTCACATAATTGGGAAAATAATTACAAAGCTATATCTTTTCAAAAAGACATATCGAGAGCCAACCAATAGATATTTTATCAATAAGAATAAGAACTAATCAGATAAATTTTTAAGCATCTGCTGAACGCCGCTCACAATCGACACAAAAAGTGAAATATTTTGTGATCGCGCTGGATACAGCTACTATCTTGGATATTACCGCATATTCCTTTTTCTAAAACATGCAGATGCGCTGTGATTCCCACCGCCTGCAAGCTTCAATCATCGAAACTTAAGTCTATAGTTGAGTAGCAGCGCAAATCCCCATATGAGTGAGATAAGCGGCTTGGAATAATATAAATCGACTACAGGAAACAGATTTTAAAGTGTCACCGAAGACAGATAAAGCAACAGCCCCTAAAGCCGTGGTTCGATCACGGGCGATAAGGCTGCTTTATATGGCTTTAGGATTTGTCATGGTTGCACTGGGCATTATCGGGGCATTTTTGCCTGTGATGCCAACGACTATTTTTCTGATTATGGCAGCATGGTTTTTTGGCCGCTCTTCGCCAAAACTTGAAGCCCGTCTGCTAGCTGACCCTAGATTTGGCCCGACATTGATCCGTTGGCAAGAAAAGGGTGCGATTTCACCGCGTGCAAAATTTTATGCATGCCTCGGCATGAGTGCTGGTTATGCAATTTTCTGGTATAGTACCCAGCCTGAATTGTTGCTGGCAGTTATCGTAGCACTCCTTATAGGAGCATCAGCACTCTATGTTTTATCGCGCCCGAATGCTTGAGTGACGTCTTAATTTGAAAAGCTGCTTTCCCAGTAGGGTAATCTTAGGCTAAAGAATGAGCAACTCATGTGATCTACGGGATAAAATAATGACAAAACCAGCTCTTAACCCACTCGTGGAAAATCTGTCTACGCCGCCCATTCCTGCCGTGCAGGCATGGGCTAAAACCTATCAGGGTGATCACGGCCCACTCATTGATCTTTCACAAGCTGTGCCTGGATATCCGCCACATAAAGACATGTTGCGCTTGCTTGGGGAAGCTGCATCTTCTGTTGATTATGCCGGCTATGGGGCTATTGAAGGTGAGAGCGACCTGCGCAAAGCATATAGCAA
>CANQXU010000143.1 GCA_947627865.1 uncultured Paenochrobactrum sp. | reverse complement strand
ATTGAGCAGGCTCGCAAAAAAGCTGAAGATGAAGCACGTGCTAAAGCTGAAAAAGCACAGCCGAAACCAGCAGCACAGCGTGAAGCAGCCCCAAGAGATACAAACAGACGTGATGCAGGCGGCAGATCAGGTCAGGGCCGTGCCCCTGCAAGAGGTGCCGGCACTGGTACTAATGCTGGCGCTAGTGATGCACGTGTTATTTCAACGGCAGATGCACCGACTTCCGGCAAGCCATTAAACAATCTGGCATCGCGTAAAAGCACACGTCCGGATGATGATGATGCACGTGGTGCATCAAACCGTCGTGGCGCGCCTGCTAAGACAGAAACTCGCGCACCTAAGGCTACTAAAGGTGCGGATGATCGCCGTCGTGGTAAGCTGACATTGACCAGCAACTTAGAAGATGAAGGCCGCGCGCGTTCACTTTCTTCAATGCGTCGTCGTCAGGAAAAATTCAGACGTTCACAGGTACAAGAAACCCGCGAAAAGATTTCGCGTGAAGTTACCGTGCCTGAGACAATTACAATTCAGGAACTGGCACAGCGTATGACCGAACGTTCGGTCGACATCATCAAATATTTGATGAAGCAAGGCCAGATGATGAAGCCGGGCGATGTGATCGATGCTGATATGGCTCAGTTGATCGCAGAAGAGTTTGGTCATACAGTTAAGCGTGTTGCTGAATCCGATGTCGAAGAAGGTATCTTCAACGTTGTTGATGATGCGGAGAAAATGCTGCCGCGAGCACCTGTTGTTACCATTATGGGTCACGTTGACCATGGTAAAACATCCTTGCTCGATGCTATCCGTCAAGCGAATGTTGTTTCCGGCGAAGCTGGCGGTATTACACAGCATATCGGTGCTTATCAGGTTGAGCAAAACGGCCAGAAAATCACCTTCATCGATACACCTGGTCACGCGGCCTTTACTGCAATGCGTGCCCGTGGTGCGCAGGTAACTGATATTGCCATCCTGGTTGTAGCTGCTGATGATAGCGTGATGCCGCAAACCATTGAATCTATCAGTCATGCGAAAGCTGCTGGTGTTCCGATTATTGTGGCGATCAACAAGATCGACAAGCCTACTGCTGATGCTCAAAAAGTACGCAATGCTCTGCTGCAGCATGACGTATTTGTTGAAACAATGGGCGGTGAGGTTCTGGATGTGGAAGTATCCGCGAAGAACCGTATGAATATTGACAAGCTTCTTGAAGCGGTTCTGCTTCAGGCAGAAATGCTTAATCTTCAAGCTGATGCAGAACGTACCGCTGAAGGTGTTGTCATTGAAGCGCAGCTTGATCGCGGACGTGGTTCTGTTGCGACTGTCCTTGTTCAGAAGGGTACTCTTAATCCTGGTGATATTATCGTTGCTGGTTCTGAGTGGGGACGTGTTCGTGCATTGGTCAATGATCATGGCGAGCATGTTAAAGCAGCTGGTCCATCCATGCCGGTCGAAGTACTTGGTTTTTCAGGTACTCCACAGGCAGGTGATCGCTTTGCCGTTGTTGCCAATGAAGCAAAAGCGCGTGAAGTTGCAGAATATCGTCAGCGCCTAGCGCGTGATAAGGCAGTTGCACGTCAGGCTGGTTCGCGCGGTTCGCTCGAACAAATGATGAGCAGCTTACAGAATACAGGTCTGAAAGAATTCCCGCTTCTTATTAAGGGTGACGTGCAGGGCTCGGTTGAAGCTATTGCAGTTTCACTTGATAAATTAGGCACGGAAGAAGTTCGTGCACGCATCGTTCATGCAGGTGCCGGTGGTATTACTGAAAGTGATATCGTATTGGCAGAAGCATCCAATGCGGCAATCATGGGCTTTAACGTTCGTGCTAATAAGCAGGCTCGTGAAGCAGCTGAACAGCAGGGTATCGAAATCCGTTACTACAATGTGATTTATGATCTGCTTGATGATGTAAAATCAGCTATGTCTGGTCTGTTGTCACCAGAGCGTCGTGAAACATTCTTGGGTAATGCCGAGATTCTCGAAGTGTTCAATATCACCAAGGTGGGTAAAGTGGCTGGTTGCCGTGTTACTGAAGGTAAGGTTGAACGCGGAGCAGGTGTTCGCCTTATTCGTGATAACGTTGTTATCCATGAGGGCAAACTCAAGACGCTCAAGCGCTTCAAGGATGAAGTTGGCGAAGTTCCTGCCGGTCAGGAATGTGGCATGGCCTTTGAAAACTACGATGATGTACGCGCTGGCGACGTGATCGAAGCTTTCCGCGTTGAACATATCAAACGCAGCCTCTGATTTAAAATATACCAGCCGGTTATGCCGGCTGGTATTTCTTATCCAAGCAATATTTTTAGCCATTGATGGTGAAATGCTTTAGTCGCGTCTGAATATTTTATGAAGTGATAAACTTCCGTTCAATGCTGGTCGGAACCCTGCATATTCCAGATAAGACTACCTAGAACTACATTATTCTGCATTCAGCTTCGCTAAGCTTGATTGATGTGGGATGCAAAAATCAAATAATCCTGAGCATGCATTGCGATTTATACTGCACGTTAACCGCTCTGGGTCTCAATTAACAATATCGACTTATTAGAGTATCTGTTTGGATGTTCTTCTGTGCAATCGTAGGAATTAATTATGTCTCGTTTTAAATCTGCTGGCGGCGGATCAGGCTTGTCGCAACGTCAGTTGCGTGTGGGTGAGCAGGTGCGCCATGCCATGGCTCAATTCTTGCAACGCGGCGATATCCGTGATGACCTCCTTGAAAAAACTGTTATTTCTGTTTCAGAAGTTCGTATGTCGCCTGATTTGAAAATCGCGACTTGCTTTATTGCTCCTTTAGGTGATGTTGACGGACAAGCTGTTATTAAAGCATTGGCATCGCACGCTAAATTTATACGCGGACGTTTGGCGCCTCAGCTTTCACAGATGAAATATATGCCATCATTTCGCTTCCTGATTGATACAAGTTTTGAGAATTACTCAAAGATTGATGCTCTTCTTCGCTCACCGGAAGTGATGCGCGATTTGATTAATGAAGATGATAATGCCGATGATCTGGCCGAAGATCGTCAGGATGCTGGACAAGACGGAAAGAAGTAAGCATGTCGAGACGTGGGAAGAAAAAAGGCCGTCCGGTATCTGGCTGGGTAATTTTTGATAAGCCGAAAGGCATGGGCTCTACTGAGGCAGTATCCAAAATAAAGTGGCTGTTTAATGCAGAAAAAGCTGGTCATGCAGGCACTTTGGATCCATTGGCTTCAGGTATGTTGCCGATCGCTTTAGGTGAGGCGACGAAAACAGTTCCATATGTTATGGATGGAACTAAAGTCTATCGCTTTTTAGTGCGTTGGGGAGCTGAGCGCTCTACTGATGATATGGAAGGCGAGATCACACTGACATCAGACAAACGCCCTGACGAAGATAGCATTAAAGCCGTGCTTCCGCGTTACACTGGCATGATTAAGCAGATACCGCCGCAATTTTCCGCAATTAAAATTGACGGTGCGCGCGCCTATGACCTTGCGAGAGAGGGTGAGGCGGTCGAGATGCCGACCCGCGAGGTCGAAATATTTAGTCTTGATCTGGTCGCCATGCCGGATAGCGATCATGCTGAATTTGAGGTGGAGTGTTCAAAAGGTACTTATGTGCGTGCTTTGGCCCGTGATATGGGGCGCGACCTTGAGTGTTTAGGGCATATTGCAGAGCTGCGTCGCATTGAAGTTGCGCCTTTTACAGAAGAAGACTTTGTTTCACTCAGTGAATTGGAAGCTGTGTGGCCTGCGCCTGCTCCAAAGCCTGAGGAAGGTGAGGAAGTTAAAGAGCCAGCACCAAAACGCGATTTCACCGCCCTTGATGCATTGGTGATTGATACCGTTGCAGCAATGGAATCCATTCCGCAATTGCCATTAAGTGATGAGCAGTCCATGCGCATCCGCATGGGGAATCCGATCATTCTACGTGGTCGTGATGCACCGTTGAATGCTGCGGAAATTTGTGTGACATCGCGTGGTAAATTACTGGCAATTGGTTTTATTGAACACGGGCAGTTTAATCCTAAGCGTGTCTTTACCGCATAAATATTAGTGCGCTATTCCTACTGGTATTCTGACCACAATTGTCTTATAATTAAACAATGTCCGCTGTTGTAAAACTCGGAACATCTCGCGGCCTTTGCTGGACGACATCCCGGCCTAGGCATCTTTATTACTCCCTATATAGAAAGGTAAAACGATGTCGATTACTGCTGAACGCAAACAGGCTTTGATCAAAGAATTCGCAACCAAAGAAGGTGACACTGGTTCACCTGAAGTTCAGGTTGCAATTTTGACCGAGCGCATTGTTAACCTGACCGAGCATTTTAAAGGCCACAAAAAAGACAACCATTCCCGTCGTGGTCTTTTGAAAATGGTATCACAGCGTCGTCGTTTGCTTGACTATGTCAAGGGCATTGACGTTGCTCGCTATCAGGCACTTATCGCTCGCCTCGGCCTGCGTCGCTAATAAAATTTCAGGCGATGCCGTAAGGTGTCGCCTGTTTTGCTTATCCAGTGGCTGAATAGCCGCTTTGTTGGATACGTCATGGGGCAGGATTGCCAGTAGCTTGGGGCAACTTTGGGGGCTGAAGTTCTTGCAAGCTAGTGATTGTCTTGCCCGTGGCATTCCGCCCACCGGATCTGTGTTTAGAAGTACAAGGGTGCTTCGTAGATCTTTGGCCAGCAGCTCTGTTGGCTGCAAATAAGGACTAAATATGTTTAATACCCATAAAGTCGAAATTGAATGGGGCGGCCGTCCGCTTATTCTGGAGACAGGTAAGGTTGCTCGTCAGGCTGACGGTGCGGTTATCGCCACCTATGGTGAAACTGTCGTTTTAGCCACAGTGGTTTCTGCAAAGGAGCCAAAGCCGGGGCAGGATTTCTTCCCGCTTACTGTTAATTATCAGGAAAAAGCTTATGCTGCTGGCCGCATTCCAGGTGGCTATTTCAAGCGTGAAGGACGCCCAAGTGAAGCAGAAACTCTGATTTCACGTCTTATTGACCGTCCTATCCGCCCGCTTTTCCCAGATGGCTACAAGAATGATACTCAGGTTATCATTACTGTCATGCAGCACGATCTGGAAAATGATGCGGATATCCTTGCAATGGTTGCTGCATCCGCTGCACTGACCATTTCTGGCGTTCCTTTCATGGGACCGATTGCTGGTGCGCGTGTTGGCTTAATCAACGGCGAGTATGTACTCAACCCGAATATTGATGAAATGCCTGAAACAACCCTTGATCTGGTCGTTGCAGGGACTTCTGATGCTGTATTGATGGTTGAATCAGAAGCGCAGGAACTAAGCGAAGAAACTATGCTCGGTGCTGTTGTTTTCGGTCAGAAGGCTTTCCAGCCAGTGATCGAAGCAATCATCAAACTTGCTGAAGTTTCTGCTAAAGAGCCACGCGAATTCGAGCCGGAAGATATGTCCGCTCTTGAAACTGCAATGTTGGCTGTTGCAGAAGATGATCTTCGCGCTGCTTACAAAATCATTGATAAGCAGGCTCGTTACGCTGCTGTTGATGCAGCTAAAGCGAAAGTCATTGCACATTTCCTTCCTGAAGATGCTGAGACAACAGAATATAGCGCTGAGCAGATCGGTGCTGTTTTCAAGAGCTTGCAGGCTAAAATTGTTCGCTGGAATATTTTGGATACCGGCAGTCGTATTGACGGACGTGACCTGAAAACAGTGCGCGCAATTGAATCAGAAGTTGGTATCTTGCCACGCACCCATGGTTCTGCTCTTTTCACCCGTGGTGAAACACAGGCTATTGTTGTTGCAACTCTAGGTACAGGTGAAGATGAACAGTTCATCGACACACTCAAAGGCTTGGAAAAAGAATCATTCCTTCTCCATTACAACTTCCCACCGTTCTCTGTTGGTGAAACAGGTCGTATGGGTTCCCCGGGTCGTCGTGAAATTGGTCATGGTAAACTTGCTTGGCGTGCGATCCACCCAATGCTTCCAGCCAAAGAAAGCTTCCCATATACAATCCGTGCAGTGTCTGAAGTGACAGAATCAAACGGTTCTTCATCAATGGCGACTGTTTGCGGTACATCACTTGCTCTGATGGATGCTGGTGTTCCTCTTTCACGTCCGGTTGCAGGTATTGCTATGGGACTGATCAAAGAAGGCGACCGTTTTGCTGTTCTGTCCGACATCCTTGGTGATGAAGATCATCTCGGCGATATGGACTTTAAAGTTGCCGGAACTGATCAGGGTATTACTTCTTTGCAGATGGATATCAAAATCCATGGCATCACTGAAGATATCATGAAAATTGCGCTTGAGCAGGCAAAAGACGGCCGTGAGTTCATCTTGGAAGGTATGGCTAAAGCTATTTCCACTTCCCGTGATGAGCTGGGTGAGTTTGCTCCTCGCATCGAAGTCATGAATATCCCAACTGAAAAGATCCGCGATGTGATCGGCTCAGGTGGTAAGGTTATCCGTGAAATCGTTGAGAAAACTGGCGCCAAAATCAATATTGAAGATGATGGTACAGTTAAAATTGCGTCTTCCTCGGCAAAAGAAATCGAAGCGGCACGCAAGTGGATCCACTCGATTGTAGCCGAGCCTGAAGTAGGCGAAATTTACGAAGGTACAGTTGTTAAAACTGCTGACTTTGGCGCTTTTGTTAACTTCTTTGGCCCGCGCGATGGTCTGGTTCACATTTCACAGCTTGCAGCTGATCGTGTTGCCAAGACCACTGACGTGGTTAAGGAAGGCCAGAAAGTATGGGTCAAATTGATGGGCTTTGACGAACGCGGTAAAGTTCGCTTGTCCATGAAGGTTGTTGATCAGGAAACTGGTAAAGAAGTTGTAGCGGACAAGAAAAAAGAAGAAGCTGGTTCAGACGCTGAATAAGTTTATTTCTTGTTAAATAAAAAAGCGCGTCTTATGGCGCGCTTTTTTTTATAAATATACACCTCGTATTGCTTTTTTAATGAGCATGCGGCTGCTAGTGATATCGAAAATACGATTAACGGCTTCTTATGACTGGGGCTCTCTCACGCCAGTTGAATAAACTCTCGAAGGAACATCACACTATGATTTCACCTGCACAGAAAACGCTTTTCTTGCCGTTTGAAGATGAAATTCTTGATTTTGTGCAAGCTGGTGAAACTTGGCTTTCCTGCGGGATAACGGCTGATCCGACTATGTCAGATGAACTCAAAGCCGGTATGCTTGTCTTACAGCCCTCTAGGCCGGACTTTCTCAAGCTTCAAAAATATGGATTTAACAGCTGTGCAAGAGTACCAGAGGATTTACGCGCAGATGGCGGATTGATGCTGCTTGGCAAGCACAAGGGGCGTAATGAGGATTGGTTTGCACAATTATTGCAGCACGTTAAGCCTGACGGCCTGATTGCCGTTTGTGGTGACAAAAAACTCGGCATTGATAGTTTCCGTAAGTGGGTGAGTAGCCGCTTTGAAGTTATTGATCGTATGTCAAAAAACCATGCTGTCGTCTTTTGGCTGAAACGACCAACTAATATAAGTGATGATGAGATTGGCAGCCTTCGCCCGCTCAGCAAAACGATTGATGATTTTTATGAGACATCGCCCGGTATGTTTTCGCATGGCGAAATTGACAAAGGCTCTGCACTTCTTGTCCCTCATATGAGTGGAATATTATTCGGAAAAGTGGCAGACTTTGG
>CANQXU010000142.1 GCA_947627865.1 uncultured Paenochrobactrum sp. | reverse complement strand
CGGCTCAAACATGAAGAAATGAAATGACTGAGTCAGCCGAGAAGAATTTCCCCGCTTATTCGCACCTTCCCTAACGGCCCACCGGCCTGTTGAGGAACCTGTAAAACGGAAAGGCTCATTGAAGCCGTATATTTTCTGGAGGTTCATCAGGCGCGGAACTCATCGAGGCGCGGGAATAAAATCCCATTCAGACGCCGGATAGATTCAAGCAAGCCAATTTATCGTCAAAATCGGTGTTGCAAAAACGGGAGTGACCATAGATTCCGTTTTCCAAGCGGACCCCTAGTAGGATAATTTCCTTTTTCCAAGCGGACCCCTAGTAGGATAATTTCCTTTTTCCAAGCGGACCCGATGATGATTTTGCCGAAGAGGTTTTGCAGCTTTACAGAAGTAAAAAACGCCAAAAATAAACCTTTCGACCAAAATCAATGGCCAAATGGAAAACCTCCATTTAGTAACAAATCAGTAACAATAAACTCCCCTCTTTTCCGCATAGAAAACTGTACCTTTCACGGCTTATGTACCGCTTTTATGGCGAACCTTCTCGGCGTGGTGCCGATAAGATCCATTATGTTAAATAGAGGTCATTTCAGCTAAATTATCTCATTTTTGGATTGTGCAATCCAAAATAAAGATCAGTTTGACATGTTTACCTTATAGGTTACACTTCAATCTGTACCGTTTTGATTATCGAGGTGAAGCATGAACCAGACACAAGTATTAAGACCGGCAACGCCGGGTGACGTTCTGCTTTCTCAGTTCTTAGAACCGAACAGAATTAGCCAAACGGCGTTGGCCACCTATACCGGATGGACGAGAAAGCACGTTAATCAGCTCTGTCATGGAAAAGTGGCCATAACAATAGATTCCGCGCTCATCCTTGCAAAAGTCTTTGGTAACAATCCTGATTTTTGGCTGGATTTGCAGAAGAAAGTCGATTTATGGGATGCACTGCATTCAGAAGATCGCCGCAGCAGAATAGATAAGGCGCGCCCTTTTCAATTACTGGCGGCCTAAAAAGGTAAAACCCCGATGCTGATCCGACTTGGCGGGAAGGTCAACAAACGGGGCTTAAAATTCAAAGTTGTGTTCTAAAGCTGGCAGGCTGCAACACAACTATTATTGCCTGACATAGGCTAAGGGTTACAACACCTCTATTATAGCGGTGTTGTGCCTCTTGGCAAGTCTAAGGGGTAGACGTGGCTACATCACAACTGGCGCTTTTTAATCCAGCCGACGAAGCGGAGACTTATCACAATTCCGGGCGGCATGGTTTCTTTTCTGTACTGGCTCAGTGGCCAACGGGTAAACGCCAATCTTCTTACCCATTAAGTGAGATGGCCACCGTTCTTAGCATGGTCGATACCTCACGCGATACATGGATAACCCAAGCTGAATTTATGCGTCCTAACCGGCGTGTAGTAAACCTCTTACGTTTGGGGTTGCTTTTTGTCGATATAGATACCTACAAGATGAGTTGGGCGCAGGGTAGAACACCTGAAGCTTTGGCCGCTGCAATCAACTATTTCTGTCAACAAGAAGGCATACCAGAACCCTCCTTTATGGTCTATTCCGGGCGTGGTATTCAGGCTAAATGGCTACTTGAAGGAACCTTGCCACGTGCCGCGCTACCGCGCTGGAATGCTTGCCAAAAGCATTTAGTATCTAAACTTTCCTCGCTAGGGGCTGATCCCGCAGCTAAAGACGCCAGCCGGGTTTTACGATTGGTTAATACGGTTAACACTAAGAGCGGCAATATTTGCCGTGTAGTAAGCGTTCTAGAACGTGATGGCGCACCAATCCGTTATAACTTCGAGTACCTTGCTGAAATGTTATTGCCGGTGGCTCGCTGGGATATTGAAAAGCAACGCCAGACAAAAGCAGAACAGAAACTTCAATTGCTGCCCGGAGGCCGACAAAGCAACCTCAGAGGTTTTAGCGGTCGTCAGCTTGCATGGGATAGGCTTGAAGATTTGCGCAAGCTGGACGAGCTGCGCGGCGGGTTAGCGGAAGGGGAAAGGATGCGTCATTTATTTTGGCGTATTAATTTTTTGCTGTTGTCCGGGGCGACAAATTCAACGCAGATGTATCACGAAGCGGCCGCACTGGCCACGGAGATCTCCCCTGCATGGTCTTACCGTTCACAAGAGTTAATGACGCTGTACAGCAAAGCAAAGCAGTATGAAGCCGGTGAGAAGGTATCTTTCGGGGGCAAGGAATTTTCACCACTCTACACGCCAAAAAATGACACTCTAATCAACCTGTTTCAAATTACAGATGAAGAGCAACGCCAGCTAAAAACTATCATTTCTAAAAATGAAGCGTTAGAGCGTAGACGCGCACGAGACAGAAAGCGTGACGAGGAACGCCGCAGAGCTGCTGGAGCCGTTGAGCGTGATGTTTACGAAGCTAATTCACTGACTAAACAGAAACCGTGGGAAGTGTTAGGAATGAGCCGCGCTAAATGGTACAGATTGGGCAAACCATCAGGCAGTGAGACAACTCCCTCCCCTATTACTTGTCATGGCCAAATGGCCGCTAAATCAGCCTAGATCTATTGAGACAAGTTACCCCCCTATTACTAATGGCGTAGCCCCTGCCCTGTTACGCTTTGATCCTTTTTCCGATCTTTCAGGATCAATACTTGTGTGGGAAGAGATCACTATCATAGCTTTTATGTTATGCATAACCCTTGAGTTATGATAGCTTATAGGTTATGATTGCCCTAGTGAGTTGATGAGTCTGGAGACTATACGATGAGCTATGTTGATATTGCGCAGCGGTGGCGTACACAGAATGTTGAACATGCCCATTCAGGGATTGTGATGATTTGGGATGGTCAGGTTTATGGTTGGAAAAATTGCCTTCGTGATGCACAGCATGAGCGGCCCGGCGTAATTGCCGTTGATGTCGATGAGAACGTTTTTATTGCCGAAGGTGGGAATGATTACGATGGTGCTAAGTGTTGGGTGGCACATTCATAAATAATGGTATACGGAAAAGAGGCCGCTTTGTGTTTGAATTGATTTTTCACCCGGAAGCACAACAGGAAATTTTGGATCTTGATAGTCCAATGCAAGGGAAAGCGTTTGCTGCACTGGATAAACTTGAGGCCCAAGGTAATCAGTTGCGTTATCCACATACGGATATTATTCAAGATGGCCTTTTTGAGTTAAGAGCGGGTAAAAAAGATATTACACGTACCTTTTTTGCTTTCGCTAAAGGGAAAAAGATATATATCTTGCGCACGTTTGTTAAAAAGACACCTAGGACGCCACCGGCAGAGATCCAATTAGCATTAAAGAGACTGGAGGAACTGACAGATGAAAGTTAAAGGTATCCCTTATGCTGAAGTGAAGGCTAAAGCCTTACAGAACCCTGATGTAATGGCCGCTTATCTTGCAGAGAAGAAAGAGGAAGAGTTACAGGAACTTTTGGCTGATCTGCGCCGCAGAGCTGGTATCAATAGTACCCAAGTCGCTGAACGTATGGGGATTACTCAGCCAGCCGTAAGTAAATTAGAAAAAAACGCCAGTAAAGCCAGTGTCACAACACTTGAACGATACGCGGCGGCCTGTGGTGCCAGTATCAAGATTGTTATGGGCTAAGTTTCCCATATAAAAATTGACCTCGCTATTAGCGGGGTTTTTTTTGGTTATCGCATTATCAAAGTATACTATTTTGATTGACTGGTAGGCCATTTTGGCCTATCATTACAAATGAAGGCCGGGCAAGTTGCTACGGTCAATACCGGAGAATACCGATGAAAAACAGCAATTTTGAAGAGGCTAACGAGATTAACAACGCCATCAATGAAATGATTAGTGAACGTCAATCTATCGACGCAGGTCGGAACGACTTCCTACAAGAAACTTGGCTTCTTGTTCGCTTAGGGCATCAGTATAAAGAGGCCGGTAAAGACTGGTATCGCTGGGCTAAAGCTACGGCTATCCGTCTTTGGGAGAGTGGCCACATCGTTAAATGATTCAGGTGGCCCGCTTACGCGGGCCTTTTGAAAGGTTCCCTGTTATGGCTGCAACCATACAGGGAAGTTCACGTTAAACCCGCGAGAGAGTAACCATGAACAATGATATTTTAGCATTGGCCGAGATGATTAAAAAGGCAATAGATAGCCACACCTCCTTTAAGCTTCCTCCCCTATCCGGGAGCGAGTTTAAAGCGGTGATGGAAGCATTACGCGAGCAGAACGCAGGCTTTCAGGCCGTCTAAGCCTATTGCCCCGCTTCGGCGGGGCTTTCAGGAGAGACACTTTGAACAACGTAATTAGAACTGAAACCTTACTCCCTTTTAGTGATGGTTGGACGCCTCCGACAGGTGAAGAAATCAAAGCGGTGTTAAGTCTGGTAGAAGAGCGATCAGGAAATAAGTTTACTGGTGTTGACGCATCAAAATACATAGGTCTACCAAGTGAAACAGGGAGAGGAAAGGGAAGCCGGACATTTAGGCGTTGGTGTAAAGAAGGCGGGATACCTTACGCGGCATGGGCGTTACTTTGTTATAAAGCCGGGTTCGGTGTTATTTGGGAATCAGATGAACAAAGAGGCGAAAATTAATGTTGAAGCGTTGGAATATTATTTTTCTATTCTTATTTTTACCGTTGCAATATGCAATTGCTGATATTCATGGCGAAATAATACGAATTATCGACGGTGATACCGTTGATGTTTTAGTTAATAAAACGCCAATAAGGGTGAGATTAGTTGATATTGATGCCCCTGAAAGCAAGCAACCTTTTGGGCAGAAATCCCGTCAATTTCTGGCTGATATGATCTTTCGTCAACAAGTAACCATCGTTGAAAAGGGAAAGGATCGCTATAACCGCGTGTTAGGTACAGTTTTTAAGGAAGATAACACCAACGTAAATGAATCTCAGGTTAGTAACGGTATGGCGTGGGCCTACAGATACCGTGAACAGGCGACTAATCCAGCCATGCTAGACCTTGAACAGGACGCTAGGCAAAAACGCCTTGGCCTATGGTCTGATCCGCAATCAAGCATTGTAGAGCCTTGGAAATGGCGGCGAGTTAACAATAAATTTCGTGCGCACGAAACCGCAAAATGAATCATTATCTATTGACATCAACAGATGATGATTTATATTTAAGGGGAGGCCACAGTTAGGCCGTTGAGTTTCGGAGGTTAATCCATTGAATGAAAAAACGACTAACGCAGGCCGAATTTGAACATGCCATTTCTAACCTGTCACGCGCACTAAAGCCAGCAAATGTAGAAATTGTGAAAGCAATTTTGGTTGATGGCAGAAAGCAAAATGACATGGTGATTGAAACGGGATTAAGCCGTACAGCAATAGCGGCAATGACGAAGAAAGTTAGAGAAGCGCACAAGTTACATGGCAAACCACCGGCAGGCTGGGAACGTATCGAGCTATGTATACCATCATCAATGGTTCCTATGTTAAGGGCTATGGAAGATGAGGCGCGTAAACAGGCAAACGCTAAGGGTGAAATGAATGAATATCATAACAGTGACGAATCAGAAGGGCGGGGTAGGTAAATCTACAATCGCCGTACATCTTGCTATGGCTCTTCAGGAACGAGGCGACAGAGTGCTTTTTGTTGAACTTGATCCGCAGGGTAACGCCAGTAAGACTTTAGAAAAGGCTGGAGGTGTGGCGGCACTTCAGGCAAGCCAACTTTTTGAAGAACAACAGTTAACTATTACGCCAAATGAAGGCATTACTTTAATCAATGCTGATGCAAAGATGGCCGATATAGAACGCGCCCCGTTAACGGTTATGTCAACCTTTAAAGACCACCTTACCGCGCTGGCGTCTCAGTTTGATCATTGTGTCATTGATACCCCTCCTACCCTTGGTTTGCGTATGTCAGCGGCGCTTATCGTTGCAAATCATGTGTTGTCGCCAATAGAGCTGGAAGAATATTCCATTGATGGTATTACAAAAATGCTGCAAACCATTTTTGGTGTTAAGTCGAAATGGAATCCAGATCTGAACTTCCTAGGCATGTTACCTAATCGCTTTAACTCCCGTTCTGAAGACCAGAAAAAAACATTAATGAATCTGGTAGAGAATTACGCTCATCTGTTAATTAGAGCGCGGATCGGCATTCGTTCATCAATTCCAGAAGCCCTTTCCGAAGGTATTCCGGTATGGCAGTTAAAGAAAACATCTGCACGTGAGGCAGGAAAAGAATTTCAGGAAGCTTTTAAGATCATTTTTGAAAAAATGGGGGTTGCCAAATGAGCGCCAAAAAAGGATTGGATTTAAGCGGGCTGGATAACTTTTCAGCTTTGATGGGAGGCGACCCGGCCCCTACTCAATCAGCGGCTTCAACAGACGTACCTGAAGGTTTTGCAGGAAATCTTATCCGTGTGCCTCTGAAAAAAATTCATAAGGATGCAGATAACGCCAGAAAGACTATCGACCCGCAGGAACTCCGTGAGCTGGCCGATTCAATGAAGTCTGTAAATCCGGCAACTGGAAAACCACGCGGTAACAAAAACCCGGTAAGTCTGAAACCTCATCCAGATATACCGGGGGAATATATTCTTAATGCCGGTGAGCGCCGTTGTGCTGCTGCTGAACTTGCCGAGTTACCTGATGTTTTGGCGTTCATTGATGAGGATGCCGACGAATTTGATAATGCAGTTGATAACATTCAGCGCGTAGCTCTTTCACCAATTGAAACCGCTACGTTTATCCAGCGCCGGATTGAGAAAGGCGATAAAAAAAGCGCCATCGCGGCCCGATTGGGTAAGCCAGCATCGTTTGTATCAGATCATATTATTTTCTTTGATATGGCTGATTGTATCCGCGATATGTACGACAGTGGCCGTGTTGTCTCTATGCAGGCAATGGCCCTGTTACATCGTGCCTATAAAAAACACGCTGAAGAAGTAGAGGCTTTTTGTTCCGAAGCACAAGACGAGCTAACTACTGCTGATGTGCGGGCTTTTTGTGATTCACTCAAAGAGCCGGAATCTAAAGCCGTGAATACGTCAGGCGACAATGAAGAAGGTCAGGAGCTGCCGAGCGATGCCAACGCATGGATAGGAGGGGGTGCCGATAGCGACGAACTGGAGAAGGGCGAAGAGCAACAACCTTTAGTTATTGACGGCGAACCAATCAGCGGCGGCTCATCTTCTGATTTGGAGGATGAAGCCAGTAAAATCATTGCCGCAGATGAGGCAAGCGACAAAATTAAAAAGGCGATTGTTCAGATTAAATATGATGAACGCCCAGCGCGATTACTCACGAACCGCCGAGCTTCTTATGGGTTCGGTTGGATTAAATACGATGATGATGGCAGTGAAGACGAGATTGATTTAAAGGACGTTAGCGTTGTTGCCATTGTTGAAGGTTGAGGCGGGCAATTATGAAAAATCGCATAGTGCTAATCAGCGGCGTTATCGCCGCTTTAGTCCTGATTCTTTTTCTGGCGTATCCCTACCTGAAAAACAGCCAATCATTTTTGGCTGTAGTAGCTATTTGCGTAACGTTTGCTGTATTGGCATTAGCTATACCAGCCAACTTATTTAGTTGGCTGCGAGGAAAGAAGGGTAAGCCCGGATTTATGGAAGGTGCGAATAAGCAGGTCATTTCTTCCCAAGCTGACTCGCTGATTAAAATTTCGCGGATCTGGGCCGATTTTT
>CANQXU010000141.1 GCA_947627865.1 uncultured Paenochrobactrum sp. | reverse complement strand
ATAATTGCCGCCAGATCATCGGCATTTTCAACCATCAACTCAAACCATTTACGCAAAATGGCTGATCTGTCTTTCGCAGCCAATGCTGCCCATTTTTTCTGAGCCACTTGGGAGGATTGAATGACTGCCGGGATTTCTGACGGGTCCATCAGAGGAACAGTGCCGACAACGGAACCATTTGCCGGATTGGTGACATTAATGGTCAAATTGCTTGCGGCAGACTGCCACTTACCATCAATGAGACAGAGTTCTTTTAATAATGAAGGATCGTTCAGCTTAAGCACTTTGCAGCCTCACTTTTTGCTTGCGTTACCCCTGACGTTCAATATACTGAACGACGTTCTTTAAGTTGAACGATAGCTTTTTCTTCTGTCCCTTGTCAATCGAGGTTACAATTGTTTCATGCCAATTTAGTGCCGGCAGTTGAACGCGCGGTAATGATCATGGACTACCTTGCATCATCACAAATGGCGCAAGGTGTTTCGGATATTGCCCGCAATCTCAATTTGCCCAAAAGCTCTGTTCATGGCCTCTGTCATACACTTGCCAACCTTGGTCTTTTGCAAGAAACACCACAAGGCTTTGAGATTGGCTCGCACTCCCTACGATGGAGCAGCGCTTATTTAGACAAGGCCGATCTGGTGCGTGATTTTGAAAGACTTCTCGCTACAGATCAGCGTTTGACCGATTACACGGTTACACTCTCTGTCATGCAATCTGATAAGGTCGTTTATATCGGCTGCCGCAATGCGCAACGCCCTCTGGGCTTTGCATTTCAAATTGGCTTGTCACTACCCGCAGTCTTTACCGCCACAGGGAAAGCCATGCTTTCACATTTGAGCCGCCAGCAAAGAGATCAAATTTTGCGAGGTAAATGGCCTCAGGTTTTTACAGCGCATAGTGTGCCTGATCATTCTACTTTTGAAAAAGAAATGCAGGAAATGGCGGCAAAATCCTATGCTATTGACAATGGCCAAATTCGCGACGGCATGTATTGCATTGGCGCAGCCATATTAAACGATTTCAAACATCCAATTGCCGGCATTGCAATATCAATGACCAATGCCGAGGCACAGGCGGAAAAGGTGGAAGAACTCGGGCAAGTCATTGCTGATCTTGCCCGCTCATTAAGCAATAATTAATATTAGGTATTGCTAATTTCAATTATTCTCCAGCCTGCGAAGTGTCTGTGTCCATGCTCCCACAACACTGATTCTGGCTCAATGTCGGCGCAGAAAAGCTAACCGCAGACTTTGCGCGTGTGTCCACACTTAGATTGAAAACATCCGGACGGCTGTAATGCCCCACAACATCAAGGTCATATTTGCCCTTAATGATAAGGCTTAGATCAAGTTCTGCCATTTTAATGCCTTCACCCGAGAAATCCGGCTCGACCAGAACATTACCAAGCGGATCTACAATGCACGACCCACCACGGATCAGCACCGTGTCAGGATTGTCGCCCTGAATAGGCTTATAATCAGCAGGGCCATCAGAGCGCAGCAAATATTGGCAGGCTGATATAACAAAGCAACGCCCTTCAATCGCAATGGTACGCATTGTTGGCAGCCATGTGTCACGATCGTCAACAGTAGGAGCACAATAGAGTTGCACGCCTTGTGCATACATTGCTGAGCGTAACAGTGGCATATAGTTTTCCCAGCATATGACGCTACCAATCTTGCCAATTTCCGTATCGGCTACGCCAATTGTAGAACCGTCACCAAAGCCCCAAACGAGCCTCTCGACTGCTGTTGGCATCAATTTTCTATGTTTGGAAACAAGCTGACCGGATGGAGCATAAGTCACCGAGGTGCAATATAAAGTGCCGCCGTCCCTCTCGATGATGCCGACCACCATATGAATGTTATTCTTTCGGGCGGCCGCTGCTATGCGTTGCGCTTCCGCACTCTTTAAATCAATTGCACTTTCATAATATTGATGAAAGTCATCTCTGCCTTCAAGACTCCTGACACCGAGCCGTGCGCCAAAATCTACACCTTTGGGGTACCCGCCCACGAAAGCTTCCGGAAATACAACCAAATCTGCCCCCAGAGCTGCAGCTTCAGCTGCCATTCTCTCAAGCTTCTCAAGTGTCTTTTCAGTATCAAACAATACTGACCCCGCCTGAACGACTGCCGCTTTTATATTACCCGACATTTTTCCCTCATCCTGAAGCATGCTCGTTTAATTAACTGCGCAGAAAACGGACCTCCCATAAGTCCCTGCACAATATGCAGTTCAGCATGGAAGCAAACATAACGAAAGCAATGTTTTGAAGAGAAGGTATAATAAGATCAGGGGAGCATGAGACACGCATCCATTTTTATAATAAAAAGCCCCGCAAATGCGGGGCTTTAATCACGATATCAAACAGGATTAATCTCTGTTCGGTTTTTTCTTGAAGGATGAAACACCTTCATATTTTCCGCCTCTTGGCTTATCCCACTTCCCGCCGCCTTTTGGGCCGGAAAATGAGCGGTCACCACGTGGGCCGCGTGATTCACGTGATTTGTAATCACCACCATCACGGCCTGATCTTGAATATGATCCTCCATTTTGAGCTTTACGGATTACCAGACCTTTTTCGCCTGTTCCTTGAGCTTCAACCAACTGGAAAAACTCTTCAGCTTTTGATGACTGAATTTCAAAACGTGTTTCACTATCCATGATCTGGATCGAACCGACATCGCGCTTGCCAATATCGCCTGCTTTACAAATCAATGGAAGCAACCATTTTGGATCTGCTCGGTGTTTGCGACCCGCTGAAAGCGAGAACCACACGCCGTCAAAACGTGCCTGACGATCAAAGCGTTCACCACGCTCACCACGATCGCCACCACGATCACCAAAGCGATCACCGCGTTCAGGACGATCACGATCGGAGCGCTCGCGGCCACGCTTTGCACCCAGTGGATGCACAGGAGCGTCAGAAACATCTTCCGGAACCGGACGCAGAGCCAATTCACGACGAAGATATGCCGCTGCAATCTGCTCTGGTGTATAGCGCTCCTGCAAGGATTTCAGCAAATCATTATGCTCTTCATCCAACGGCTCGATAAATTCTGCACTATCCAGAATACGCTCATTTGTACGGGCCTGAACAGCTGCAATACCAGGCGCTGCAATGGTTTCAGCATCAAGCTTGGCAAGATGCAAAAGACGCTCCGCTGTACGACGACGTGAGAACGGAACCACCATGACGCAAGTACCCTTGCGGCCTGCACGACCAGTACGGCCAGAACGGTGCAACAGCGTTTCCGGATTATTTGGCAGATCCGCATGGATAACCAGATCCAGATTTGGCAAATCAATACCACGTGCCGCAACGTCAGTGGCGACACAAACGCGTGCACGACCATCGCGCATCGCCTGAAGCGCATTATTACGTTCAGCCTGGCTCAACTCACCCGACAGCGCGACAACTGCAAAGCTACGGTTTGACAAGCGGCTGGTCAGATGCTTGACGCCCTCACGCGTTGCACAGAAAATAATAGTATTTTGTGCATCATGGAAAAGGAGTGAGTTAATAATTGCATGATCGCGTTCTTGTGGTGGAACCAGCATAGCCTGATATTCAATATCACCATGCTGTTTTGTTTCACCGGCAGCAGCGATACGCAATGCATCATTCTGAAAGCGCTTGGCCAGCAAAGCAATTGGCTTTGGCACTGTTGCAGAGAACATCAAGGTGCGGCGGTCTTCAGGAGCCTCATCAAGAATAAATTCGAGATCTTCACGGAAGCCAAGATCAAGCATTTCGTCGGCTTCATCCAGCACGACAGCACGCAAGGCTGACATATCAAATGCGCCACGTGTAATGTGATCGCGCAAACGGCCTGGTGTACCAACAACAATATGTGCGCCATTTTCCAAAGCGCGGCGTTCTGAACGGATATCCATACCACCAACACATGAAGCAATGCGCGCACCGGTCTGGCCATAAAGCCATTCCAGTTCACGACGTACCTGCAAAGCAAGTTCACGCGTAGGGGCAATAATCAATGCAAGCGGAGAACCCGCTTTGCCAAAACGTTCACCATTTTCTAAAATAGTCGGAGCGATAGCGATACCGAAGGCAACAGTCTTACCTGAACCGGTCTGCGCAGAAACCAGCAGATCCCGATCTGCGGCTTCAGAATTTAGTACATCTTGCTGGACAGCAGTAAGGGAGGTGTAACCGCGAGCAGCAAGAGCACCGGAGAGAGCCGGTGCGATATTATCTGGAAGAGACATGAATGACTTTCAATGGTAGTCCGTGACAAGCCGGATAACCGGCAAGACATAAAGACATGGATTTGAGTTTTCAGTAAAGGTTGCGAGGCTACTCGTCAACTTATCTGATGCGAAAATTATTGCACCGCAGCTATGCAAGCGCTGCAGTGTTGCATTTTTTCAAAACAAAAAGCCATAATATCCGCCTAATGCGCCTCATCCCAATTATCGGCAGCGCGTGCATCAACGTGCAACGGAACCGACAAAGCCCTTGCTGGCATTGCGGCATTCTCCATGACTTTACGAATAACGGTTATAGTATTGTCTACCTCGTTTTCTTCCGTTTCGAATATCAGTTCATCATGCACCTGTAAAAGCATTTGTGCATTTAGTCCGGCTATTTTTAACGCATCCTCCATTTTCACCATCGCACGACGTATAATATCGGCGGCGGAGCCTTGGATCGGAGCATTAATAGCGGCGCGTTCATTAAAGGCTCTGACTTGAGCATTTGACGCGCGTATTTCCGGATAATAGGCGCGACGTCCAAATATAGTTTCAACATAGCCATGCTCTCGAGCAAAAGCCTTCGTTGATTCCATATAATCCTTTATACCAGGAAAGCGCTCAAAATATGTCTTAATATATTGACTGGCTTCTTCACGGCGGATTGAAAGCTGATTAGCCAGACCAAAAGCGGAGATACCATAGATAATCCCGAAATTAATGGCTTTAGCCCGTCGCCTGGTTTCTGCAGGCATGCCTTCGATTGGAACACCAAACATTTCCGATGCAGTCATGGCATGAATATCCAACCCATCTGCAAATGCCTGCTTAAGCTGCGGGATATCGGCAACATGCGCCAATACACGCAATTCGATCTGACTATAGTCAGCTGAGATAAGCTTATTACCTGGCTGAGCAATGAAAGCCTTACGAATTTTACGTCCTTCAGCTGTTCTTACCGGAATATTTTGCAAGTTCGGATCAGAAGAAGACAAGCGCCCTGTTGTTGTTGCAGCCATGGAATAAGATGTATGAACGCGCTTTGTTTTAGGATTGATATAACCCGGCAATGCATCCGTATAGGTTGACTTCAACTTGGCCAGCTGACGCCAATCAACGATTTTGCGTGGCAGTTCGTGGCCCTCAGCGGCCAAATCTTCCAGCAACTGAGCAGAGGTTGACCACTGGCCTGTTTTTGTTTTCGTGCCGCCTGGAAGGTTAAGCTTATCAAAAAGAATTTCGCCAAGCTGCTTTGGTGAAGCAATATTTATCTTTTCACCCGCAAGAGCGTAAATTTCATCTTCAATAGCAGCAGCTGCCTGTGCCAGCTCACCCGACAAACGTGACAGTATTTGCCGGTCAACAGTGATGCCGCGTGCTTCCATTCGCGCCAGCACATCAATTAGCGGACGCTCCAGTCTTTCATATACGCTGACCATATTTTCAGCAACAAGACGAGGCTTCAGTACCCTCCAAAGACGCATTGTTACGTCGGCATCCTCGCCTGCATAAGCAGTGGCACGTTCCAGATCGACCATATCGAAAGTGATGGCATTGCGACCAGAGCCTGCAACGTCCTTGTATGCAATAGGTTTATGACCAAGCCAACGCTCTGACAGTGCATCCATTCCATGACTGCCAACACCTGCGTCAAGCACATAGGACAACAACATCGTGTCATCAAAGGACACTGTATTGATGCCGTGCTGATACATCACCAGCCAATCATATTTCATATTCTGAGCGATTTTCAGCACAGACGCATCTTCAAGTACAAGTTTTAATGCGGCAAGTGCATCATCCAGCGGAATTTGACCTTCAACCAAACCACCGCCCAGCAGATCACCTTCACCCGATTTGTGCTGCAAAGGTATATAGGCCGTTTTGCCAGAATTGAGAGAGATTGAAAAACCAATCAACTCTGCCTGCATCGGATCGAGAGAATTTGTCTCTGTATCAAACGCCATCAGTCCGGTATTTGTAGCTTCTGCAAACCACTCCTGCAGCACGGACAGTTCTTTGATCGTATGATAAGCACTCGTATCTATTGGTTGCGATACTGCTAAAGCTGCAAACTGATCAGCGAGACCTTTTGGTGTATTATCGCCCAAGAGAGGCGCTGGAATATCGGCATCTGCCTCACCAGATTGCGGCGCTGTTCCCCGATCAAGATCAGGACCACGGGCATCCGCCCCCCATTCTGTTTCAATAAAGCAAGGCTCAACAGCTGACGCATTGGTATCTGTCGCTTCCGCGACACGACGTGTCAGCGAATTCAGCTCCATTGCCTTCAAAAAGCCTATGAGCATAGGGCCATTTTGTGGCTCAAGCATCAACGCATCCAGCTCAACATCGAGCGGAACATCCTTGCATAAAGTCACAAGTTGGCGCGAAATCTTGGTTTGCTCTGCATAGGCGATAATATTCTCGCGCCGCTTATTCTGTTTGATCTCAGAAGCGCGCGCCAAAATAGTATCAAGATCACCAAATTCGGAAATTAAAAGTGCAGCCGTTTTAGGACCAATTCCAGGAATCCCCGGGATATTATCTGTACTATCACCCGTCAGCGCCTGCAGATCGATCATTTTTTCAGGCGGCACACCCCAGCGCTCAATCACCTGCGGTATAGAGATCTGCTGATCTTTCATTCCGTCATAAAGTATTGTGTTTGGCGTCACCAACTGCATCAGATCTTTATCGGAAGAAATGATGGTGACGTCTGCGCCCGCCTCTTCGGCAAGTTTTGCATAAGTCGCAATAATATCATCCGCCTCATATCCCTCTTTTTCGATACAAGGAAGATTGAAGGCTTTGGTTGCTTGGCGGATGAGACTGAATTGCGGGATCAGGTCTTCCGGTGGTGCGGTGCGATTCGCCTTATATTCAGGATATATCTCTTTGCGGAATGTTTGCGATGAGTAATCAAATATGACCGCAAAATGTGTTGGCACGATACCAAGGCTGGTATCACGTGCGTCTTTCAACAGCTTCCACAGCATATTGCAGAAGCCGGAAACCGCGCCGACAGGAAGCCCGTCAGACTTGCGCGTCAACGGGGGCAGAGCATGATAAGCGCGGAAAATATAACCCGAGCCATCCACGAGGAAGAGATGATCACCTTTTTTCATATTGTATGATTTAAACCAAAGCGGAACAAAAATAAACCAAAGCCTTGCAAACTGTTGGCTTCAATCCACTATTGAGGCGAGTTACATGCTTTTTTTAAATATTTTCTCTAAAAACTAGGTTTTACGCCGTAAAATAATGATCTCGCCCTTGAATAGCCATTTTTCCATAAGAAATTAAATCTATCAACTTTTGTTGAGTTTCGGTCAGGTAACAATCCCCCCGTTACCTACCGAACGCGATAACTCTCTCCCCCTCTTAAGGGTTATCGCTCGCATACATAATGGTCGTTATGTCTTCCCTCGGCATAACGGCCATTTTATTTGC
>CANQXU010000140.1 GCA_947627865.1 uncultured Paenochrobactrum sp. | reverse complement strand
TTATTCGTAATTTCTATGTTAGACATTGAGTTTATTAATTTTGATATCAAAATTAATAAACTCGATGTCTAACATAGTAATTACGAATAACTACTTTGATCCCTTGTCAAAATTTAACCACCGGCTAGCGCATTAAATCTGTCAGAGATTAACGTATAATTCTGTTCATCATCAGCGTGCTGGAATCCAAGACGTTCATAAAATCTTGCGCCAGCTTCATTTTCAATATTCACTGCCAATCGAATATAGTGATATCCTTGCTCCCTACCCCATTTTGCGACCTCCCTCAAAAGTTTTTCACCGATCCCAGCATTGCGATGCTCTTCAAAAATAAAAACATCCTGAACATAAAGTCCTGATGTGCCAAGCCACGTTGAGAACATAGGAAAATGAAGACATATTCCAGCGACTGTTCCGCTGGTTTCTGCCAAAGTTACAGTGAATTTTTTATTTTCTCCAAAACCCGCTTCCTCAAGAATTTTTTGCGTCGTTTTAAAGTTTTCTGCTTGGCCCAAAGAGTCAGCCAATAGTTTTAGGGCCTTGAAAATAACTTTGCTGTCGTCGCGACCTGCCAGCCGAAATGAAATGTTCTTTTTATCTGACATTACTTCTTTTTCCTTTTATACATTAGCCTTGCCAGATCTTATAATTAAGCAATCTCTAATAAGGCAGCCGCTCCCATTCCCCACCCCACGCACATACTAACAACTGCAAAGCGCGCGCCGCGTCTTTTGCCTTCGAGCAAAGCATGGCCAACCATTCTGGCACCACTCATCCCATATGGATGCCCAATAGAAATAGCACCACCATTCACGTTGAGCTTTAACGGATCAATACCCAGCTTATCTCTGCAATAAAGTAACTGAGAAGCGAAAGCTTCATTGATTTCCCATAAATCAATGTCATCTATCGTCAGACCATGACGTTTCAGTAAAAGTGGAATGGCCAGAGCTGGCCCGATGCCCATTTCTTCAGGTGCGCAGCCAATGGTCTGCATCCCACGAAAAACACCAAGCGGCGTTATGTTTCTTGCGACCGCCTGCTCCATAGACATCAACACACAAGCGGATGAACCATCAGATAATTGCGACGCATTCCCCGCAGTGATAGTTGATTGCTCACTTAAGACAGGCTTAAGAGCTTTTAGACCTTCCAGCGTTGTTTGCGGACGATTACACTCATCATCGTTAAGGATCACTTCAAGCTTAGTTACTTCGCCCGTGTCTTTACATTTAAGAGTTTTTATTGCTTTCACAGCAATAATTTCATCCGCAAAAACGCCCATTTCTTGCGCTTTTGCCGTACGCATCTGGCTTTCCAATGCATATTCATCTTGGGCGTCACGCGTAATGTGATACTTCTCAGCAACTAAATCTGCCGTAGCGATCATTGGCATATAGTAGCTATCGCCAACCGATGAGATACGGTAATCTGTTCCATTCCAGTTACTATTTTGAACAAGAGAAATACTGTCCATGCCGCCGGCAAGCGTCACATCATAGTCCCCTTGCCGAATTTGTGCGGCTGCTACAGCAATAGCTGACAGCCCTGATGCGCATTGCCTGTCTATCGTTGCTGCTGGTATATTAACTGGTAAATTTGCAGCAAAAACAGTGTGACGGGCGACATTGATGCCACTGGTTCCTTGCGTTAATGCGCAGCCTAATGTGAAATCTTGTATTTCTGACGCTTCAATGCCTGCTCTATCAATAGCCGCGCGAACTGATTGTGCAGCTAGAATGGGTGCTTGCGTTGCATTAAAGGCGCCCCTATAGGCTTTACCGATTGGCGTTCTGGCGGTTGAAACGATAGCAACTTCTCGCATAAGCATTTAGATTTTCTCCAGCCCGCACCAATCAGCAATAAACAATGCTGTTGATTGAGTTATTCGTTTTACAGACTCTAATTCTACACGCTCGTTAAAACCATGAATTGCTTCCGCCCGCGGACCGTAAACCAAAGCAGGCGTATCGGCATAAAGCCCAAAAAATCTGGCATCCGTTGTGGCTGTAATCGGCTCTTTTATTAATTCTTCACCGGAGACAGTTTTATGCGCACGCCCAAGTGCTGCCACCGCTTCTAATGCAACAAGACGTTTATCCTCATCAAGTGAATAACCCTCAGCTTCAAAGCCATTATAAGTCACAATTGGTAGGTTATCAGCCAAGAACGGATGCTTCTTCCCAGCTTGCTCAATCGCCTGTTCAACCATGGCTTTGACTTCATCAATTTTCTGCCCTGGGAAGATGCCTAGCCTAACATCAAAAACGCACCATGCTGGCACCGAGCTTGTCCAATCACCACCTTCAATTTTACCGATATTCAAGTTCAATGCATGATGGTGATGCTCATAGTCATAATGGCGACATTGAGGTTCATTCATGCTCTTTTCCAATTCATGCAATGCATGAAAGATAGGCAGCGCTGCTTCAATCGCATTTGCCCCGCTACCAGCATAAGCAACATGGGTTGGCAGCCCTTGCAGCCTGACTTGGAACCACAAGACGCCGACCTGAGAAGTCGCTAGCTTCTCCGCAAATGGTTCAGGAATTAATACCGCATCCGCTTTGTACCCACGCTGCAAACATGCCAATGCACCATTTCCCGTGCATTCTTCTTCAACAACCGATTGGAAAAATATATCAGAAGCAGGCTTCAAGCCAATTTCTTTTAAAGCCTCAATTGCAAACAAGTTGGAAGCAAGACCAGCCTTCATATCACCGGAGCCACGACCATACATCCAACCATCCTTGATATATGGCTCAAAAGGCAACTTTTCCCACATATCTAATGGGCCCGCAGGCACTACATCCATATGCCCATTAAGAATTAAGCTGCGGCCTTGACCCGAACCGCGCAAAGTACCCACAACATTAACAGCATTATCATAATTACCGATAACCGGTGAAAAACCAGGCATCCCTTCAATATCAGCAAGATTGATCTCCCATTGATCAACTTCGTAGCCACATGCTGCGAGTTCAGAAGCCATGAAAGATTGTGCTGCTTGCTCTTCCCCTCTCACAGATGGAAAGCGTATCAGTTTCTCTAAAAATGCTATTTCTCGATCAAATACGGCATCAACTGCATTGATAATCGATGTGGTTGTGGTGGTCATTTCAGGCCCTAAATATTTAAAATGTCGGTATTGGATGATCTGGCGTATGAAATTTAGCGGCAGTGGTATCTTTGAGCTGTGGCAATGTCACACCTTCGGCAATTTCTTTCAGCATGAGCTCGCCATTCCTGATATCAAAAATTGCCATATCCGTATAAATTCTATTAACCTGCCCTTTAGCCGTTAGTGGCAGTGTACATTCTTTCAGTATTTTGGGATTACCCTTGCGATCCGTGTGCATCATAATGACAGAAACGAAACGGGCTTTTTGAGCCAACTCAATAGCACCACCCATACCAGGCGAAAATTTGCCCGGAATAATCCAATTTGCCAGATCGCCCGTCGCAGAAACTTCAAAAGCCCCCAGCATAGTCAGATCAAGCCGGCCTGATCGCACAATAGAAAAGCTGACAGAACTATCAAAAAATGCAGCCCCCGCCACGCGTTTTACATAAGCACCACCGGCATCAATCAGGTTACGGTCAGCTTCTTCATATGTACCGCTGGGGCCAACACCAGTAATTCCATTTTCTGAATGCAAACAAACCGGTAAGTCCGTTGGTACATATTTTAACACTTCCGTAGGCAGACCAATCCCAAGATTCACCGTCATACCTGACTGTATATCCTTGGCAGCACGTCGCAACATCCGTTCTTTAACGTCTGATGACACCATACACCTCCGGCAATTCTTTCATTGCAACAACATGATCAACAAACGCACCAGACAGATGTATATCGTCTGGGTTCAATCCACCTACAGATAAACACTCTTCAGCTTCTACGATTGTTCTATCTGCAGCCATTGCCATTAAAGGGTTAAAATTACGAGCTGTAGCTGCAAAGACCAGATTGCCAAAATGATCAGCCTTATGTGCATGTACCAATGCAAAGTCAGCCTTCATCGCTGGCTCCAACACACCCATGGCATCACCACATTTGACTTGCTGCTTCTCTGCAACCAACGAAGTGCCAATACCAATATCGGTAACAATACCCATCAAACCCGCTCCAGCAGCACGGATACGCTCAGCCAATAGTCCTTGAGGAATAAAATCAACCTTAAGAGAGCCCTCATTCATCATACGAACGGCTGTGGGGTTTAAACCGATATGGCTTGCAACAAGCTTTTCAACTTGCCCATTCTCCAACAGCCAATCCACACCCATGCCGATTTCATTCGCATCATTTTTAATAATTGTCAGTCCGCGAGGTCCCTGCCGTACAAGTTCTTTGATGAGGCTGAAAGGAGTGCCAGGCACCCCAAAACCACCAAGCATAACAACTGCGCCATCCTTAATTTGAGAGACAGCATCCTCAATCAAGCCAACCTTATCAGGCAGCATCATTCAGACATCCACTTCATTCAATCCATTATGATGACTTTAGAGCCAAGCGAATTATCTGAGGGGAAAATATGATGAAGCATATTCTGTTTGCGTTAATTAAATTTGCAAAATTATAGAATTTTCAATGCTTTACCCTAATGCAACCCCTTAAAAAAACGATTGTCCAGCGTCCTCATCTTGCTCTCAGCTACTTCAATTTTTGTAACTTGACACCGGACTGACCATCGTGCAAACAAATAAACTAAATCATCATCATTGATAGGATTAATGATGCGAACTTATAAAGAACGGTTTTTGTGGCGTCTTGACTGGAACCTGTTGCGCACATTTACAATAGTCGTGGAGCAAGGTGGCATCACGCGGGCAGCAGAGTTTTTAAACTTAAGTCAGCCAACCATCAGTAGCGCATTGAAACGCTTAGAAGATACAGTTGAGAAAAGACTGCTTGACCGGAGACCCGGACATTTTGCACTAACAACAGCAGGTGAAACCCTGTACCGTGAAAGTCATTTACTTTTTGGGGCAATTTCCCGATTACCCAGCCTCATGGCAACCGCCGAAAATGTTGTTACCGGACATATATCCATAATTATGACCAGTCACGTGGTGTGCCCTCATTTCGATGCGGTGCTGAAGGAGTTTAATCTCAACTATCCGGATATTACTTACTCAATTTCAGTCACGGATAGCGCAGATGTTTTAAACCGCATGCGGCAAAATCAAGCGACATTTGGTATTTGCCTCTTAAGAGAACCTGAAATTTCGCTCGATAGTTTTGTTCTATTTCGAGAGTTTTTCGGGCTCTTTTGCGGACCTGATCATCCATTATTTGGAAAAGAAAACATAAAAACCGAAGCTATTTCAGGCAATAAGACAGTTGCGTTTCAAACTGAAATAGAAAACGGCCCTCTTTATCTTGTGCGGCAACTGCGAGAGCGTGTTCATTTGCAATCAGAACCTAAAGGCATCTCAGCAAATTTACCCGAGATGCGCCGCATGATTGTTGCCGGATTAGGCATTGGAGCACTGCCGGTTCATGTGGCCCAACATGACGTTGAAACGGGAAAGCTTTGGCCGCTTCCTCCTTATGATGATCTCCCAGCGATAGATATACATATGGTAAGCAACCCACGCCGAAGTCTAAATCCGGCAGAATCTGCATTTCTAAATAATATGCGAAACATGATTAGGAATACGCCGTTGGTAGAGCGCACATACAAAGCTCAATATTAGCTGATAATCTATCATCTTTACTCAGTAAACCGTGCACAGTATTGCTCCTCAATCATCATTCGTCAGGTTATGAAGTGGTCCTGGAAAACTAGACAGTCTGCTAAGATGTATCCTCCTTTAGCGATTGGATACGCAAATGACGACAAGACGGAACTTTTCAGACAAGTTTAAAGCCACTGTGGCGCTCGAAGCCCTGCGCGGTGACAAGACGGTTCAAGAGATCGCCGCCAAACACAAAATCCATCCGACCCAAGTGACCACATGGAAGCGGCAAGCGATTGATGGCTTGGCTGGTGTGTTTTCTGATAAGATCAAAAAAACAGAAGGCAATGATGCACAAATCAAAGAGCTCCACGCCAAGATTGGCAAGTTAGCGATTGAAAATGATTTTTTGTCACAAGGGCTGAAGCGATGAGCCCCGCTGAACGCAAAGCAATGATCCGCAAGGATGATGCTGATTTAAGTCTGAGCAGACAGTGTAAACTACTAAAGATCAACCGGTCATCAATATATTATACGCCTGTCGGAATTGATCCAGAAACGCTGAAACTTATGAATGAGATTGATCGCACCTTCACGAAATACCCGTTCTTTGGTAGCCGTCAAATCACCGCTTGCCTACCTCGAAGTGGGCTTCATGCAGGAAGACACCGGGTGCGTCGATTAATGGGTATGATGGGATTGCAAGCTATCTATAAAAGCCCTGATACCAGCAAAAAGCACCCACAGCATATGATATATCCATATCTTTTACGAAAGCTGTCGATTACGCGCCCAAATCAAGTCTGGTGCAGTGATATTACTTATATCCCCATGCAGCGTGGCTTTCTTTATCTGGTTGCGATTATGGATTGGGCAACGCGCAAGGTGCTGTCATGGCGGCTCTCCAATACGATGGATGCCAGCTTCTGCGTTGAAGCCTTGAATGAGGCTATTCTCAAATACGGCAAGCCTGAAATAATGAATACCGATCAAGGGGCCCAGTTTACTGGAAAAGACTGGATCGCTATTCTGACTGATGCCAAGATCAAAATATCAATGGATGGTCGTGGGCGTTATCTCGACAACATTTTCATCGAAAGATTATGGCGATCCCTCAAACAAGAAGCCGTATATTTGCATGAACTGCTGGATGGCTTCCAAGCCAGACGAGTGATCAAAGACTGGATTGGATTTTACAACACAGAGCGACCACACACCGCCCTTGATAAACAAACGCCGAATAGTGCATATTTTAGCGCAATACACATCAACCAAGCAGCATGAAACCTAACCAGGGTGCATCTTAGCTGGATCGAAAAACTGTTCAGAAAAACAGGACCACTTCAGTTATATATTAAAGTTTAAAATACATCACAATTAATTGGGGGTTCGCGTTAAAGTAAAAACGACTAGTGTGCGAGCCTCTAATTAGGAGTTCGTGATGTAGAAAGATGGATATTTACTGATTTTAGGATTTGCATATTTTAAGAATACCCATACGTAATCGTGCATACATTTTTAATATATAGATTAAACAGCTAGTCTGCCTTCATATAAGTCAGATATTTTTTAAGCTGATACATTTTCAATATCAAAATCCTAAAATCAAAAAATGCTGTTTCAGGCACTGCATGATGTTGCACGCTTTAATTAGCGAAGCACAGACTTAATTTATCATAGACCAAATAAATCACTCAAGCAATTGATTAAAATCATTACGTATAATTTATATTATTACGGACTAAATTTATGTGTAATCATCTCAATAAAACTACTCTAATCTATAGATATATATTCTATAAATCATTATCTTTAAAACCTTACTTTATAATAACTTTATCACTACTGCTTATTATCAATTCCGTCTCTCAAACTTATAGCGCGCCATACGTAGATAATCTGTCAAAGGACTACACATTCAATATCGGCCAAGAAGTAGACCTAATCTATAATTTCGATTTTGGTATAGACCCTGACTTTCGTCAAATGGGGATGACCTGGGCCCCAATGCTCCTCCAGATTTTGGTAGAGTCTTAGGTTATACTATTGGCCTTAAGCGGCCCGTTTTT
>CANQXU010000139.1 GCA_947627865.1 uncultured Paenochrobactrum sp. | reverse complement strand
ATCAATGGTTTCTTATAAATGAGGCACTTTGGAAGATGAAACATTCATTGAGGAAGATGACACTAGCATTGGCCATGTTACCGCTGATCGGTAGTATGACGGCTTCTGCTTCAGGGCTATCGTCAACTTCGTATTTGCAAAATCAGGGACTGGTGCAAGTGGCGCAGGCTGTTGATCCGCGAGTAACGCAGTTGCAGGAACAGATCCGTGAGCTGTCGGGCAAGGTTGAAGAACTCAATTTTCAGATTCTGCAGATGCAAGAGCAAATGCGGAATACGCAGGAAGACAATGAATTCCGCTTTCAGGAGCTGGAAGATAAAAAGCGCACTGATGCAGGGCAGGGAGAGCAACGTAATGTTGCCTCTTCCAAGCCACAGAGTGGCGTTGCTGATGAGAAGGTAAGTGCTGTTGAAAACGGCTTTGCTTTTCCTCCGCCTCCAAGTTTAGAAGAAAATACAGCTAGCCCATCTGCGGGCGCCGATTCCGTTGCTATTGGTGGTCAGGTGCCACAACCTGGTCTGGGCGTACCGCCCCGCCAGCTTGGCTCCATAAAATTTGATGCCAATGGCAACGTAATCGGCGAAACGCTCGATGTAACTCCACAGGTTTCTGAAATCCAAACACCAGAAAGTTTTGAGCCAGCACAGATATTAGCCAGTCTGCCGCAGCAAGATGATCCCAATGCGATTTATAATGCAGCTTATAACTATATTTTGCAGGGAAATTATCCAGCAGCAGAGGTTGCATTCCAAGCACATATTGATCGCTATCCTGCCGATCCTATGACTGCTGATGCTCGTTTCTGGTTAGGGGAAACCCTATATTCGCAGCAAAAATATAAAGAAGCAGCAACGGTTTTTCTTGATACCCAGCGTGATTATCCAGATAGTAAGCGAGGGCCGGAAAATATGCTGAAACTCGGTCTTTCTATGCTGAAATTAGACAATAAATCTGTGGCTTGCGCAACGTTTTCTAAAATTGGAAAACAATATCCTGATGCTGCTGTTACAGTATCAAAAAGAGTCAATGAAGAATTGTCAAAAGCTCATTGCTAGATATTCTAAGCCACTCAGCCAATGAAAATATACCATGCTTTATAAAAGCTCAAAGCGGAGATAATGGTTTAGATTTGTGTGCAGCACGGAACTATTCTTTTTAAAAAGCCGCTGTCAGTGAATAATTTTAAAATGACACTCAATATTAATTTCGACGCTTATGCCCTGTCTGATGAAAGTGCCATTGTCGTAGGCGTATCTGGTGGCAGTGATTCATTGGCATTGCTTCTTTTGCTACAGGATTATTTATCTACTTTGCCAAAGCGACCACGGCTGGTTGCTGTAACTGTTGACCACGATTTGCGCGCTGAATCAGCAAGTGAAGCGCGATATGTAGCGGCATTATGTAAACTGCGCGGCATTGAACATCATATCAGTCTGTGGGAGGGCGATAAGCCTGCGACAGGTGTGCCAGATGCCGCTAGGAAAAAACGCTACCAATTATTGGTCGAAGCAGCAGCTAAAGTGGGTGCATGCCGGATATTTACCGGCCATACGTTAGATGACCAAATTGAAACTTATTTGATGCGGAAAGAGCGAGGCGCTGCCGTCAGGGGATTGGCGGTCATGGCCGAGCATACGCGACTTAATAACCAGTTTATTCTTACACGACCATTGCTATCTAAACGTCGGGAAAATTTAAGAGAATTTTTAAGTGAGAAAAATATCGACTGGGTGGATGATCCTACCAATGTTGATTTACATTATGAACGTCCTCGCATGCGCATAGAAATTAAGCATGATAAGCAGAGTGATCAGGCGTTAATTCTGGCACAGATTAACCAAGCTCAAAAAGAGCGGAGCAGCGTTAATGCTGAACTGGCAGCGCATCTTATAGCTCATAAAGGTCTGATCCATGTAAGACCAGATGGTGCTATTGATGTCGAAAAATCTGGTACTGATGGCTTGAGTGCTGATGCTTCAGCTTTGCTCTTTGGAATTCTTGCTTCACTCAGCGGCGGCAAAAAATATTTGCCAAGACCTGCTGATATGCGCCGTATATTGCATCACTTAAAATCAGACAGGCAAAAAGACGAACGCATCAACATTCATGGCAGTGTGATTGAGCGGCGTGCAAAATATTTTCGGTTTTGGCGTGAAAACCGGCATCTGCCCGAACTCCGATTGGACGCTTGTGAAAGTGCTATTTGGGACGGACGTTATCATATTAAAAATTATGGTAAGTCGGGTATCACAGTTCGCTCTCTTGATAAGCTGGAGTTGCAAAAACATCTTAGAGAAAATGATGCCAATAAGAATGAACTGTTCTTCCCCGCGCTTGTAACGATGCCGGCAATTATCTGTAACAACATAATAATTGGCTGCACAGTTACTGATTCTGCCGATAGTAATCGTGCATTTTCTATGGTTGCAGTGTTTTCTTTGTTTGATCATGTGCTCACAGGCCATGATTTTGAGCTGGCAGCAGCGGTTAAAGCTGCCTGTTGTGCAAAAACTAGGTGTTAAAAGGCATTTCTTGCAAAACAGTTCGATAAGAATTGTCACTTGATGGTTTCCATGCCTTGGCAAGGACAAGGTTCGTACTTATGTTACGGATAAAGTAATGTTCCTTGGAACGGAACGCCGTGTCTATCGATTGGACCCTGTTATGAATCCGAATTATCGCAACTTCGCCCTGTGGGCGATCATTGCACTTTTATTGGTCGCGCTTTTTAATCTGTTTCAAAGCCCGGGACAGCGTTCCGGCTCGCAAGAAATAGCTTATTCTCAGTTTATTGATGATGTGTCTGGTGGTCGTGTCAAATCTGTAACGATTACCGGTCAGAGAATTTCTGGCAGTTACACCGACAATGGCACAACATTCCAGACCTACTCGCCAGGCGATACAGATCTGGTCTCGAGACTGGAAGACAAAGGCGTGACAATCACTGCACGTCCAGAATCTGATGGCTCAAGCTCATTGCTTGGAATTTTGCTGTCATGGCTGCCGATGATCCTTATTTTAGGCGTCTGGATTTTCTTCATGCGTCAGATGCAGGGCGGTTCACGCGGTGCAATGGGCTTTGGTAAATCCAAAGCTAAACTGCTGACCGAAGCACATGGACGCGTGACATTTAAAGATGTTGCCGGCGTTGATGAAGCCAAGGAAGATCTGGAAGAGATCGTTGAGTTCTTGCGTGATCCGCAGAAATTCCAGCGTCTGGGTGGTAAAATTCCACGCGGTGTTTTGCTTGTAGGACCTCCAGGAACTGGTAAAACTTTGCTTGCACGTTCTGTTGCGGGTGAGGCGAATGTTCCTTTCTTTACAATTTCCGGCTCAGACTTTGTTGAAATGTTTGTTGGTGTTGGTGCCAGCCGTGTTCGCGATATGTTTGAGCAGGCCAAGAAAAACGAACCTTGCATCATCTTTATTGACGAAATCGATGCGGTGGGTCGTCATCGTGGCGCCGGTCTTGGCGGTGGTAATGATGAGCGCGAGCAGACACTCAACCAGCTCTTGGTTGAAATGGATGGTTTTGAAGCTAATGAATCCATTATTCTGATTGCAGCAACAAACCGTCCTGATGTTCTTGATCCGGCATTGCTTCGTCCGGGCCGTTTTGACCGTCAGGTTGTTGTGCCAAATCCGGATGTGGTTGGTCGTGAGCAGATATTGAAAGTGCATGTGCGCAATGTGCCGCTGGCACCAAATGTTGATCTAAAAGTTATTGCGCGCGGCACACCAGGTTTTTCTGGTGCTGATCTTGCCAATCTCGTTAATGAAGCAGCATTGATGGCTGCAAGACGCAATAAGCGCCTTGTGACCATGCAGGAATTTGAAGACGCTAAAGACAAGATCATGATGGGTGCCGAGCGCCGCTCTTCAGCAATGACGGATGAAGAAAAAGCGAACACAGCCTATCATGAAGCAGGCCATGCGATTCTCGCATTGAACGTGCCCAAAGCTGATCCGCTTCATAAAGCTACGATCATTCCGCGTGGTCGTGCGCTGGGTATGGTGATGCAGCTGCCTGAAGGTGACCGTTATTCTGTCACTTACCAATGGATGATTTCCAGACTTGCCATCATGATGGGCGGACGTGTTGCCGAAGAGCTGAAATATGGTAAGGAAAATGTGACATCTGGTGCATCTTCCGATATTCAGCAGGCAACGAAACTTGCCCGCTCTATGGTTACCCAGTGGGGCTTTTCTGATAAGCTTGGGCGTGTTGCTTATGGCGATAATCAGGAAGAGGTTTTCCTTGGTCATTCTGTTTCACGCACTCAGAACATATCTGAAGAAACAGCCCAGATCATTGATGCGGAAGTTCGTCGTCTTATTGATGAAGCCTATGACGAAGCTATTCGTATTCTCAATGAAAAAAGAGAAGACTGGATTGCTCTTGCGGAAGGTCTTCTTGAGTATGAAACATTGTCGGGCGATGAAATTAAGGAATTACTGCTTGGTAATAAGCCTAAACGAGATACGGGTGATGACACCCCATCGCGTGGCTCAGGCATTCCTAAAGCTGGCAATGCTACAAAAGATAAAGGTGGAGAGGCCGGTACTGAGCCAGAGCCGCAACCTCAATAATAATATTATTATTAAAAGGCCGGATGTTCCGGCCTTTTAATTTTTATGTAAACGGCTACAAATAATTGGTGTTTGAAAATAATAGATAACTGTATTTTTTGTTTAGTTATTATTTCAACCTTTTGTTGATAGATAAGAAAATGGTTGTGTCATATTATTAGCTGCTTCCTGTTGCATTGCTAAAGTAGGATTTAACCAAATTTCGTTTGTTTTTTATAAGGCGCAATCATGAGTCGTAAATATTTTGGAACCGACGGTATCCGTGGCAAGGCCAATAGTTTTCCCATGACGCCAGAAATAGCCATGAAAGTTGGCATGGCGGTTGGCTATTTATTTCGTACATCCGGTCAGGGTCGTCGTGTTGTCATTGGTAAAGATACCCGTCGGTCAGGCTATATGCTTGAAAACGCATTGGTAGCTGGTTTCACTGCTGCTGGTATGGATGTGTTGTTGCTTGGGCCAATTCCAACGCCCGCTGTAGCTATGCTATGCCGATCAATGCGCGCTGATATTGGTGTGATGATTTCTGCATCGCATAATCCATTTTATGATAATGGTATCAAACTTTTTGGACCCGATGGTTATAAGCTTTCTGATGCTTTGGAATTGCAGATTGAAAGCCTGCTTGAAGAAGATCTAAGCGGCCTCATGGTAACACATGGCGAAATCGGCAAGGCAAAACGTGTTGATGGTGATATTTATCGCTATATCGAGTTTGCCAAGCGCACATTGCCGCGCAATCTCTCGCTGGATGGTCTGCGTATTGTCGTGGATTGCGCCAATGGTGCGGCTTATAAAGTTGCGCCAGCCGCATTATGGGAGCTTGGCGCTGAAGTAATCACCATCAACAATGAACCTAATGGTCTTAATATTAACGAAGAATGTGGCTCTACGCATCCTGTCGGCTTGATTAAGAAAGTTCATGAAGTTCGGGCGGATGTTGGCATCGCTTTGGATGGAGATGCAGATAGAATCCTTTTGGTTGATGAAACTGGCTCTGTGATTAATGGCGATCAGCTTATGGCTGTCATTGCGGATTCATGGGCACGTCAGGGCAAGTTGCAAGGTGGTGGTATTGTCGCCACGATTATGTCCAATCTGGGTCTGGAACGCTTTCTGGCAGATCAGAAGCTTTCTTTAGCGCGCACTAAGGTTGGTGACCGCTATGTCGTGGAGCATATGCGAGGCAATGGCTTCAATGTCGGTGGTGAGCAATCGGGGCACATTGTGTTGTCTGATTTTTCAACCACAGGTGATGGTTTGATTTCTGCATTGCAGATACTCGCCTGTGTTCAAGAAGAGGGCAGGCCATTAAGTGAAGTTTGCCACAAATTTGAGCCTGTTCCACAGTTGTTGAAAAATGTTCGCACGAATTCAAAGGGCTCATTGGATAATAGCCTTGTAAAGTCGGCTATAGAGGACGCGGAACAACGCTTAGGCGATAAGGGCAGATTGGTCATTCGGCCTTCTGGCACAGAACCTTTGATCCGTGTCATGGCTGAAGGTGATGATGAGGGTCTGGTGGAAAAAGTCGTTGATGATTTGGTGAATGTCATTTCCTCAGTTAAAAGTGCCGCTTAAGCAGACTTGTTAAAAACTAAAAGGCGCCCATTTGGGTGCCTTTTTTGTATCAAACAACAGAAGTTGAAAATTGAAAACGTAGTTAATTGTTACGGTTAAGTGAGGGTTAACTTTTTCATTATATCCCTGTCTGCAATGTTTTGTTTGCGTTGACCGCAAAAAGGGTGGGGCTGATGATGAGTTTTTATAAGAAAAAGTCCGTCAAATTACTAATTTCCGCAGCTGCTATAAGCAGCATGTTTACAACTGTTTCTTTAGGTGCAGACTATATTGAACCAATAATTGTTGCGCCAGAAGTTGTTAGTTTGCCGACCTCTAATACTGGTTGGTATCTGCGTGGTGATATTGGTTATTCCAAGCCTAAATATCGGGGGGCAGATTTCCCTAAATTTACTACTGGTAGTTGCGGGTCTGGTTGCGTGGACACGAACGGTGAAGGAAGTATTTCTGGTAGCCTAAAGGGTTCATTTTTAATTGGTGGTGGTATTGGTTATCAAGTTACCGATTATTTCCGTACTGATTTAACGCTTGATTACATGACACGCAGTAAAGGTAGTCTGACCCATTGCGAGCCATCACATTGGAATAGCCCCAACTGTACATCAACTGATGGAAGCAAATTTACTGCTCTTTCATTGCTTGCTAATGCTTATGTTGATTTAGCTAATATTAACGGCATCACGCCTTATATTGGTGCAGGTATTGGTGGTACGAAAGTTAAATGGTCAAATTTGGCGCGTGAGGGTGGTGACTTTCCAGTTAATGGCATTCAGGGAAACTCAGACTGGCGGTTTACCTATGCTTTAATGGCTGGTGTGTCGTATGACTTAACCGAAAGTTTAAAGCTTGATGCAGGTTACCGCTTCCGCCGTGTGAATGGTGGTAAAATGGCTGAAGCCTATGGGAATGGTAATGGGGCAGCGCATCAAAAAGCTATGAATATCCATGATATACGGGTAGGCTTGCGCTACCAGTTTGCTCAGTAATGTGAATATTTAAAAGGCCTTGCAGATATGCAAGGCCTTTTGTTTAAATTTAAGCGCGCCTAAGAACCCTGCCAAGGGCGATCAGAATACAGGCACCAATAAATCCGGCGATTAAATACCCAATCCATCCGGTCAGAACGACACCAATAATTCCTAAAAGAAAATTAGCAACGACAGCGCCGACAATGCCTAAAATGATATTCATAAACAGGCCTTGGTTGCTTTTCATGAACATCTCGGCCAACCAGCCTGCAAGACCACCGATAATAATCGCTGCAATCCAGCCTATTTGTGTGTCATCCATAAAATTTCTCCCAGTAAGAATTGTATGACATATGCCTTGAATAACTTTTATAGCTGGAAAAAGTTCCGCATTGCGGCAGAATTATGCACGGGCATGAAAGATCGTCCGACGAAGTTGTAACAAAATGGTTATGATAAAAGTCTAAGAACATCTCAAAGGCTTTCTAAGCTCATTCCATCAGAAGAATCAGATTAGAATTTTCATAATTTTGAAAGAATACGAGATGCATGAATCAGTTTATAAAATGGTTGAGACGGTTGTAGCCGAGCTGGTTGCGCCTGATCATGAAGAGCGAAAAGAAATTAGCCAGCTGACTAAGAGCTTGGCTGTTCATGATGAAAAGCTATTGTCGATGCC
>CANQXU010000138.1 GCA_947627865.1 uncultured Paenochrobactrum sp. | reverse complement strand
ACCAGCAGAGCCACTGACAAAAATGAGCTCGTTTTGCTCATTTAAACCAATCATACGCTCCTGATAATGACCTTTGGCTTTGACAAATTGTCGTATCGGTAGGGCATCGAAAAGTTCATTGGCAACAAGAATAAGCGGCTTGTCATCAAGACTATTAAAGCTATTTTGCCATTTGATGGAAAAGCCGCTGTTTTCTAGAGTTTGTTTTTGGATTTCCTGCAAGCGCGGGCTGGTCTCGATCATGATTATATCGAGTGATTGCGATGCTTCAGGTGCAAGTTGCTGCAGAACTCTGAGTATATCCTTCATCAAAGTACCACGCCCTGGGCCGATCTCGCATAGAGTGACCGGAATGGATTTTGCCAAGGTTTTTTCAAGCATCTTCCATTGTGTAAAACACCATATGCCGATCATTTCACCAAATAGCTGGCTGATTTCGGGTGCGGTGATAAAATCACCGCTTTTACCGAATGGCTCTTGTGTCATATAATAGCCGGAGTGAGGGTCGGAGAGGCAGAGATTCATATATTCTGCCACACTGATCGGACCATGCAGTGCAATAATGTCGATTATCTGCTGCTTTAGCGAGGCTGCCTTTTTTATCATGTCGTTTTAGTGTTTACGGCTTGTCGGTTGGCTCGCAGCATTGCCCAGATACCCAGCAATACCATCGGTATTGATAAAATCATTCCCATGGTTAGCCAGTTGCCGGCGAGATAGCCCAATTGAGCGTCTGGCTCGCGGAAAAACTCTACCATGATACGTGATAAACCATATCCGGTGACAAATGCACCTGCAATAAAACCAGGCTTCTTGAGCTTCTTAAATACCCAGATCAAAATGAATAAAACAAAGAATAGCACGAAGCCTTCTAACGCAGCCTCATAAAGTTGGCTTGGGTGGCGCGGGAGCGGGCCGCCATTGGGAAAGTAGACCGCCCACGAAACATCGCTTGTACGACCCCAGAGCTCGGAATTAATGAAGTTGGCAATCCGCACAAGGCCAAGGCCTATAGGAACACCTGCTGCAACCGTATCAAACATTGACCAGACAGAAACAGATCGTGCTTTAGCGTATAGATACATGGCCAGAGTTGTGCCGATTATTCCGCCGTGGAAGGACATACCGCCATCCCAAACGGCAGGAATTGAAAGCGGGTTTTGCATGTAGAAAGTGAAATTATAAAACAGTACATAGCCGAGACGGCCGCCGATAACGATGCCCAGTGCTGCCCAAAAAACGAAATCATCGAGCAATGCCGGCTTCATAGGTGGCTGATTGTTTTTCCATAAGTCATTGCGGCTTAATAATAGTTTTCCGTACCACCATGCGAATAGGATGCCTACAATATAGCCTAGCCCGTACCAATGGACGGCAAAGGGGCCGACCGAAAAAATGATCGGGTCAATATTCGGGAATGTGAGCGCAGATAAAGATATATATGGCGCAGTCATAAAAATCTCCAATTATGGTGGCAGACAGTGCGCTAAAGTGCTTCGCCGGGTCAAGCATTGGCTGATGTTCATAAATGAATAAAACGAATTTATAACAATTTGTCACGGGTTTTGGATTTAGCTGTGCGCAAAAGCTGCAAAGTTAAGATAAATTTTACAGATGAAGAGGTTGAGCTTGCAACCAATGGCGATGCTTCTTATTTCTTTAATGATGTGCTGACGCAGTAAAAATATGCTGCGATTGAGGTTGATTGGCTTGGTTTTCAAAAGGAGAACAATGATGGCCGCAGGATCAAATCGGGTTTTTGACGAACTTGCCAAACTGGTCACTGATGCTGCGGGAGCAGCGCAGGGCGTGCGTAAAGAAGTTCACACAGCTTTAAAATCACAAGGTGAGCGGGTTCTGAATGGTTTGGACGTTGTTCAGCGTGAGGAGTTTGAAGTTATGCGTGAATTGGCCGTAAAGGCACGTACTGAAAATAGCGCGTTGCAGTCGAAGATTGAAAATCTGGAAGCGCGATTGAGCAAGCTCGAAGAAAAATTCGCGGAAAAAGAAAAATAAGCAGCAATTAATTGGCTGTAATGAAAAATATGAATTTTTTTATCAACTGGTGGATAACCTTAAAAAAGCCAGTTGATAGAATCAATTAGCTCAGGGCGCTCAGGCGCCCTTTGTCATATATCCACATACTTTATTGATCTTTCGTTAAAAGGGGCTGGCGCTCAGATTCAGTATCAATAGACTGAAAACACTATATGATTCGTGTTTGGGATCATTGGTGCAGGCGGCGAGGGGCTGTTTGTGGGTTGAGTGTCCTTCATGTTGCTTTCCGGGTTTAGTTGCGTATTCGAGTTTGCCATGGGTGCAGATCGTCCTTGAGTGATGTGCATCAGCAGATCAATCTTAAATTCGTGCGAATGCGCGTTTACCGCAGCAGTTCCGCGAATTGGCAGGCGGTGATCGTCCGTCTGATGAACGATGCCGGATTGGCGTCACAGAACAGGAAGCATTATGAGCCTATTAGAGCTTGAATTCACGCGTGAAGAGCATCCGGTTGATGTTATAGAACAAGTTGCGCATTCCAATGACTGGGCATTCGAGCGGACTGGTGATGATGAAATCGCAATTTCGGTCGAAGGAAGCTGGGCGGATTATCATATATCATTCTCGTGGATGGAAGAACATGAGGCGCTGCATCTTGCATGCGCGTTCGACCTTAAAGTGATCGAGCCGCGTGTGGTTGAGGTTCTGCGTTTGGTGTCGTTGATTAATGAGCAAATGTTGATGGGACATTTTGATCTTTGGCAGCAAGAAGGCGCAGTCATGTATCGACAGTCACTGCTGTTAACCGGTGGATTAGAGCCAACCGATGGACAAGTTGAGGTGATGCTTTCATCGGCATTGGAAGCATGCGAGGCTTATTTTCAGGCGTTTCAATTTGTGGTTTGGTCTGGTGTTACAGCAAGAAATGCTTTGGCTGGCGTGCTTTTTGAAACAGTGGGGAATGCATAAGCAAGTTAAGCCATATCAAAAATGGTAATTTAAAAATAAGAGCAGAGGGAAGAAATGGAAAATTTGATTAGCTGGGATGATTTTGAAAAGATCGATATCCGTACTGGCACGATTATAGAAGCTGAAGATTTTCCAAAGGCACGAAAGCCCGCTTATAGATTAAAGATTGATTTTGGCGAAGAGATTGGCATCAAGAAGTCATCTGCCCAAATAACGCAGCATTATGAATTAAGTGAGCTGGTTGGTCGTCAGGTTTTAGCGGTCGTTAATTTTCCACCTCGCCAGATCGGCCCTTTTATGTCGGAAGTGCTGACGCTTGGTTTGCCGGATGATAGTGGCAATGTTGTATTGGCCGCAGTCGAAAAAACAGTGCCAAATGGTGTTCGTCTCTTCTAAGGCTTTGTGTTTAGCCGTTAGCTTTTGATCATGGCGCGGTTGTTATGGCAGTTGTCGATATCAAGCCGCTGATCAAGGGATGCGTGGCTAGGCCGGAATTTTAATGATTGCGCGAAGGCCACCGAGAGGGCTGCTGTCCAAGGTAATATCACCGCCATGTGTGCGGGCAATATCTCTGGCTATGGCAAGACCAAGACCCGTTCCGCCTGCATCTTGATTTCTGGCTTCATCCAAACGAACAAATGGTTTGAAAACATCTTCTCTTCGGCTTTCCGGAATGCCCGTTCCATCGTCGTCGATAATGATTTCGAGGTCTTTATCTTGATGATTGGCTGTGAGAGAGATTTTATTGGCGTGACGGAAGGCATTGGTGACAAGATTGCTGACCAGTCGCGAAAATGCATTGGGTCTCACCTCGATCATTCCACTGCCATTAATTTCATACGTGAATGATTTATTGCGCAATTCTGCTTCATTTTGCAGCTTGTGCATTAAAATATTAAGATCAAAGGGTTCAGCTTCTTCTGCAACTTCCCCTCGTGCAAATGCAAGATAACCTTCCAGCATTGTTTGCATGTCGGTTATGTCTTGGTTCAAGGGTGCTGTATCAAACTGGTTGCCTGCTAATGCCAATTGTAGCTTAAAGCGGGTCAGGATAGTGCGCAGATCATGGCTGACGCCAGAGAGCATTGCGGTGCGTTGCTCGATTTGGCGCTCAATGCGTTTGCGCATCTGAATAAAGGCTGATCCAGCGCGCCGTATTTCTTCTGCACCACGCGGTCTGAAATCACCTGGCATTGGCTGCCCTTTACCAAAGCTGTCAGCCGCTTGTGCCAATTGTTGAATTGGCTTTATCTGATTTCTAAGGAAGAAAATGGCAATGATCAGGAGAACTAATGCAGTTCCAACCATCCAAGTGAGGAAAATCAGGGTGTTTGAGGCATAGGCCTGACTGCGTTTTGCAAAAACTCGCAGTACTTTATCATCCAGCTGGATGCGTATTTCAACCAGATCAGAGTCGCCGACAGTGTCGATCCAGAAAGGGCGGTTAATCTGACGGGTTATTTCTTCGGTAAGAAAATAATCAAGTATCGAGAAAAAAGGCTTTGGGCCAGGAGCGGGTAATGGATCCGGCGGTAATATAGCAATATTGAGTGCCAAACGTTGCTGGGCAATACGCGTAATATTATCGTAGCTGGGTTCTTGCGGGTATGTCTCGATGATGTCTATGATTGCAGATATGTCACGCACTACGGCAGTCGAGAGGCGCTCGGTGACCATTTGCCAGTGGCGCTCCATGAAGACAAAGGCAATGACAGATTGCAGCAGCACCATAGGCGCAATAATAATGATGAGTGAGCGTGCATAAAGCCCTTTGGGCATTCTACGCTCAAACCATTGCGCAAATCTGATCCAATGCCGCTTCATCGAGATCAATCATTATTCCTTTTTGAGATTAGACATATTACTTTTATGCGTTGTGTGAATTATTATTCAATGCTCAATTTGTAGCCGATGCCGCGAACGGTTTGCAGCCATATCGGATTGGCCGGATCATCTTCAATTTTGCGTCTTAAGCGGTTTATTTGTACGTCGATAGTACGTTCGCCAACTTCACCATCATCACCTGTGAGCTCGTGACGCGGGACAGTCTCGCCAGCATTTTGAGCGAACATGGCCATGATTTTTTGCTCACGATCCGTTAATTTGATGATTTCTGTGCCTTTTTTTAGTTCTTTGCGTGGAATGAAAAAAGTATAGGGGCCGAAAACGATCTGCTCAATTTTAATTGGTGCGGTTTGTGAGCCACGGCGCAATATATTATTGATGCGCAATAATAGCTCACGAGGATCAAAAGGCTTCGGCAGATAATCATCAGCACCAGCTTCCAATCCGTCAATGCGGCTATCGGTTTCAGATAAGGCTGTTAGCATCAAAATCGGCACATCTTTTGTTTCACGAAGTGCACGTGTAAGCGAGACGCCGCTTTCGCCTGGCATCATGACGTCTAAGATAAGCAAGTCATATTCTATGCCTGCTAATTTGCGACGGGCCTCGTCTGCGCTTGCAGCCATTGTGACACGAAAACCATTGGCAGTGAGAAATTGTGACAGAAGACTTCTGATGCGCGTATCATCATCAACAACAAGCAAATGTGGTGCGTCATCACACATAATTTTATCTTCAGCCGCCATAGTTGCACTCCAATCTTATCTTTTACACAAAATTTAAGCCGTTCTAGCGCTCAATTATAGTCGTAATTTGTTCATTTAGCTTAGTAATTTGCTCTCTTTGCTCAAGATTCACCATTCTATACAAGAAATCTTCGACAATCATTCGCTCTTTCTGGCTGGAATTGGCAAGAGCTTTCGTGATGCGTGATGATTGCGGGCTTGTGAGGGACATGGTCAGTTCGCGACCTTTAGCAGTGGGAAAGAGCTGGCGATGCCGCCTGTCATGCAAGGCGGATTCCTGTATGACATGACCTGTCTCAATGAGTTGTTTGAGCACGCGGGCCAGACTTTGTTTGGTAATACGTAACAGCTCAAGCAATTCGGCAACCGTCATACCTGGCTGACGGTTGATGAAATAGAGCACGCGATGATGAGCACGGCCAAAACCAATTTCCTCAAGGATACGATCCGGATCGGCTGTGAAATCGCGATAAGAAAAATAGAGCAACTCTATAATATTGAGATTATCTGCATTGTCCGGTGTTAACGGGAGCTTTAACGGTATATTGGATGCAGTTTGTTGCGGGCAATTAAAGTGAGAGTTGTCTGGTTCTAATTTCAAAATTGAACTCCGCTTCATGCCGTCAAGGTCATTATTTTATTTATCATGAATGAAAATCTACAAACATCAAACTTTATCTAATCAATGTCAGTCCATATATCTATGATGTAAATTTTAAGCTCATAATTTCGACGTCAGACAATTTCTATTATTGGCTGATGGCAGCTAATTAGGATAATGACATTTGAATAACTATATTATTCAATAATTTGTACAGATAGTTACGCTTATACGCTATTTGTCATTATCAGTGGTGGATTAGGAGAGCAATATGGGGCAACTTCGTGCGGCTATCATTCCCGTTACAGCCTTTCAGCAAAATTGTACGGTCGTTTTTGACTCTGATAGCAAGCAAGGTGTTGTTGTCGATCCGGGTGGGGATGTGCCGGCAATCCTTGAGTTTTTGAAAGAAAATCAGATCAAGGTCGAAGCTATCTGGATTACTCATGGGCACCTTGATCATGCAGGTGGGGCCAAAGAGCTAGGGCAAGCTTTGGGCGTAGATATTATCGGGCCACATCGTGATGATGAAGAGCTGCTCAATAATATTGAATTATCTGCGCAAAAATATGGACTGACGGATAAAATGCAAAATATGCAGCCTGATCGCTGGCTGGAAGATGGGGAGCATGTCAGTTTTGACGGCCACAGCTTTAGTGTCTTGCATTGTCCGGGGCACGCACCTGGGCATGTTGTATTCTATAATGAAGCAAACCAGTTTGCACTTATGGGCGACGTGCTTTTTAATGGTTCTGTTGGAAGAACAGATCTCCCAGGTGGTGATCATGAGGCACTGATGCGCTCAATCAAAGAAAAGATTTTGCCGCTGGGTGACAATGTTGGTTTTATTTGTGGTCACGGCCCTGGCAGTAAGATTGGGGATGAAAGACGGGGTAATCCGTTTTTGGTTGGTATGTAATAAAAAGAATAAGGCAGTAGGAGGTGTCCTGCTGCCTTATTCATGTTTTCAGTGTGCAATGCATTGGCTGCACATCGTTTTGTTAATTCGCAACGCAGAAATGGTCCTGCCCGTCATAGCCGCGATATGTTCCTGTTTGTGAGTTGAATGACCGGAAGCGTGATGTGCAATATTGATACCATGCTTTAGTCCAAGGCTGGGCACTGCCTTTATATTGCGCTGGTGGTGCTGGATAATAATTAACTGGCGGATTATAGCTTGGGCTTGGCGCTATATAGCTTGGCTGGCTTGGTTGTGACAGCGCGCCCGCTATAAGTGCACCTGCTGCAAGTCCGATGACGCCAGCAGCCAGTGCGTTTCCATTATTGTTTTTGCGCTTTTCTCTGTAGATGGGGCGGCCATGGCTGGGAGGCCTGTTCCAATTCGGTCTGTTCCAGTTTGGACGATCTCCACCGGGACGGTTCCAATGTTTGCTGTTTCCGTAGCGGTGATCTCTGGAGTCCGCAGCTGCCATGCTAATAGGCGCTGAAACGGTGGCAATTGTAGCCGCTATCAAAATTGCCGATTTGAAAAACTTATTCATGTAGCGCTCCTTTAGAAGCCAATTATGCAGGTGCTGATAATCCAGCACTTATTTATATCAGCAATTTATAGCGTGGAGCATGAATGGAGGCTGAACGAAATTCAGGAAGCGGATGACATTTTATTTGTTTCTGGCATGTCCGTTGATTAATGATGGCAGATATTACTCATCTGAGTAACGCTCTTATGCCTTAGCTGGAAAATGTTTTTGATTGCGAATTTTTGAATATGGGGGG
>CANQXU010000137.1 GCA_947627865.1 uncultured Paenochrobactrum sp. | reverse complement strand
TTGAATGCTGATCAGTCAATCGAACTGGCATTCTTGTTGGCTGATTTGCTGAAAAAAGAACGCGATTCAGCACCTGCTAAAATTGCTATTAATGGCTGATTTAGCATAATTCTGATTAAATATTGTAAGGCGGCTCAAAGGCCGCCTTATTCGAATGCGCCTTTTGAGATTTTAGAATAAATGTCCAGTTAAGTAATACAATTAAGGGCAATATATATGTTACGGATTTATAAGGCGTTTTTGAATTCTGTACGTGCTTTGAATTATCTTGCACGCAATGAAAAAGCTGTTCAGCAAGAGTTGATATTATTCATTCTGGCAGTGCCACTTGCCCTCATTTTAGCGCCAAGCTGGCTGGCTTTTCTTTTAATGATGGGATCCATTCTTTTTCTTATTATGGTCGAAGTGATCAATACTGCAATTGAGGCTTGCTGCAATGCAGTGACCAGAGATTTTCGTAAAGACATTCAGATATCGAAGGATTGCGGATCGCTTGCGGTATTGATCGGTATTATATTCGCAGCTGCGACATGGATATATATCTTGGTGGATACTTATATTTTTACTCTTTGATGATAATAATCTTATGTTAAATTTGCATAGTCTATCAGACAAGGTTACAAGACTGAAAATATTGAGAGTAAGCTGTATTCAATTGTAATATCGCCAATGCTCTAACTCTTTAGTATCAGGCATGTGGTATCAGGAAATTTTCTTTTCTTTAGCATGCTCAGACAGATTACAAAGCAGAGAAGACATCATGTTACGCATTGCTATTGCTCAGCTCAATCCCGTTGTGGGCGACATTGCCGGCAATTTGCAAAAGGCTCGTGAGGCGCGCGCCGAAGCTACATTGCATAAAGCCGATCTGATTGTTTTTTCCGAGTTGTTTATCTCTGGTTATCCAACCGAAGATTTAGTTCTGCTTTCGTCATTCGTTAAGGCTTGTGAGAGAGCTATTGCTGATCTGGCGAAGGATACGGCCGATCAAGGGCCGGGGGTTATTATTGGAACACCTATCAACCGTCAGGGAGAAATTTATAACTCTGTTGTCGTGCTGGATGAAGGTAAAATAATTGCCGAGCGCCATAAAGTTGATTTACCGAATTATGGTGAATTCGATGAAAAACGCGTTTTTAGTGCTGGTGATATAGCCGGGCCCGTTAACTTTCGTGGAGTCCGGCTGGGGCTTCCTATTTGTGAGGATATTTGGGGCGATCTTGGTGTTGTGGAAGCGCTGGAAGAAACTGGCGCTGAAATTATTATTGTGGCAAATGCCTCGCCATATCACCGAGATAAAATGGACGGGCGTTATAGCGTAGCATTGCGCCATGTGATTGAAACAGAACTCCCGATCATCTACGTCAATCAGCTCGGCGGGCAGGATGAGCTGCTCTTTGATGGTGGATCTTTTGTTTTCAATGCTGATAAAGCTTTGGCGTTACAACTCCCGCAATTTGTTGAGCAGATAATTGTGACTGACTGGGTGCAGCGCGATGGTAAATGGGTTTGTGAGCCGAACACAATTGCTGCTCTCCCCGATGCATTAGAGGCTGATTACTCAGCTTGCGTTCTGGGGTTGCGAGATTATGTCAATAAAAATGGCTTTAAAACTGCTTTGCTCGGCCTCTCAGGGGGGCTGGATTCCGCATTATGTGCGGCAATCGCAGTTGATGCATTGGGTGCAGACCGTGTGCGTTGTGTGATGATGCCATATCATTTTACGACAAAAGAGTCGCATGATGATGCGGCCAATTGCGCAAAAGCACTAGGTGTCAGTTATGAAATTGTTCCTATTGCGCAGCCCGTTGAAAGCTTTCTATCTACTTTGGAGCCAATATTTGCAGGTTACGAGCAGGGGATCACAGAAGAGAATTTACAGAGCAGGACACGTGGCGTCATTCTCATGGCTATTTCAAATAAATTTGGATCTCTCCTGATTACGACCGGCAATAAATCTGAGATGGCCGTGGGCTATGCAACGCTTTATGGCGATATGAATGGTGGGTTCAACCCCATTAAAGATATTTATAAAACACGTGCATTTGCTTTGTCAGAATGGCGTAATAAAAACAAACCCGTTGGTGCTTTAGGGCCTGATGGCGAAGTCATTCCAGCCAATATTATTACAAAAGTGCCATCTGCAGAACTTCGTGAAAACCAGACAGATCAGGATTCTCTCCCTCCTTATCCGGTTTTGGATGAAATTCTTGAAATGCTGGTTGAACAGGGGCAGTCCGTAGAGGCCGTTGTTGCTAAAGGGCACGCGATTGAGTTGGTTCAAAGGATTGAACAATTATTATTGCTGGCTGAATATAAGCGTCGACAATCTGCGCCTGGTGTTAAAGTATCATCTAAGAATTTTGGTAAGGATCGTCGTTATCCGATCACCAACCGTTTTCGTGACCGTTAGAAAAAGAAATAGATCATGACCGTAACAGTACGTTTTGCTCCATCGCCTACCGGCTATATTCATATTGGTAATGCACGTCCGGCATTTTATAATTGGTTGTTTGCGCAAAAACACAATGGTAAATTTATTCTGCGGTACGACGATACTGATATTGAGCGTTCCAAGCAGGAATATTCCGACGCAATCGCTGTTGACTTGGCGTGGCTCGGTATCAAGCCGGATATTGTTGATTATCAGTCCAAGCGCTTTCCAATTTATGATGCAGCAGTTGAAAAGCTTAAACAGGCTGGACTGCTTTATCCATGCTATGAGACAGCAGAAGAGCTTGAACGCCGCCGCAAAATGCGCCTATCGCGTAAATTACCGCCTGTTTATGGCCGTGAAGCATTAAAACTCACTGCAGAAGAAAAAGCGAAATATGAAGCAGAAGGGCGCAAGCCACATTGGCGGTTTTTGCTGCCAAACTTCAAGCAAGATCCGTTCAATACTGAGCGTACAGAAGTGCATTGGGATGATGTCGTTCGCGGACCTCAAACTGTAGATCTGGCTTCTATGTCTGATCCAGTTCTAGTGCGTGAAGATGGTACTTATCTATATACTTTGCCATCCGTTGTTGATGATATTGATATGAATGTGACCCATATTTTACGTGGTGATGATCATGTCACAAATACGGGTGTGCAAATTGCTATTTTTGAAGCTTTGGGGGCAACTGCTCCGCAGTTCGGACATCTCAATTTATTGACAACAGTGTCCGGCGAAGGCCTTTCAAAGCGGTCAGGTGCACTCTCCGTAGGCTCGCTGCGCGATGATGGTTTTGAGCCAATGGCGGTGGCGTCTTTGGCAGTGTTGATTGGTACGTCAGAAAGTGTCGCAGCCATTCCCGATATGCAATCTTTGGTTGATCTCTTCGACCCGGCAGCAACATCGAAATCAGCCGCAAAATTTGATCCTTCTGAACTGGATATATTAAATCGTGCATTAATCCATAATATGCCGTTCACGCAGGTCAAAGACCGGTTGGCTGATATGGGCGTTGAAGGGCAAATGGCAGAAAGCTTCTGGCTTGCTGTACGGGGTAATCTCGATAAAGTCAGAGATGCTGCTGACTGGTGGAAAATTGTCCATTATGGGCCAATTGATAATGTTGAATTATCCGAAGATGACAGAGAATTTGTTCGCTCGGCTTTTGAATATCTTCCGCAAGAACCGTGGGATAACACAACATGGAAAAGCTGGACTGATCAGGTCAAAGATCAAACGGGTCGCAAAGGCAAGCAATTGTTCATGCCTTTGCGTATAGCGCTTACTGCGCGTTCGTCCGGTCCTGAATTGGCTGATTTGCTTCCGTTGATGGGATATGTAAATACGTTGGCCCGACGACCCTGATAGGACTTTTGGGGTCATACTCTCTGAGTAATGATGGTGCTTCTGTATCTTTTGGCTTTTGTGTAATGACGCCATTAGATACAGGAGCTTTTTTATTATCAAAAATGTAATCTTCAGGATGTGTTATCCTGCCAGTCGCTGGTGGTGGATTATAAAACTCTTCTGGTTCAATAATTGTTTTTTTAACCGGAGTTGAAGCGACTGATTTTGTTTTATTTAAGCGCTTTTTCTTTATTATTCGCTTGGTTTTATTTTTATTATCTTCTTTTGTTTCAATGGCTTCGCAGTGATTGTTCAAAAATTGAATGAAGGTTTTAGGTTCTGCTGTTTTGGTTGGTTTGTACTCTTTACTATTCTGATTTGGATTCCTGCACGGTTCTGTCGGCAATTTGGATGCGCAGGCAGAGAGTATAAATATTAATGATAATAAAAATGCTGAAGAAAAATGAGTATTTTTGAAAAAATATTTAAACACGGATAATCCTCCGGAAACAAAATATGCACCGGAGAATTATCAGTCAGTTATAGTTAAAATACAACTAATGGTTGCATTTATTCACTTGCACGCTGCGTGGCCTCAACAACAGCAAGTGCAGTCATATTCACAATCCCGCGAGAGGTAACTGATGGTGTTAGAATATGAGCAGGGCGTGCAGCACCGAGTAAAATGGGGCCCACATGCAGTGCATCAGTAACCGCTTTAAGTACGTTCATTGTGATGTTTGCAGCATCGAGATTAGGGAATACCAAAAGATTAGCTTCACCTTGCAGGCGCGAATTAGGGAATACGCGGTCACGTTGAATTTGTGACAATGCAGCATCACCGTGCATTTCACCATCAACTTCCAATTCCGGGTCTGCTTTTTGCAGGATAGCGCAAGCTTTGCGCATTTTTTCTGAACTGTCAGATATGCGCGACCCGAAGTTTGAATGTGAGAGAAGTGCAGCTTTTGGCACAATACCGAAACGACGAATCTCCTTGGCGGCCAGAAGTGTCATTTCAGCAATCTCTTCAGCACTTGGATCGATATTGACATAAGTGTCGGTGAAGAAAAGCGTGCCCTTGGTTGAAATCAACAAGCTCAATGTTGAGAGGTCATGTAGCGGGTTCTCAACGCCTAATATTTGACGAACAAGAGTGAGCTGGCGCTCAAACCGACCTTCCAGCCCGCAGATCATTGCATCAGCCTCGCCACGAACGACCGCGAGCGCCGCAATTGCTGTCGGGTTTGTACGCACAATCGTGCGTGCTGCTTCAGGCGTAATACCTTGGCGGCCTGTGAGCTTGTGCATCAAGTCAACATAATCACGATAGCGCGGATCATCCTCGGGATTAATAATCTCAAAGTCTGTATTAGGGCGTATTTTGAGCGCATAACGCTGTAGGCGGGTTTCAATAACGCTTGGCCGGCCAATGAGAGTAGGAATGGCAATGCCTTCTTCAATGACAACTTGAGCGGCACGCAAGACACGTTCGTCCTCACCATTAGCGTAAATTACGCGCTTCTTCTTTGCAGAACGGGCGGCGGCAAAAACAGGCTTCATAATGAGGCCGGACTTAAAGACATAGCGGTTGAGGCGGTCGAGATAGCTGCTCATATCCGTGATCGGGCGGCTTGCTACTCCCGTATCCATTGCAGCTTGTGCGACAGCTGGCGCGATTCGCAGGATGAGGCGTGGATCAAATGGTGAAGGTATTATATAGCTTGGGCCGAAACTTGGCGTTTCACCTGAATAAGCCTTTGCTGCAACGTCTGATACTTCTTCTTCAGCGAGCGCTGCAATGGCTTTAACCGCAGCCATTTTCATTTCTTCATTGATCGAAACAGCGCCGACATCAAGCGCACCACGGAAAATATATGGGAAGCATAATACGTTATTCACCTGATTAGGATAGTCTGATCGACCAGTGCAAATAATCGCATCGGCACGAATGGCGCGTGCCTCTTCAGGCATAATTTCTGGTTTTGGATTAGCAAGCGCCATAATGAGCGGCGTTTCAGCCATTTGCTCAAGTAATTCAGGCTTTAAAACACCAGCAGCCGAAAGGCCTAGAAAAACATCCGCTCCAGCAATAACATCTGCAAGTTGTCTGGCATCTGTTTTTTGTGCATAAACTGATTTCCAGCGGTCCATTGTTACACTGCGGCCCTCGTAAACCAGGCCATCAATATCATTGACCCAGATATTCTCGCGCTTGGCACCCAATGAGACAAGAAGATTGAGGCATGCAAGCGCGGCTGCACCAGCGCCAGATGTAACAATCTTTACTGCCTCAATTTTCTTGCCAGCCAGTTTAAGGCCGTTTAAAATTGCGGCAGCAACAATGATGGCTGTTCCATGCTGATCATCATGAAAAACCGGTATATTCATTTTCTCACGAAGCTGCTCTTCAACTTCGAAGCATTCCGGTGATTTAATATCTTCAAGGTTGATGCCGCCAAATGTCGGTTCAAGCGCACTGATGGTTTTAACCATTGAATCGACATCATTAGAATCGATCTCAATATCGAATACATCAATATCAGCGAATTTTTTAAAGAGAACGGCCTTACCTTCCATTACTGGCTTGGAAGCAAGAGGCCCAATATTACCAAGACCCAGAACCGCAGTACCGTTGGAAACAACACCGACCAAATTGGCCCGAGCTGTATAATCAGCAGCTAGAGCCGGATCTGCATGTATCGCCAGACAAGGAGCCGCCACACCAGGAGAATAGGCTAGTGCCAGGTCACGCTGATTGCCCAAAGGTTTGCTGGCTTGAATTTCCAGCTTACCCGGCTTGGGGTGGCGATGGAAAAATAAGGCTGCTTCTTCGAAATCAGTGAGGCCGGAAGGCGTATTCTTAGTCATATGATATCGCTTTCATGATAAGCATGCAGACAGTAATCTGAATATTGGGAGTATCAGATCATATTCTTGGCAGCAATGTGAACAATCGCAAGTGTTTAGCTCGACTATAGCCTGTTCCCACGCAAACTACCCTTATCTTTTAATCAGGTTTGAAGCAAAAGACATTGTTCATTTTGATGCAGGTAGTTTAAAGAAAAACATATGTAATTCAGCCAGCCTTAGCCGATAAAAGGGATCGTATAAAAATGCATAGGAAATGCATAAAATAGTATCAGTTCTGATTGGCTGAGTTCAAGTTATACTGCAGATTCGCCTGAGGGATCACATTTTCATTGTTATTTGGTCAAAATAATTTGAATGAAATGTGGTTTTGCCCACTAGACTATACATTAAGAATTTTTAATTGTAATGAATGCAGTGTTAAGCGAGATGAAAATTAGTATGTTTTACATGATGCTGCTGGTATTTATGTAATGTATTTAATGAAGAGGCGACTCGATCATAGGTAGAGTCATGTTGAGTAACGATACGCTAAATCAGAGTGATGCTGTTACACCACAAGTAGCGGTTAATACTGTTGATGGTGGAACAGTGATAGCTTTAAGCGGTCGCTGGCTGTCTCATACTGTCAATCTTATTGATGCTCAAATGCGTAAGCTTGAGCAACAACGCCACACTAATAATGTGTATATTGACATGTCTGGTGTTCAGTCGCTGGATACAGCAGGTGCATGGCTGATAGAGCGATTACGCCAAAAAATGCATGGGAATAACGTTACTCTTTCCGAGGTCAATCCTGCTTGGCAGCCGCTTCTTGATGAAGTGGGTAAAGCTGTTGAGCGTGCACATGAGGTCAGAGCGCCTAAAAAGCCATTCTTCCTTATCACTATGTTTGAGCTGCTCGGACGTGCGGTATATTCTGCTGTCGATGATCTTAAAATGGGAATGTTCATTCTGGGATCTACCATTCGTGGTTCGCAGCTGAAAATCGGGCATGGTAGCGGGATTAACATTGCCGCTATTACGCATCAAATGCAGATGATGGGCGTTGGTGCGGTTCCTATTATTGTGCTGATGTCAGGCATTGTCGGCGCGATCATTGCCCAGCAAGGTGCATTCCAGTTGCGCTATTTTGGTGCGGAAATCTTTGTTGTTGATCTTGTCGGCATTCTTGTTCTTCGTGAACTTGGCGTTTTGCTGACAGCTATCATGATAGCTGGCCGTTCTGGTAGCGCTATTACAGCTGAAATCGGCTCTATGAAAATGCGGGAGGAAACCGATGCTTTAAAAGTAA
>CANQXU010000136.1 GCA_947627865.1 uncultured Paenochrobactrum sp. | reverse complement strand
GCTTTCGCACCGCATCTGAACTCATACCGACGTCTGTCCCCTGGTGGTTTGGCACCGACAACCGTTGCCTGGGGCTATGAAAACCGCACGAGTGCATTGCGTATTCCGGCAGGCCCTAATGCTGGTCGCAGAATTGAACATCGCGTTGCTGGTGCCGATGCAAACCCATATATTGTATTGGCTTCTATACTCAGCGGCGCATTATATGGCGTGCAGAAAAAGCTGGTACCACCCGCACCTGTCAGCACCAATTCTCATGAACTTGACCTGCCATGCCTTGCGCGTGATTGGGCTGAAGCACTACGCCATTTTGAAGAATCCGCTACAGTAAAAGACATACTTCACCCTGAATTTGTTGAAGCATTTGCAGCATGCAAGCAACAAGAACAGGATGTATTTGCTGCTCGCATTACAGAGTTCGAGCTGGAAACCTACCGGCTGTCAGTGTAATCGCCACGCGCAATAAGGCTATTGAATATGACTGAATCCTATCCTCGATCCTATTATGCATCGACTGCGAACAAAACCGCGCCTTTCCCAATTCTAGATAGCGATATTGATGTTGATGTGGCCATTATTGGTGGTGGCTTTACAGGTATTGCCACTGCTGTAGAGCTGGCAGAACGTGGCCTTCGCATTGCAGTTCTTGAAGCCAATCATATCGGCTGGGGCGCTTCCGGCCGCAATGGCGGTCAAATTACCGGTTCACTTTCCGGCGATAAGGCCATGGAGCGCGAGTTTCGGCGCACTCTTGGTGATGATGCTGCTGAATATGTATGGAATCTTCGTTGGCGCGGTCACGATATAATCCGCAAGCGTGTTGAAAAATACGACATAAAATGTGACTTAAAACATGGCCATGTCTTTGCAGCTTGGGATGCTTCTCACATCCCTGAGCTTGAGGATATGGAGCGCAATGCGCAAGCACACGGAATGGGCGATGATGTCCAGCTTTTACGCGGTGCCGAATTGTCTGAATATGTCGGCAGTGAAATTTACCACGCTGGCCTCATTAATACGCGCAATATGCATATTCACTCCCTTAATCTCTGCCTGGGCGAAGCTGATGCAGCTCGAAGCCTCGGTGCACAGATTTTTGAGGCGACACCTGTTGAAAAAATTATCTATGGTAAGCGTCCGGTTTTAGTCACGCCGCGCGGCAATGTTACAGCCGACAAAGTACTGATTGCAGGAAACAGCTATCATAAACTTGCAAAACGACAACTGGCAGGAATGTTATTTCCGGCTTCCCTTGGCATCATTGCAACTGCACCACTAAGCGAAGAGATGGCAAAGCGTGTCAGTCCTAAAGGCTATGCCATTTATGACACGCGTTTTGTCTTGGACTATTATCGCCTAACGGCAGACAGGCGTTTGATTTTTGGCAGCGGCACAAATTATAGCGGCCGTGACACGTCTGATCTTGCTGAAGCTATGCGTCCGACAATCGAGAAAACACTGCCTCATTTAAGCGGTGTAGAAATTGAATATGCGTGGCATGGAATGGATGGGATTTCCATCAATCGCATCCCGCAATTGGGTAAAATAACGGATAATGTCTTTTATGCGCAGGGCTATTCAGGTCATGGCATTGCCACATCTCATATTGTTGGAGAGATCATGGCCAATGCTATTGCCGGACAGACTAAAGATTTTGAAGTTTTCTCCAATGTCAAACACTGGCGTTTTCCGGTTGGCCGTACATTAGGTAATATCGGCATGGCAGTAGGCATGTGGTATTTTCAAATGTTGGAAGCATGGAAAAGCCGTACGCATTAAGCAGTCTATAAGAGAACTTAGCCCGATTATAATCTATCAGCGCTTATTAAGCAGACTGAATAAATCTCTTATTTATTCAGTTCAGGAGAATTCTTGTGAGCAATATTACATGTATCTCACCCATTGACGGCAAAACATACGCTACCCGTGAAGCAGCCCCAATAGACGAAGCCAGACAAATCATTGCGAAAGGCAAAGCTGCGGGTAAAAGATGGGCGGAGCGGCCACTTGCTGAAAGACGTGACCTCGTCATGTCCGCCATAGAGCGTTTAGCAACTGAACGCGATGAAGCTGCCAATGAAATTGCCCATATGATGGGGCGACCCGTGCAGCATTATTTTGAGTTTAATGGCTGCCTTGAGCGGTCGCGTTATATGGCTTCTGTTGCTGAAGAAGCTTTGGCACCAATTATCATTGAAGACAATGCTGATTTTGAAAGACGCATTGAAAAAGAACCCCGCGGTCTCGTTTTCGTCATTGCACCATGGAACTATCCGTATCTGACCACAATCAATTCACTGGTTCCAGCACTGATTGCAGGCAACTCTGTTTTGATGAAACATGCCGCACAGACCTTACTGGTCGGCGAAAGGCTAATGCGTGTTTTCGCAGAAAGCGGCCTGCCGGATGGTGTGCTGCAAAATATTTATCTTGATCACGACACAACATCAGCACTCATTGGTGAAGGTCATTTTGGTTTCGTTAACTTCACAGGGTCAGTGGCTGGCGGCAAGGCCATGGAACATGCTGCTGCTGGCACTTTTACAGCTGTGGGCACAGAACTTGGCGGCAAGGATCCCGCTTATGTAATGGAAGACGCCGATATTGATGCTGCTGTATCCTCCTTAATGGAAGGTGCTTTTTTTAATGCAGGTCAATGTTGCTGCGGCATTGAACGTATCTATGTGCATGAAGCCTGCTATGATGAATTCGTCGAAAAAGCGGTACAAGAGACAATAAAGTTAAAACTTGGCAGCCCTTTTGATCCCGATACATCTATTGGACCAATGGCCAATGCGCGTTTTGCCAATGAGATAAGAGCACAAATTGCGGAAGCGGTCGAAGCCGGTGCGACACCACTCATAGATGCATCAGCTTTTCCAGAAGATGATGGTGGCGCTTATCTTGCTCCGCAAATTCTCACTAATGTGACCCACGAAATGCGGATCATGCATGATGAAAGCTTTGGTCCTGTTGTGGCAATTATGAAGGTATCTTCCGATCAAGAAGCCGTATCCTTAATGAATGATAGTAATTTTGGGCTTACAGTCAGTATATGGGGACAGGATACTGATCGGGTTCGTTCACTCGGTCAGCATCTCGAAACCGGCACAGTATTCATGAACCGTTGTGACTATCTTGACCCCGCCATTTGCTGGACAGGGCGCAAGGATACTGGCAGAGGTGTTACCCTGTCGATCTTAGGTTATCAGGCATTAACCCAGCCTAAATCATATCACCTTCGCAAGAAAACTGCATAATGAAGGGAGCGAATATGCAAATCTGCATTATTGAAACCGGATTACCACCAGAAGAGTGTATTCCTGAATTTGGTCAATATCCTCAAATGGTTGAGGACTGGCTGAAGCCATTTCTTACGCAAGCAGATTTTAGTGTAATTTCTATCGTCAATGGAGAAAAGCTACCATTAGATGCATCAAAATTTGATGCTTATATCATCACCGGTTCCAAACATGGTGTTTATGTTAAGTTGGAATGGATAGCGTCACTTGAAAAGTTTTTACGCGATTTGCGCGATAAAAATATACCAATTTTTGGTATCTGCTTTGGTCACCAGATCATGGCACAAGCCTATGGTGGCAAGGTTGAAAAGTCAGATAAAGGCTGGGGCTTAGGCAGCCAATCCTATCGCTTTGATGATAATGATTATTCCGTTTTGGTTTTGCATCAAGACCAAGTGCTCACTGCTCCCGAGGGAGCCAAAGTTCTCGCCGGAAACGATTTTTGCCCGCTTGGCAGCCTCCAATATGATTTTCCTGCAATGTCGGTGCAATTCCATCCCGAATTCACAAGTGATTATTTGAAAGATCTCGCTACCCGCTTCAGAGGCAGCCGTTTTCCAGAGGATATCGTTGACAAAGCTCTCAATGGGCTGAATGAGCAAAAAGCCACGTCCCAAATGATCGCCAAACAGGTCGCCTCACTGTTTACTCAGACAAGGAATTGACTAATTTATTTTTAATAACGTGATCTCTTCATTCCTTCAAAAAATGTGAATTTTGAAGGGATCACGGATATCGCGACCACGATAAATCGATAACAAGGCGACTTCAGGCATTTAATGGGTCAAGCTATACTGGCCTCAAAATAATCGCGACTGCGAGGCCAGCAGGCTTGCCTTCTATCTAGCAATTTGAGCTCGTCGCAAAAATTTTCTATTGATTACTTTTGTTAATATTTATGCCGATGTTTATAAACGAATGGCTTTTCAAGAAACTATTTTGAATGCCATTATCAACTTTGAGCAATCATATTTTAAACTTTTTCAATCGCGCGCCTTATTGCATCAGCACTATTCATACCAAAATAAGACCAGCACTGTTTATACATTTATAAAGATAGAAAGTTCCATTTAATATTGATATGTGTTCTTTAGAAAAAACAATATAAATTTATATATCGACAGAAAAGGCCGCTTGAACTTGATACAAAATCTTGAAGCCAAAATGGAGATGCAGAAGCGCTGGTTCCAACAGTTAGTGGCTCTATCACCAGCTTATTGGCCGCTTAGACAAAGTATTCGTTCAGCAATCACATTGGATGCACCGCCGGGACTTTGATGATTGTAAGTTTCAATAAATGTGGAGACAACGGGTGTTAAAAACATATCGCTTGATAGCGTGTTTTTTTGCCCGATAATTGAAGCCTTGTTACTCTGAATCTCTTTTGAAAGCTCGCGTAACGCTTGAGCTGTTTGTGCTAAATGTTCCGGTATTTTCGCAGCCAATGTAGCATTGCTGATCGTTTCCAGATCTTCAAGTATGGCGGTCTGCCATTCCAGATATCTGTCATACATAACGCGCTTATAATAGCGATTAATCAGCAGGCTATTATAAGCGGCAGCAAACTGCTGGTGAATAAGGCGCCTATAGGTGTTTTCCTCGCTTTCGGGCACATTTTTTGAGCGTGCATCAGCGAGAATAGCAATGGCTTCGAGTAATTTTGCTATCGTTTTCTTGAAGCGTGCTTTGTGGAATAGCAGAGCATCAAGCGAGAGTAGGAGGGCATAAAAAATGCCGCCAGCAATAAAGAATAAGGCAGGTTGCCAAAATGGTGCGATTTTAGGCATGGCAATGGCGATAGTTGCCATGAGCAATGCTTGGGTCATCGCTGCTGACAGTGCGCCGCTAAGACTGCCAATAATACCAGCGCAGAATGTTGCCAGCATCATGGACATAATGATGATTAACCAAGGAAAACCGGCCAAATATCCCATGAAAAAGCCGGATGCACCCAGGAAGGTGATTATAAGAACTTCTTTTAATCTCAATATATAAGATGTGTTTTTCTCTCCTAACGCTAAACCCAGCGCACATAGAGACATCATCATAAAATTACCGGCATCATTAAAAAAGATGCCTACTAAAATAGGCCCTGCAATGGTGATGATTGGTCAGCCAGAGACACATAAAAAGCCGAAAAGTCTTAGTGATCTCATTTCCAAGCAAGATGTTAAGTCAGCCGTTATTTTGGCGTTGTGTATCGGTATTGCTTTTTGCACCAAATGGGTCAACTCAGACAGTCATTGGTACTGGACACCATTAACGGTTATTATCGTTTTAAAACCTGATCTGGGATCAATCTTCACGCGATCAATTCTACGTATCATCGGCACTCTTCTGGGCGTTTGCCTTGGGGTGGCTATCTTCATATTTGTCCCAAAAAGCATATTGCTGGTCTGCGTTCTTGCTGCACTTGCATCCTGCATGCCTTGGGCATCACAGCGCTCTTATTGGATGAGTACTCTCATTGCGACACCAATCGTTTTAATGCTGCTTGATCTGATCAATCCCAATATTCATAATGTGGATTATGGTCTGCAGCGTATGATTGATACACTCATTGGCGGTGCGATTATTCTGATCTTTGGGTATTTCCTGTGGCCACGCGCCCATAGCAATGAATTTCAAAAGTCTTTCCAAGACATCCGCAATGCCATTGCCGCTTATTTAATGAGCTTGAAGCCGTCTTCAAGCTCTCAACAAGATGATAGTCAGTTATTGACGCGCAGACATGCTTATACATTATTAGCGGCTATGCGTAAGAAATTGCGTTTTCATATGCAAGAACCGCCGCTAGCAGGCACTGAGGCCGCAGCCTGGTTTCCCCGCCTTACAAGTGCTGCACGCATTTGCGACGATATCAGTGCATGGTCGGCAAGAAATACGCTGGCGCCTGATCAGATCGACCGCCTAACAACACTTGCTTCGAAAATTTCTGACGGGAGCCAAGACAGTTCCGCGGTTGATGATAACAGCACGCAACCCACTGACGCTTTATCCTTACTGGAGAATAGTATTAATGCGAGATTGGATAAGATAAATACTCCACTGAATATTGGCGGTTTCTCGCCCGTTCCAGATGAAAGCAAACGCGCTCAAGCAAGTGTTATTGAAAGCTCTTCACATTAAAGCTTTGATTTTAGGTATAAGTTAGTAACAAATGGCTTGACGTTACTAACTTATACTACATAACATCATGTAATGAAGATTGATCCGCGCCACTTAGAAATCATTGCAGCAATCATCGATAGTGGCGGCCTCACTGAAGGCGCTCAATCGATCGGCCGAGCACAACCAAGTGTTTCAAGAACAGTTACAATGCTTGAGGCTCGAACGGGTCTCAAATTGTTTGAAAAAAATCGTCGCCCGCTTATACCGACAGAATTATGTCTTGCTTTGGCTGCCGAAGGGCGAAAAATCACTGCCGCGAATGCAGCTGCATCATCCATCATAAATACATTTAAAACAGGCCATCGCGGGGTGGTTAAAATAGGTGGAACACCTGTATTCATGGACGGGGTTATATCAGCAATGATTGCCCAGTTCCAAAGTGCGTTCCCCAATATCGGGATTGAGCAATCATACGCCTATACTGCTGAATTGATGAACCAATTAGCTTCAGGCACATTAGATTTGGCGATCTGTCCGATACACGCGAATTTGCTGCCGCCAGATTACAATTTCCTTCCCTTAATGCCCGGACGCAATGTAATTGCATGCGGTATCAACCATCCACTCATGCAAAAGGCATCGCTACGCCTGTCTGATATTGCGCCTTTTTCTTGGGTTGCACCGCCGGCCAGCAGCCCGCTTTATCAAGACATGCGCAATATTCTTACCGAGATTGGCGTAACCGATATTAAAATCTCGTTTTCGGGCGGCTCCCTTGCTTCAATCGTCAATGTCCTTGCCCATTCTGAAGCTTTAACAATACTTCCCTATTCCGTTGTTTATATGGCGCGTCGGCAGAGATCGCTGGCAGCTTTGTCCATTCGTATCAGCCATCCAGAACGAAGCCTTGGTCTGCTTAGTCTCGCCAATGCTCCGGATCGCCCACCCGTCAAGCGTTTCAAGCGGTTTGTTGAAGGTGAGTTCAGACAACTGGCACACATTATCATGCAACAAGAACAAAATAATGTTTGGCGTGGATGATTGCTTTGAAAAGCAATTGTTTAAATCTGGCTTTCTCACACAAAAATAACACAGCCCAAATCTTTACTTTTTGCACCGTAAAAGTGCCTTGCTCCAATTTTATATAACATGCAGTTATATAATGCGTCTGAAATTCGATACTCATCCAAAAATTTGCCGCTAAACTCTCAATCAAACGCTAGCAAAAAAGCGTGCGAGGAGGAGCAGTGTCGTATTTTTATCCCGATTTTTCGGCGCAAACCGCGCGTGTTCACAGACGTTTTGGCGCAGGTGTTCGTACAGAAATTTCTAAAGAAATTGAAGCGCTCGGTTGTTCACGCGCTTTAATACTTTCAACGCCTGAACAAGCTGCTATTGCCATGGATATTGCCGCTCTTACCGGTGATCAAGTGTGAGCGCAATGAATAGCCCACGTCTTTCGTGATTGACGGAATGGGTTTCCGGCTGGCAGTCAAAACTTTTGCTTTGCCCGCTTCGGCATAAAATAGGTTCGGATATTGACGAGTGCTTCA
>CANQXU010000135.1 GCA_947627865.1 uncultured Paenochrobactrum sp. | reverse complement strand
TGCATGGGCCATTCCGCTTGCTGTGCTTGGATTGCCGGCCATATTGGCTTTTTTCTATGCTTTTGCGACTATCTTTGCTCGTTTGTTTTGGAGTAACGGGCTTGGCCGTATTTTAGCTTTGGGTCTAGGCTTTGGCTTGGCAGAATGGGCACGCAGCTTTTTGTTGACAGGGTTCCCTTGGAATATGATCGGCTACGCCGCCATGCCGGTTCCGTTACTAATGCAATCCGTCAATCTGTTTGGAATGATCGGCATTAGTGCCATGTCTGTGGTTGCATTTGCCAGCCCTGCATTGCTAGCGGGAGGGGTCTATGCGCGCACTGGTCTGGCGCTCGCTGCCGCGCTGATTGCTTTTCATATCGGATTTGGCTGGTGGCAATTAAATTCGTCATCTGCACAAGCAGATGAAGAGAATAAGCCGGTTATTGTGCGCATAATACAGCCCTCTATTCGGCAGGACCTAAAATGGGATCAATACGAAAGGCGCAATATTTTTGAGACCTATATCACTATGACTGAAGCGCCCGCGCTTGGTAACAACGGAACGCCGGATTATGTCATTTGGCCGGAAACATCGGTTCCTTATATTTTGAGTCAAAATCCGGAAGTTTTGGCGCGTATTGATCAGGCATTACAACCTGGGCAGACATTATTGGCCGGAGTTGTACGTGAAGAAAAAGATTCTCAAACAGGCAGCTTGCGTTATTACAATTCAATCACAGTGATTAACGATCTGGGCCAGATTACTGATAGTTTTGATAAAGTCCATCTGGTGCCTTTTGGTGAATATCTGCCCCTTGAAGGTCTTTTGCGCAGTGTGGGATTGCAAGAAATCGCGGAGATGCCCGGAGGTTTTACGGCAGGTCAATATCGTCATTCTTTAACAATAACATCCGCGGATGAGATGAAGGAATTATCCGTTCTGCCGCTGATTTGTTATGAGGCAATTTTCCCCGATGAGTTGGAGTATCGAGGCAAACAGGCATCTGTGATGGTCAATGTTACAAATGACGCGTGGTATGGAAATACGCCCGGGCCTTATCAGCATATGAGACAGGCACAATTGCGGGCTGTTGAACAAGGGATGCCTATGATTCGTGCAGCCAATAATGGGATATCGGCGGTTGTTGATTCGTACGGACGAATCATTTCCCATTTGAAGCTAAACGAGATTGGAGTTTTGGATACGGCTATCCCGCCTAAGCGTGCGCTTTTATTGGGAAAGAGTGCAGGAGGACGCGAAAGCGGTGTAATTCTTATTTTACTGCTCGCAGCTGTCATATTGTGTCGGAATAATAAGAAGAGTGTATAAAATGAATTCAATTTAACTATTATAACTATAGAATAACGTGCAGGATTTTAATAGACTGTGCAGGTTCCGTATCCCCCAATGAATGTCTCACCTGCGGGACTTGTAATGTAATCCTTGCCCTTCATAAGGGCATAGAAAACTCGCTTGTGCGAGGAGAAGTAGCTTGATGATTGAGAATAAGAAAAAGCCCAATCCTATAGACATCCATGTTGGTGGGCGCATTAGGTTGCGACGAAATATGTTGGGCCTCAGTCAGGAAAAGCTAGGCGAAAGCTTAGGGATAACTTTTCAGCAGATACAAAAATATGAAAAGGGCACTAACCGTGTTGGAGCAAGTCGCTTGCAGGCCATTTCTTCAGCTTTGACGGTGCCTGTTTCTTTCTTCTTTGAAGATGCTCCCAATTCAAGTGGCAATGTTGGATTTGCTGAGGATAATGAAGCAACTTATGTTGTCGATTTTTTAAATTCTAATGAGGGCGTACAGCTGACACGGGCTTTTACTAAAATTTCCGACCCGAAGGTGCGCCGCAAAATTATTGATCTGGTGAAATCCCTCTCCGATGAGGAATAAGTCACTTTTCATGCAAAAAAATGGTTAGTCGCTGCAAGTTGTAACATTAAGCATTGACGCTTGGTGCCTATCTTGGCAAACACAGATAGCTCGCTTTCGGATCACGAGGGCGAGCTTTTCACTGTGTTTGCCTGATGGTATTAGGTTCAGGTCTTTCTAGAGGGGTTTCCCGTGTCACGCAGTTCTTATCTTTTTACCAGCGAATCAGTGTCTGAAGGACATCCGGACAAGGTTTGCGATCGCATTTCTGATGAAATCGTCGATATGATCTACAAGGAGGCGCGCCGCACGGGCGTTGACCCCTGGTCTGTTCGTATCGCTTGTGAGGCACTTGCCACGACCAATCGTGTCGTTATTGCTGGTGAAGTGCGTGTGCCGGATACTTTTTTGAAAAAAGATAAAGACGGCAATGTTGTGACCGATGCACGCGGTAAAGCGGTGGTTAATCCTGTGCGCTTTCGCTCGGCGGCACGTAAAGCTATCCGTGAAATCGGCTATGAGCAGGATGGCTTCCATTGGAAAAATGTTAAAATTGATGTTCTTGTTCATCCGCAGTCAGCAGATATTGCACAAGGTGTAGATAATGCTGCTGACCGCCAAGGTGAGGAAGGTGCTGGCGATCAGGGTATTATGTTTGGCTATGCCTGCCGGGAAACACCGGAACTGATGCCAGCTCCTATATATTATGCACATAAAATTCTCGAGCTAATTTCAGAAGCACGTCATAAAGGTGAAGGCGACGCTGCCAAACTGGGCCCTGATGCGAAAAGTCAGGTAACCGTGCGTTATGAAAACGGTGAGCCAAAAGAAGTCACCCAGATCGTGCTTTCAACGCAGCATCTGGATGATAGCTGGGATTCGAATAAAGTTCGCAGTGTTGTCGAGCCTTATATCCGTGAAGCGCTTGAAGGTTTGCCGATTGCCGCAGATTGCAACTGGTATATTAATCCAACGGGCAAGTTTGTTATTGGTGGCCCGGACGGCGATGCAGGACTGACTGGCCGTAAGATTATTGTTGATACTTATGGCGGTGCTGCCCCGCATGGTGGTGGTGCGTTTTCAGGTAAAGATACAACCAAGGTCGATCGCTCGGCAGCTTATGCCGCACGTTATCTTGCTAAGAACGTTGTTGCGGCTGATCTTGCTGATCGCTGCACCATTCAGTTGTCTTATGCCATTGGCGTTGCTCAGCCATTGTCTGTGTATGTCGATTTGCATGGTACAGGCAAAGTAGACGAAGATAAGCTTGAGGATGCATTGCGCAAGGTTATGGATCTGTCTCCAACCGGTATTCGCAAGCATCTTGATCTGAATAAACCAATTTATGCAAAGACCGCAGCATACGGCCATTTTGGACGTAAACCAGGTCGCGATGGTTCTTTCTCCTGGGAAAAAACCGATCTTACAAAGGCGATTAAGGCAGAATTATCTGCCTGATCCCACATATTGCCGGATTGAATATGTCAAGTGAACAACATCCAACACGGGCGACTGAAGCATTCTTCGGTCGCCGTCATGGTAAGCCCTTACGCCCTTTGCAAAAAGAGTTGCGGGAGGATTTGTTGCCGCAATTGAAGTTGAACCTTCAAGAACCGGCGCCTGCGGACCTTAAGGCTCTTTTCCCAATCCCTGTCGATAAAGTGCGTATGGAAATTGGCTTTGGCGGTGGTGAGCATCTTCATCATGAAGCAGGACGCTTTCCAGATTCAGGCTTCATCGGAGTTGAGCCATTTATCAATGGCATGGCGAAGATGTTGGCTTCCTTGAACGAATCGCCACTGAAAAATTTGCGCCTCTATGATGATGATGCAACCGAAGTGCTCGACTGGTTGCCGGATGCATCGCTGGATGGCATTGATCTGTTCTATCCCGATCCTTGGCATAAGAAACGTCATTGGAAACGTCGTTTTGTCAGCGATAAAAACCTTGATCGTTTTGCCCGCGTTTTGAAGCCTGGTGCTCTTTTCCGCTTTGCATCAGACATTGATTCTTATGTGAACTGGACGCTACAGCACTGCCGCAGGCATGATTCTTTCGAGTGGAAGGCAGAAAGTAGTCAGGATTGGCATACACCATATGATGCTTGGCCTGGTACCCGATATGAAGCGAAGGCTTTCCGTGAAGGACGTCGCGCTGCTTATCTCACATTCATACGCCGCTGAGTTGAAAAGGCCGATATAGGAGGCAAAAAAGATAGTGTCTTGAAAGCACCGTCGTTTTGCAGTATATCTGGTTCAAATTCTTGGTCGATGGAACAAGAGTGGGTCCACACGGTCCCGCTCTTTTTTGTTTGATCAGCTGCAAATGCAGAAATGAAAAGGACCATCAGCTTGACTGAAAACACTCATACAGATCAGCTTACAGATATTGATACCGATGCGACTGGCAGCGTGGATAATGATCGTATTATTCATGAGGTTGGTGTTGATGCAAAAATTGCGTCTATCATTGAGCCTGTGTTGAATTCCATGGGTTTCCGTCTGGTTCGCGTTCGCATGAGCGGTATGAATGGTGGAACTTTGCAAATTATGACCGAGCGCTTCGATGGTACAATGACCGTTGAGGATTGTGAGCTGGTCAGTCGCACTATTTCTCCGGTTCTTGATGTTGAAGACCCAATTAGTGGTAAATACCATCTTGAGGTTTCTTCACCGGGAATCGATCGTCCTCTGGTTCGCAAGTCTGACTTTTCCGACTGGTGCGGGCATCTGGCGCGTATTGAAACATCGCAGCAGCATGATGGGCGTAAAAAATTCCGTGGCCGCTTAGTGGCTGCTAATGCTGAAGGGATTACCATAGAGGCTGATCAAGTTAGCTATGGTAGTGAGCCGGTAGCTCATATCCCATTTGAAATTATTTCTGATGCTCGTCTGATTTTGACCGATGATCTGATTCGTGATGCTTTGCGTAAAGATAAAGCCGCACGTCTGGGTCGTATTCCGGATGATAATCTGGACGGTGATATTGATGAAGAAGCTACATCACCTTCGGATGAAGCGCAGAATTAAAATTAACGTCCGCCCATGAGGAAAATAGCGGGTGTGGCACCAAGGAGAGACTAATGGCAGTCAGTGCAAACAGGCTCGAACTTCTGCAAATCGCTGATGCAGTTGCTCGCGAGAAGTCTATCGACCGCGAAATCGTAATCGCGGCAATGGCCGATGCTATCCAAAAAGCCGCGCGTTCGCGTTATGGGCAGGAAACCAATATTCGCGCCGATATTAATTCCAAGTCCGGCGAGATCAAGTTGCAGCGCTTGTTGCAGGTTGTCGATGTGGTCGAAGATTATAACACACAGATTGATCTGATCTCTGCACGTGACCGTAAGCCGGACGCAGAAATTGGCGAATATCTGTTTGACCAACTTCCGCCAATGGATTTTGGCCGTATCGCTGCTCAATCCGCAAAGCAGGTTATCGTACAAAAAGTTCGTGAAGCCGAGCGTGATCGCCAGTTTGATGAGTTTAAAGATCGTATTGGTGAAATCATCAACGGTACTGTTAAGCGCGTAGAATACGGTAATGTGATCGTTGATCTTGGTCGCGGTGAAGCGATTGTTCGTCGTGATGAATTGATCCCGCGTGAATCGTTCCGTTATGGCGATCGTATCCGTGCTTTTGTCTATGATGTTCGTCGTGAACAGCGTGGTCCGCAGATTTTCTTGTCACGTACACATCCGCAATTCATGGCAAAATTATTTACCATGGAAGTGCCGGAAATCTACGACGGCATTATCGAGATTAAATCCGTTGCTCGTGACCCGGGTTCGCGTGCAAAAATCGCAGTGCTTTCACGCGATTCTACAATCGATCCTGTCGGCGCTTGTGTGGGTATGCGCGGCTCCCGTGTTCAAGCGGTTGTTGGCGAGCTACAGGGCGAAAAGATCGACATTATCCCTTGGTCGCCTGATGCAGCTTCATTTATCGTGAATTCACTTCAGCCTGCCGAAGTGGCGAAGGTTGTTCTGGATGAAGATGCAGAGCGTATTGAAGTTGTTGTTCCTGATGATCAGTTGTCATTGGCAATTGGTCGTCGTGGTCAGAATGTGCGCCTTGCCTCCCAGCTCACCGGTTGGGATATCGATATCATGACTGAACATGAAGAGTCAGAGCGTCGTCAGAAGGAATTCGTTGAGCGTTCAGGTCTGTTCATGGATGCGTTGAACGTTGATGAAATGGTTGGTCAGGTTCTGGCATCAGAAGGTTTTGCTTCTGTTGAAGAATTGGCTTATGTTGAAGCTGACGAGATCTCTACAATTGACGGCTTCGACGAAGATACTGCTACTGAAATTCAAGAACGTGCCCGTGAATATCTGGAGCGTTTGGAAACAGAGCAAAATGATCGTCGCAAAGAGCTTGGCGTAGAAGATCAGCTGCGTGAACTGGATGGCATGACAACCGCTATTATGGTTGCTGTTGGTGAAGATGGTGTGAAAACGCTTGAAGACTTTGCCGGATATGCAGTGGACGATCTTGTTGGCTGGCGTGAACGTAAAGAAAATGAGACAATTATGCATAAAGGCATTCTGTCTGCTTTCGAGCTGTCACGTGTAGAAGCTGAACGGATGATCCTTCAAGCACGATTGATCTGCGGATGGATTACTGAAGAAGAAATGATTTCCACTGAGGTTGAAGTGGAAGTCGATGAGGACGCCGAAATCGCCTCAGAAGAATAATATCTGATAAACTATGAGGCTGTTTCTTGATCAACAAGAGAGCCTCATACAGTTATTTTCGCTGAAAATAGATTTGGCATGATGCTATTTAACTTTTAGGGGCGGGTTCCTATATAATAGACCTGAGTTTGTAAAACGGGTCTTGCAAAAGTGGAATTCGCTCTGTAGGGGCTGATAATGAATGACAGGACCTGCATTGTAACGCGTGAAAGCGGTTCTGTTGATGAGATGATACGCTTTGTTTTAGGACCCGATGATATTGTGGTTCCGGATTTAAAGCGTGATCTTCCAGGGCGTGGTTGCTGGATATTGGCAAAACGGCAGCACGTTGATGAAGCAGTAAAGCGCAAATTGTTTGCGCGTGGATTTAAACAGAGCGTAAATGCTCAGGAAGATCTTGGCGCACTGGTAGACCAGTTGTTGACGAGATCTGCACTGGGAAGTTTAGCTCTTGCGAGAAAGTCTGGTGCTGTCGTTTCAGGATCAGCAAAGGTGGATGCCGCAATTCGCTCGGGCAAAGCAGCACTTGTTTTGCATGCGACGGATGCAGCGCCTGATGGCGTTAGAAAGCTAGATCAGGCCAGACGCGCGGTTGTGCATTTAGATGGACCCGAAATTCCCTCTTTCTCTCTTTTTAGTATTGAGGAAATGGATTTGGCATTCGGGGGCGGAAATGTGGTACATGCTGCCGTACTTGATGGAAAGGCGGCGGCCGGATTCGTAAAGCGGGCGCACATATTGCAGCAATATCGCAGTTAAAGCGCAGAGAATTCGGCAAGATAAACGGCTAAGAGCCGTCAGGGAAACGGAAACAGAATGAGCGACAGCAAATCCAACGACGATAAGACGCTGAGCGTCGATACTAAAAAAACGCTGACCTTGAAACGGCCTAGCGTTGAGCAGAGCACAGTGCGCCAGAATTTCAGCCACGGCCGCACAAAGGCTGTCGTTGTTGAAACTAAGAAACGCAAATTTACACGGCCTGATGAGAAGCCGGCAGCAGAGGCCGCAGCGCCGGCTGCTACAGCTGCACAGCCAGCGGCACCCGCAGCGCCTAAGCCAGCAGTCAAGCCAGCTGTAGCGGCAACTCCTGCTGCTCCTGTAACTGGTGCACCTAAAGTTGAAGCTGTTGCTAAAACTGAAGCACCGGCTGTAAAGCCTGCACCAGTGGCAGCGCCTGCGCCAGTGGCCGCCAAGCCAGCTGCTCCCAAGGCTGAAGCTAAGCCGGCACAGCCAGCAGCGCGCAACAATCAGTCACAGCAGGCGCAAGCACCTCGCGGTGGTGCCAGACAGGGTGCCAATAACCAGCAGAACCGGTCTCAAGGTAACCAGCAGCGTGGCAATCAGCGTAATCGTGGGCAGGATCGCAATCCGAATATGTTGAATTCATTGTCACGTAACGAGATGGATGCTCGTCGCCGTGCTTTGGAAGAAGC
>CANQXU010000134.1 GCA_947627865.1 uncultured Paenochrobactrum sp. | reverse complement strand
ACGGGCAGCTGTGCCAGCACACTCAAACAAGCCGCAGCTATTCCAACGCGCATCATTGAACCAACAAACGGGTCTATGCCTGTTTCCATCACCGGACGGACAACTATAGATCCAACGGCTTGCCCAAGTGCTGCCAGCATACCAAGCGCGACACCAACCCATAAACTGCCCTTAATACTCTCCCATGGATGTTTTTGATCACGTCTTTTACCAAAGAAAATTGCAAGACATACACCAGCAATCGTGATCGCTATTCCAAGTACCGTGCGCGCAGTCAAATCCTCGTTCAACACCAACCAGCCAAGCAAAGCCGCAATAGGCGCATTCATCGCAAAAAGAATGCCTGCTCGGCGTGGTCCCAAGCGATTTAATGCTATAAATAATATCGTATCACCAAGGAAAATTCCGATAAAACCAGAAAGAATGAGTGGGCCAATATTAGACCCGTTTAATTGCTCCCATGTGCCACTTGTAAGTACATAAACAGCAAGCAGGCAGGTCACAAATACCTGACGATAGAGATTAAAGGTCGGTGCCCCTAAATGTCCAGCAGGACCGGCAGAGATCAATCCTGTCAATGCCCAGCAAATTGCCGAGCCCAAAGCCGCAAGTTCGTAAACCGGCATTTTGCTACCTCGGACATACCCATGATATGCCACAATAAATATCTATATTGATAGATTTTCAGATCGCCATAAAGCAGTGCATCACCCTGCCATGAGCGTGGATTACTGCTTTATGTTTCTTAAAAAATCAACGGTTTTTATAATGTCTCAATGCGTTAGCTAGTCGCAGAACTCCGGTCTCAAGCAAGTTATCTGCAACGGTTGAAAAGCTAATACGAGCATGGTTGATTTCCGGTGTTTTTGCATAAAAAGCTTCCCCCGGAACATAACCAACTTCAAACTCCGGAATAGCGCATTCAAGCAAAAACTTACGTGAATCAAAGTCTTCAGGAAAGGTCATCCAAGTAAACAATCCACCCGATGGATCAGTAAAGCGGATATCCTGCGGCAATTCAGTGCGCATTGCGTCAAGCATTTTATCTTTGCGCTTTTTATAATGCGCGCGTGTGCGTATAATATGAGCGTCTAAATCATAATCCTCAAGCAGACATGAAACTGCGGCCATATTCAATGTGCTGCATTGTGTATCTGCACCCAATTTAAGTAATGTCAGCTTCTCAATTAGCTCTTGTGAAGCAACTGCCCACCCAAGACGTAGTCCTGGTGACAAAATTTTGGAAAAACTGCCGAGATATATAACGCGATTTTCTGTATCCAAACTTTTAAGAGGTAAAGGTGGAGGTGCATCAAAATACACTTCGCGATAAGGCGTATCCTCAATAATGATGAGATCATAACGGTTGGCGATATCGATTAGTGCCTTGCGTCTTTCAAGGCTCATCGTAACGCCGGTTGGATTATGATAGTCCGGTATCGTATAAAGAAGTTTAGCATCAGGCTTTTGCTGCAGCAAAGCCTCCAATGCGTCAGTATTTAAGCCATTCTCATCAACTTGCACAGTTTCATAATTGGGTTCACAGGCTGCAAAAGCTCCCAGTGCGCCCAAGAAGGTCGGTGCTTCAGTGATAATTGTATCACCTTTGTTAATGAATAATCTCGCTACGAGATCGAGCCCCTGCTGCGCACCTTGCAAGATTAAAATATTATCCTGCGCACACTCCACATGCTCACGCTTCATCCGCTCTGCAATCTGCTTCCGCAATTTTGGCAACCCGATTGATGCCGAATATTGCAATGCTTCTTTACCTGACGTGGCAATCACTTTTGCAAAAGCCTGCTCCAGTGCAGTAACCGGAAAAACATCAGGATCAGGATAACCGCCTCCAAAGAATATCATTTTAGGATTTGTGTTCAAGCTACGGATGGCAGAAGGTTTGATACCTTCCATGCGGGATGCGTATCGAATTTTCATTAGTTTTCTTTCAGATATCAGCAAGTATCAGTCGCTTGAAGGTGCCGCGATAAGTTTTGCGAGCCGTGAAACATCGTCTGCTGTTTCAAGGCTCATCACATAATCGCGAATTTCGATGCATCGTGCCTGTGGCAAAACACGAGCCGCCAATCCCATAAATTTAGCTATGACAGCGTCATCACTCATAGGATTATTCATTCCCCCTAATGGAAAAGGAACAGTTTCATTGTAGACTGTGCCGTTCTTCAAGCTTACTTTAAGCAACGGCTCGGCATCTGAATCCATTGTTTCATCAATATGCACATGCATAAGAGACAACCAGCTTGCAACAACTGGTGAAGACCAAGCTGTTTCTTCCAGCTCATCCAGTGAAACTTTGCCATAAACCAACCGAGCGGCTACAGCATAAGGCAAGCTCATCTGGGCATCGGCTCGGCTTTCAATCTCAAGCCCGCCGCACATACCTGCTTGAAACTCACTCATCATCACATCAATACGAGCAATGTCGTTTGCGACAACACCATAATCGATCAATAGTTTTTCAATAACATCGATAGCCGAATGCGTACCACGACATGTAGCATAAGGCTTGATAGAGCAACGGTTAACCCGCCAGAATGTGCCAAAATCAACATTCAAAAGACTTGCATATTGAGCTTCACGATCAAATGTCGTGAAGAAGTTACCCCATCCATTTTCGTCAAGAACTGATATGGGGCCTTCAAAACCTGCAGACGTTAATTTCGCAGCGATCAACCCGCCTTCGGCTGCCCGTCCAGCATGGAGTTTCTTGGTCTGACTGCCATCATGAATAAAAGCCCAAGTACCACCCGCATAAGAACAGGCGATACCCAGCGCAGAGGCATGTTCTTCTGCATCAAAATCAAACAAGACACCAGCAGCAGCCGCAGCACCAAAGACACCACACGTTCCTGTCGAATGCCAGCCCAACTCGTTATGCGGTGAATAACCACCACATGCTTCCAAAACACGGCGTCCTACTTCATAACCAGCAAGAATTGCGGTTAAAAATTTTTGGCCATTTACCGGGGCGGATATATCGCTTAAAGCGGCGAAAGCCGCAGGTAAAACAACAGCACCCGAGTGATCGCATCCACCACTATCATCCAACTCGAAAGCATGTGCCGAAACACCATTAATAAAGCTGGCGCTACGGCTATCAAGTTTCAAACCACTGCCCCACACTTCTGCCGTGCCAGTATTAGCCGTTAGATTAAATGCACGCAGCACTGTTTGCGTTTCCTGTGAGGCAACACCTGCAATAGCAGCACCTAGCGTATCCAGAATATGGATTTTTGCTTTTTGAACCGTTGCGGACGGAAATCGATCAAAGCGCATACCTGCCACATGGCGCGCAAGTACAAGAGATGGATGTTCAGTCATGACAACAACTTTCTTAATAATCTTCGAAACGATAATGGGATGTTTTACTTCTAGAGAAACCTCTGACTTCTCTTCCAAGCTACAATCTGATTACCTGTCGCCAACCAGACATCGCCATACTCAAATATGTGCTGAAGCGATCACTCCAAAATGAAGATACATACCCCTGTAATAACTATCTTCGGCCACACTAGAGTGACGCATATTACGCATCAGTTCTCCATCAAGTATGGCAATTCCGCTTGCTCCATGCAGATCAAGGACGAGCTTTTTCTGCCAGTACGTGGTCTAAACCAACGTTCTGTTAAAACATCATCATTCATGCTAAATATCTGACTGTCATTTGCGGAATGGCCTTTTCAAACAAGAACCACTCCGCAAGATCAGTTTAGAAGTATGATTACTGAGCCTGAACTGGCTGTTCGTTGATCATCACTTCTTTCAAACCAGCCGACTGCAGCTCCCATTTATTGAGAACTTCATCATAGGAACCATCTTCCATAATGCCCTTCATCGCCTGCGCCAAAGCATCTCTTAGTTGATTATCATCTTTTCTAACGGCAATACCTTGGTGGACTGTTGTGAAAGGCTCACCAATAATGTGAAACGTACCAGGCTCCATGTTCATCAGATAAGGCAGGGTTTCACTTCCCTGAACGGCCGCATCAAGGCGTTTTTGACGTAGCTGAGTACGAGCATCCGCGGAACCTTCGGTGCCAACAATTTTAAGAGCTGGCTTACCGTTTTTCTCGCAAACTTCTTTGCTCCACTTTTCCATTTCACTCGGGAAAGATGTACGACGGCTGGCGCCAACGGTTTTGCCGCAAAGATCTTCTGGTGTTTTATAAATATCTTGACGATCAGCACCAGTGTAGAACTGGGCACCAGATGCAAGATAATCAATAAAATCGAGAGTTTCGCGGCGGCCTGGCAAGTCACTCATGCCACTGATAATCATATCTGCACGGCCGGTATTCAATGCACTGACCAGCTGTTCAAAGCTGATTTCTTCCCACTTCACTGCAACGCCCAGTTTTTTTCCAAGAGCATTGCCAAGATCAATGTCAAGACCGGTCAATGTTGCTGTTTTTGGATCTTTAAACTCTAGCGGTGGATAGTTCGGCACGACTGCAATGGTCAGCTCATTCTTGGCAGTAATACGCTCCGGCAAATCTTGTGCCAAAGCTGTGCTTCCTGCGGCAGCGATAGCCAATGCGGACAATACAATTTTATTAAGCTTCATTTGCTTTCCCCTGTTTTAATTTCAATTGGTTATTTCTTATGCACGGCTTTGATAAAGTTTTGCGTGCGTGGATGCTGTGGATCAGAGAGCACTTGTTCAGGCGTGCCAATTTCGATGAGTTCTCCCTGATCCATAAAGGCAACGCGATCTGCAACCTCACTGGCAAAACCCAACTCATGTGTAACAACAACCATCGTCATGCCGCTTTTAGCCAGATCACTCATGACACGCAGCACTTCGCCGACAAGTTCAGGATCTAATGCAGAAGTTGGCTCATCAAACAATAATAAAGTGGGTTTCATTGCCAAAGCACGGGCAATGGCAACGCGCTGTTGTTGCCCACCCGACAATTGCGCCGGATAAGCGTCCCGCTTATCATAAAGGCCGACACGCTCTAATAATTCATGTGCCTGTTTTCTAGCCTCATCAGCCTTTTGACCCAAAACATATACTGGACCTTCGGTGATGTTTTCAGTGACAGTCAAATGTGGAAATAGGTTAAACCGCTGAAACACCATACCGATAGTACGGCGCTGACGTGCAATTTCAGCATCCGTCAGTTCATGCAGATAATTGCCTTCCCGACGGTAGCCTATCAGCTCGTTATCGACCCATATTGCTCCACCATCTATCTGCTCAAGCTGATTGATGCATCGCAAAAATGTACTTTTACCGGATCCAGAAGGCCCAATAACGCAGAGAACCTCACCTTTTTGGATCTGTACATTGATGCCCTTCAGCACCTCTAGAGTGCCGAACCTCTTACGAACATCGGCTGCAACAACCAAAGGAGATTCAGCCTGAACATTATTAAGCTCAGTCGTAGATTTAAGTGCGTTTGTCATATGATCTCTCCTATTTTGTCTCGCCGGAAGGCAAGACGCCTTTGGAGAAATATTTCTCAATTCGACCTTGTATCAAACTGAGAATGGTGACCACAATGAGGTACCAGAATGCTGCAACAATCAGCAGTTCCACAACGCGCGAATTAGCATAGTAGATATTTTGTGCGCTATGCAGAATTTCTGCATATTGAATAACACTCGCCAGTGAAGTTAGCTTAACCATACCAATAAATTCGTTACCAACTGGCGGAACGATCACACGCATGGCTTGTGGCATGATAATCCGACGCAGCAATTTAATGCGTGTCATGCCAATTGTCTGCGCAGCCTCATATTGCCCTTTATCAACCGATAGAAGACCTGCACGAACTACTTCGGCAGTAAAAGCACCCTGCTGAATTCCTAGCCCAAGAAGAGTAGCAACAAAAGGCGTCATGATATCTACGGTTTGAACCGAAAAAACACCTGGAATACTGATCGTTGGGAAGACTAGTGCCAAGTTGAACCATAGCAAAAGCTGCAAGATCGCCGGAACAGCACGGAAAAACCAAATATAGCCGATAGAAACATAAGATAGAACCGGATTATCCGACAAGCGCATAACAGCGAAAAGAACACCCAGAGTAATACCTAAAGCCATAGCCAAAATGGACATGATAATGGTATTGATCAGTCCCTTCATAATTGCTGGCACGGTGAGAAACTCACCTACATAATCCCATTCAATCTGCCCGACAGCAAATGCATGAATGATGGACGCAAGCGCCACAAGCACCAAAGCAGCCGTTATCATTCGCCCATAATGACGGCGTGGCACATGGACCAAGTGACTAATCTGATAGACATTATCAGTCATAATTTTATGACCCTTCGATGTTTAGAACTCAAACCCGACAACTAGATAAATCGAGTAACAATCTGATTAAAAACAAAGTCTTAGCTTCAATGTATTAATCAGATTGTACTTTGTTCCCAAGTATTCGTTAATAAACCAATCAAGCCTGTCTCGCCCAGTCGCGCTGTACCTGCACCAGTTTTTCAAGCCGATCAATTTGTTCAAGCACACGTTGCGGTGCACTGCCCCCATAGCCGCTTCTTGCCGCTACGGCAGCTTCAGCCGAAAGACGCTTAAGAACATCCGGCTGCAAGCGAGCATCAACAACAACCAGATCATCTTTTTCAAGATTTTCCAGGCCGATTGCTTTTTCCTCACAATAACGTACCAAAGCGCCCGTTATTTCATGGGCTTCACTAAATGGAATACCCTGTTCCGACAGCCAATCGGCAACTTCTGTTGCAAGGGTAAAACCTTCGATAGATTGCTCCCGAAGTCTTGCCTTGTTTACTTCCATGGTCGCTATCATCCCAGCCATTGCTGGTAGCACTAATTCCAACGTATCCACAGCTTCAAAGCACGCCCATTTATCTTCCGCCAAATCACGATTATAGGCGAATGGCAAGCCTTTCAGCGCAATAAGCATTGCATTTTGGGTTGCGATTAAACGTGCAGCACGACCACGTGTTAGTTCGGCAATATCTGCGTTTTTCTTTTGCGGCATGATAGATGAGCCAGTTGTGTAACTATCATTAAGCTCAACCCAGCTAAATTGCTTGGAAGACCACAGAAAAACTTCTTCTGCCAGACGCGAGAGTGTGACCCCTAGCATCGCAGCCACAAATAAAAATTCTGCCACGTGATCACGGCTACCCACCGCATCAATTGAATTTTCACACGGACCATCATAGCCAAGCTCCTTGGCTGACAATTCAGGATGGCGTGCAATAGCAGAGCCTGCCAAGGCAGCAGCACCTAGTGGCGAACGTCCAGAGCGCTTATACCAATCTTGCAATCGCTCTATATCACGCGACAGACCTTGTGCATGTGCCAGTAATTGATGACCAAATGTAACAGGCTGTGCTGGTTGCAGATGCGTAAAACCAGTTGTTAATGTATCATGATGCTCTCTGGCCTGCGCAATCAATGCATCTTGCAGCTCCAATATATTTTCCGTCAATTCGCATGCAATACGGCGCAAATAAAGCTTAAGATTGTTCGCTGCCTGATCATTACGGGATCGACCGGCACGTAATTTCCCGCCCAATGCACCAATGCGCTCGGTTAGGATACGTTCCAAAAATGTATGAACATCTTCATCATCGAATGAGGTTATCAAGGTGCCGGCGACAAAATCGGAATGGATTGCTTGGAGTGCATCAATAATATCTTTTGTCTCATCCGCACTCAATATACCAGCGCGTTCCAATTCGCGCGCATGAGACATTGAAGAACGCAAATCTTCCGGAGCTAACCGAAAATGATTTTGCGGAGCGCTGGACAATCGCATCAGCGCTTCGGCTGGTGGTGAGCGGAAGCGAGCGCCCCAAAGTCTTACAGATTTATTCATATTATTCTCCCAAGCTGGGAGTATCGCAGATAGACATAACTGGACAATTGAATTAATTTCCGCAAGAGTAGTCCAAAAAGGAATACAGGAAAAATTCTGGAATGCGTCAGCACCTACCTACTATCACTGGCTTGCGCGTCTTAGCTGGACTAGCACAGCACGGC
>CANQXU010000133.1 GCA_947627865.1 uncultured Paenochrobactrum sp. | reverse complement strand
GCATTTATGGCTTGTTATTGGCGATAGCCATTGGCTTGGTGGGAGCGTCTATTGGCGCTTATGTTACCTGATATTAAGGTCAATCTGTCACTCATTTGGATGTCTACGTGAAAGCCCTGATTTAATCGGGGCTTTTTGTATTTTATTTGTCAGTATTATTGATGAGAATATAATAAGCAATACGTGCCATTACTATGTAACCATATGAATTTATTATATTTTACCATTTTTACTTCTCGGCTGATAAAGGGTTGAATGTCTTGACATAAAGATATCCTTATGTCATTAAGTCGATTAATGCGGATTGTAAAGCACGGGCTTTGCCTGTGAGTATGAGGATAAAATTATGGCATCGGCTTTTGATGATCTGTTTGGCGAAAAAATCGCAGCAAAAGACGGAGCAGAGATTCTGGCAGCTTTAACCAAAGCTGCACGTGAGCGTATTCTGATACTCGACGGCGCAATGGGAACGCAGATTCAGGGACTTGGTTTCCATGAAGAGCATTTCCGCGGCGAGCGCTTTGCATCTTGCGAATGTTTGCTACAAGGCAATAACGACCTTCTGACCTTGACGCAGCCAGCCGAGATTGAAAAAATCCATTATAATTATGCTATTGCTGGCGCAGATATTATTGAAACCAATACATTTTCTTCCACCTCTATTGCTCAGGCCGATTATGGCATGGAGGATATGGTCTATGATCTCAACCGTGATGGTGCACGCTTGGCGCGCCGTGCTGCATTGCGTGCGCAAGCCGAGGATGGTCGTCGCCGTTTCGTGGCAGGCGCTTTAGGACCGACCAACCGGACAGCTTCACTCTCACCGGATGTCAATAATCCGGGCTATCGCGCAGTAACCTTTGATGATCTTCGCATAGCTTATGCAGAGCAGCTGCGTGGTTTGATAGATGGTGGCTCGGATATCATTCTGATCGAGACAATCTTTGATACACTAAATGCCAAGGCGGCAATTTTCGCGGCCGAGGAAGTGTTTCTTGAAAAATCGATCCGGCTTCCAATGATGATTTCGGGAACGATCACAGATTTGTCTGGACGCACTTTATCCGGCCAGACACCAACGGCTTTCTGGTATTCATTGCGCCATGCCAAGCCTTTTACCTTCGGTTTGAACTGTGCACTTGGTGCGAATGCAATGCGCGCGCATCTGGCGGAAATAGCCTCAGTAGCTGATACCTTTACCTGCGCTTATCCCAATGCCGGCTTGCCAAATGAGTTCGGGCTCTATGACGAGAGCGCGGAAACTATGGCTGCTCAAATGGAAGATTTTGCCCGTGAAGGGCTCGTGAATGTGGTGGGCGGGTGCTGTGGCTCGACGCCTGAGCATATAACTGCGATAGCGGAAGCTGTTCAAAAATACGAGCCGCGCAAGCCGGTTAAGCTTCAGCCTCTAATGCGTTTGTCCGGCCTTGAGCCGTTCACGCTGACCAAAGATATTCCTTTCGTCAATGTGGGCGAGCGCACCAATATTACCGGTTCTGCCCGTTTTCGTAAGCTCATTAAAGAAAATGATTTTGCAGCAGCTTTGGAAGTTGCGCGTGATCAGGTCAATAATGGCGCGCAGATCATCGATATCAATATGGATGAGGGGCTGATTGATTCGGAAAAGGTTATGGTTGAATATCTCAACCTGATCGCTGCCGAACCGGATATTGCCCGTGTTCCTGTGATGATCGACAGCTCCAAATGGGAAGTGATTGAAGCCGGACTGAAATGTGTTCAGGGTAAGCCGCTTGTGAACTCCATTTCGATGAAGGAAGGCGAAGAAGCTTTTATTCATCATGCCAAACTTGTGCGCGCTTATGGTGCAGCCGTAGTAGTGATGGCCTTTGATGAGGTCGGGCAAGCTGATACACAAGAGCGTAAGGTAGAGATTTGTACAAGAGCCTATAAAATTCTGACCGAACAAGTGGGCTTTCCTCCAGAAGATATTATTTTTGACCCCAATGTTTTTGCAGTCGCGACCGGTATTGAAGAGCATAATAATTACGGTAATGACTTTATTGGTGCGACCAAAGAAATCATAGAAACATTGCCGCATGTGCATGTTTCCGGTGGTGTCTCCAATCTTTCATTCTCGTTCCGCGGCAATGAGCCGGTGCGTGAAGCCATGCATGCTGTATTCCTCTATCATGCCATTCAGGTTGGTATGGATATGGGGATCGTCAATGCGGGGCAGCTTGCTGTCTATGATACGATTGATCCGGAATTGCGTGATGCTTGTGAAGATGTGGTGCTAAACCGCCGTGATGATGCAACAGAGCGTCTTCTTGAATTGGCTGAACGTTATCGTGGCGTGGCGGGCAAGGAAGCGAAAGAGAAAGATCTGAGTTGGCGCGAGGGTACGGTCGAAGAGCGTATCTCTCATGCGCTGGTCAACGGTATAACCGAATATATTGAAGCAGATACCGAAGAAGCACGTTTGCAGGCTGAGCGTCCATTGCACGTGATCGAAGGCCCTTTGATGGCTGGTATGAACGTTGTTGGTGATCTCTTCGGCTCAGGAAAAATGTTCTTGCCGCAGGTGGTGAAATCAGCGCGTGTGATGAAGCAGGCTGTTGCAGTTCTTCTGCCCTATATGGAAGAAGAAAAGCGCCTGAGCGGTAATACTGATAGTCAAAGTGCCGGAAAGGTCTTGATGGCGACTGTTAAGGGCGACGTGCACGATATCGGTAAAAATATCGTCGGCGTTGTTCTGGCTTGTAATAATTATGAGATTATTGATCTTGGAGTTATGGTCCCGGCTGCTAAAATTCTGCAAGTAGCGCGTGAAGAAAATGTCGATATTATCGGTCTTTCCGGTCTGATCACGCCGTCACTGGATGAGATGGTGCATGTGGCTAGCGAGATGGAACGTGAAGGTTTTGACATACCGCTTTTGATTGGCGGTGCTACGACCAGCCGTGTTCATACTGCTGTAAAAATTAACCCGAAATATGAGCGTGGGCAGACTGTCTATGTCGTTGATGCGAGCCGCGCAGTCGGTGTTGTGTCCAATTTACTATCACCGGATAATAAAGCGGATTATATTGCAGGCATCCAAAGTGAGTATGAAAAGGTGACTGCAGCGCATGAGCGCAATGAAGCAGCGAAGAAACGGTTGCCGATTGCAAATGCGCGTGAAAATGCACTGAAAATTGATTGGGGTGCTTTCGCACCGGTTAAACCTTCTTTCCTTGGTACTAAAATTATCAGTGACTTTGATCTGGCGGAAATCGCGCGCTATATCGACTGGACACCATTTTTCCAGACATGGGAAATGCGCGGTCGTTTTCCGGCAATTCTGGAAGATGAGGCGCAAGGTGAGGCAGCGCGCCAGCTATGGGCTGACGCTCAGGCCATGCTGAAAAAGATTATTGATGAAAAATGGTTTGCTCCTAAGGCCGTCATTGGTTTCTGGCCGGCAAATGTTATCGGGGATGATATTCGTCTCTATCAGGATGATAGCCGCCGCGAAGAATTGGCGACATTCTTTACATTGCGTCAGCAGCTATCAAAGCGTGGTGATAGGCCAAATGTTGCTTTGTCAGATTTTGTTGCGCCTGAAATAAGTGGCAAACATGATTATCTGGGTGGCTTTGTTGTAACAGCAGGCATTGAAGAAGTGGCTATTGCTGAGCGTTTTGAACGTGCGAATGATGATTACTCATCGATTTTGGTAAAGGCGCTGTCTGATCGTTTTGCAGAAGCTTTGGCTGAAATGATGCATGAAAGAGTGCGCAAAGAATATTGGGGCTATGCAGCAGATGAAAACTATACACCGGAAGAGCTGATTGCTGAGCCATATAAAGGGATCCGTCCGGCGCCTGGTTATCCTGCGCAGCCTGACCACACAGAAAAAACCACATTATTTGACCTGCTGGATGCCCGTAATGGTATCGGTGTTGAATTGACCGAAGGTTTTTCCATGTGGCCGGGTTCATCTGTATCTGGTCTTTATATTCAGCATCCGGAAAGTTATTATTTTGGTGTTGCCAAGGTAGAAAAAGATCAGGTCGAGGATTACGCAAAACGCAAGAATATGACTATTCCTGATGTTGAACGGTGGCTTGGTTCTATTTTGAACTACATACCGACGGATGATAGTAAAGAACAAGCTTAAATATAAGCATCATAATATATCTAAGATACCCCTGATATTAAACATATCAGGGGTATTTCTATATTTATAATGATGATTGTTGAAATTGGTCAGTTTTATAAAATATTGCCATTGTGAAATATAATATTGTTATAAAGCTAAGCGGCTACATATCGGATTGATATATGTAAGTTCAATAATTTTATAGATATTAAAATTATGGAGTATATCAAATGATATGGGAGCGTATTTGCGCGGATCTTCGATCTGCAAGAGATGTTGATTATTTATTCGATACGGTAACGCATTATGCTGCACGATATGGTTTTGAATATTGTATCTATAGCGTCAATATACCTGCAATAAATACTAAGTCGCGATTTTACCTGTTTAATAATTGCCCTGACGGTTGGGCTGAAAACTATCAGGCCGAATTATATCATGAAAAAGACCCTCTCATCTTGAAGGTCAAGCAGAGTGTAAATCCGGTCATATGGTGCGAAAAAGCTTTCTCTGAAAATATAAAAATATGGCAATTGGCCAAGCAATATAATCTGAATACGGGAATTTCTGTACCAAGTTGGGCAGCTAATGATGTTTTTGGAAATTTGACATTTTTACGCTCAGAGAATCCGGTTACAGATAAGGAAGTTCAGGAGCTGCGCTCGGCACTTACCGTTATCGGAAATTTTCTGCACCATACAATGTATCAATTTCTTGATATTGAAAATGAATTGAGAATACCAGTCGTTACTTTAACGGGTCGCGAACGCGAAATATTGCGTTGGACGAGTGAAGGCAAAACGGCGGAAGTTGTCGGCACTATTTTGAGTATTTCGACCCGTACTGTTAATTTTCATATTAGCAATATTTTGACGAAGTTAACGGCAGTGAATAAAGTTCAGGCAGTGGTAAAAGCACAATCTCTTGGCCTTATTTGAGTATGTTGGCCGATGCTGCAACGGATTGGTGCAATGCATCATACAAAATTTTATCTAATCCAAAAAGGTAAGCTTCGGCGGAGCAGAGTTTAGCTGTTCTGTTAAAATTGCTTTGCCCATTGCCAAAATAAATTCCATAAGCATCAATCAAGGTGACTTAGGGAGTGTGGCAGAATGTCAGTACCGCAAACGGGTGATTGGTCCGGCTATATAGAAAAGCTTGAGAAGATAGCGCTCTGTGCGGGAGCTGAAATATTGCGGCTGAAAGAAAGCGAACTGAATGCAAGCGTGAAACAGGATGATACCCCTGTTTGCTCAGCAGATAAAAATGCTGAAGCAATTATCCTGAAACACCTCGGCATTTTAACGCCCGATATACCAATTGTTGCGGAGGAGGCTGCTGCTGCAGGGCAATTGCCAGAAAAACTGGGTGAGTATTTTTATCTGGTGGATGCACTTGATGGCACTAAAGAGTTTTTGCAGGGCAGGGATGATTACACAGTCAATATTGGGCTGATTAAAAGCGGATATCCTATTGCAGGTATTGTTTATGCACCCGCTCGAAAAGTGTTGTTTTCAGCGTCTCCGGAAGGCGCGAGGCGTAAAAATATTGATAATGATTTCAATATATTCAGCGAGCAAAAAATTAAAGTCAGGTCTGCCGGTACACCACTGATTGGTGTGGCCAGTCGTTCGCATAACACACCACTAACAGAGCAGGCGATGGTGGATTATGGTGTGACAGGCTGCATCTCTGTCGGGTCATCACTCAAATTCTGTCTAATTGCAGAAGGGCTTGCCGATATATATCCGCGTTTTGGGCGCACCATGCAGTGGGATACAGCCGCAGGTGATGCCGTAATTAGAGCTGCTGGCGGCAGTACGTGCACGCTTGATGGTCAGCCACTGATCTATTCTATGAGAGGCGTAGATGGAAAGATAGATTTCAGTAATCCATATTTCATATCAACTGGGTGCGGTGCCATTCGTTTAGCCTGATTTGGGCTGTAAAGAAAAAGGCAGAGATTGTGCCTCTGCCTTTCATGTAAATAAGGATAAACGAAAAAAGTTAATCCTGATTAATCTCAAATGTAACCGTTACATTGACATTATATGTATTTTCGCCAGCTGCAACCGGGACACTATCTGCTGAGGCGGCTTGCGGAGCAGCCATTCGCGCATAAGCAATTGGCCGTGGGCTTGGTGCAGGATTGCTTTCATTAATCGACAGCACTTTCCCAACGCTCACACCTGCGGCTTCGGTCAGTGTTTTAGCCTTTGATGCAGCATCTTCAACAGCGCGTTTACGAGCCTCAGTAATCGCTGATTTCGGATCGTCATTGGTAAAGGTGATGTCGCCACCTTGATTGACGCCAAGTGTCACTGACTGGTCCAGAATGTTCCCGAGTTTAGTGAGGTCGCGGACTTTGACAGCAAGGGTGTTTGATACACTATAGCCTGATATTTTAGGCTGCGTCAGTCCGTTTTTTTCATCAGGGTAGATATAGCGAGGCTGGATGGAGAAGCCGCCCGTTTGCAAATCACGCTCTGCAATACCGTCCTGTTTCATCGCGTCAAGGATCTTTGCCATGGCTTCATTATTGTCGGTCAGGGCTTGGCGGGCCGTTTCTGCTTCACGCAGTACCGAGAGGCTAAGGATAGCCATATCCGGTGCAATGCTGGCATTGCCTTGGCCTGAGACTGTAATTTGAGGGGTTGGACCTGACATAGGTTTCTCTTGGGCTTGTACAGATAAGGGGATTGCTGTGAAAGCGAGGAGTAGTGCTGTGGCTCCGGCTATTTTAAAGCGAGCGTGATTTGTCATGGTCTCTCCTGTTATTAACTGGTGTGGCAAAGCTATTTACGAACAGATTATGTGTGCAATAGGGCAAAATATTAAATTGCCAGCTTGTAACTGCTTTAATTTTAGGTTAGTTGAGTTTTCAGGGTGGGGCCTGTAGCTCAATTGGTTAGAGCCAGCGGCTCATAACCGCTTGGTTGGGGGTTCGAGTCCCTCCGGGCCCACCATCATCTTTAAATAATCTCATTTTTTAAATTGCACCTTTCCTTATGGGTAGGTTCATAATGCTTGTATATTAAGCATTAATTATACGACTGTGATATTATTATAATAATTTATGAAATTTTATTTGGCTTAAGTTTATATATTGCAACTTTATGATAATAGTTCGTTATCTATATTAAATGTTGAAAGTAACAGGGGGCATTCATGCTAACCGATTTCATTATTGGATCGCTCGTCAGTGTCTGCGTAATGATTTGTCATTTATTCTCTACGCTTGTCATTCAACAATCCCTGACGGCTATAAGCGCTAGAATGAGGACCCATAATATTATATTTTTGACTTTATCTTTGAGTATTTTCTATATTCTGGCCTTCCTGACATTATGTATGAGCGTTAGCATCTGGGCTATTGTTTATTTTAAACTTGGCTTCACGCAAACATATATGGAGGCATTTTATACTGCCATGATCAACTATACGACGCTTGGTTTAGGGGATTTGAGTCCTGCTATCAAAACCAGCATGTATGGGCCGATGGCAGCCGCGAGCGGCATCTTAATGTTTAGTTGGTCGGCAGCACTTCTTGTCTATATTGTGCAAATGCATCTGCCGATCATCAAAGCTGTCGAGCACAAGAAAAAACCATAGGAAAACTTAGTGCTACCAAATGCCTTGTGTTGTTTTTGCAAGAGTTTTAGCCAATACGAGGCATAGGTAGCAGTTTTTAACGACTATTCTAAGAGTAACAAATATTTGTGTGGACTTTTCGGGGCTTAACGGCTTAACACTGTTTAAAGTTGACTGTGCTGGCTATTCAAGCCGTGTGCAGGCAATGTTATAATGTTGTGATTAGGAGAGTCTCATGTCTTGGCATGCACCTAAATTTATCGAAGTTAGCTGTGCTATGGAAATCTGTCGCTATGTTGCTGGTGATGGTGAAGAGCCTGTGCTATTCT
>CANQXU010000132.1 GCA_947627865.1 uncultured Paenochrobactrum sp. | reverse complement strand
CTCCATTATTTTCCAATTATTCAGGTCGTGCCATATGTCCAGCGTAAATCTTGATCCGGTTCTGAACGAACTCGATAATCAACTTGATAATAGCATCGAGCGTCTGTTTGAGCTGCTGCGTATTAAATCAATATCCACCGATCCTGCTTTTAAAGGCGACTGCCGAAAAGCAGCCGAGTGGCTGGTAGAAGACCTCAAATCAATCGGATTTGATGCAAGTGTGCGTGATACTGCCGGGCATCCAATGGTTGTAGCCCATCATGAAGGCCCGAACGATGATGCTCCGCATGCGCTGTTTTATGGCCATTATGACGTACAACCTGTTGACCCGTTGAACCTTTGGGAAAACGATCCTTTTGATCCGGCGGTTAAAGATCTCGGCAATGGACGCAAAGTTTTAACTGGTCGCGGCACATCGGATGATAAAGGCCAGCTGATGACCTTTGTTGAAGCATGCCGAGCCTATAAAAAAATCCATGGAAAATTGCCTGTAAAAGTTACCCTTCTCTTTGAAGGTGAGGAAGAATCCGGCTCTCCATCGCTGAAGCCGTTTTTAGAGGCCAATAAGGATGAGCTCAAAGCCGATTTTGCATTAGTTTGTGATACATCCATGTGGGATGCCGATACTCCGGCCATTTGTGTTGGTTTGCGTGGGCTGGTTGGTGAGGAAATCACCATCAAGGCTGCCGATCGCGATCTGCATTCCGGCTTTTTTGGGGGCGCGGCGGCAAATCCTATTCTGGTTTTATCCAAAATTCTTGCGGATATTCATGATGAAACCGGTCGCATTACAATTCCTGGTTTTTATGATGGTGTTGAAGAAACGCCTGAGCAGATCAAGCAATCATGGGACAGCCTTGGGCGCACAGCGGAAAACTTTCTTGGTCCGATTGGCCTTTCCATTCCGTCCGGTGAAAAGGGGCGTAGTGTCCTTGAGCTGACATGGGCACGCCCGACAGCTGAAATTAACGGCATTACAGGCGGATATACAGGTGAAGGCTTCAAAACCGTTATTGCCGCAGAAGCGTCTGTAAAAATCTCGTTCCGTCTGGTTCATAAACAAGATCCGGACAAAATCCGTGCAGCATTTCATAAATTCGTCGAAGAGCGTGTCCCTGCTGATTGCCGTGTAGAATTTACCCCCCATGGCGGCTCCCCGGCAATTCAGCTTTCCTATGATTCCCCAATTGTCACCAAGGCCAAAAATGCGCTTTCTGACGAATGGAAAAATCCGGCCGTTTTAATTGCAATGGGCGGATCAATTCCGATTGTCGGAGATTTTGACACATTCCTCGGGATGGAGTCACTGCTCGTCGGCTTTGGACTTGAAGATGATCGTATTCATTCTCCCAATGAAAAATACGAGCTGACCTCCTTCCATAAAGGCCAGCGCTCATGGGCGCGCATCCTTAACGCTCTTGCTCAAAAATAAACTAAAAACAAAATTGAGACACATATTGGCTCAATATTTTCTGCCTATGTGTCTCGATCCAAACAAACGGAAATTTGTATGACTATTCGCGTTCACAAAAACGACCTGCCTGATCTTGAAAATTATCAGGTCAGCTCAGTCGCTATTGATACTGAAACTCTAGGGCTTAACCCGCATCGCGACCGCCTATGTGTTGTGCAAATTTCTCCAGGTGACGGCAGCGCTGATATTATACAGATTGAAGCTGGGCAGACTGACGCACCCAATCTTGTCAAGCTTTTGAAGGATCCGGCAATTACCAAGATCTTTCATTTTGGCCGCTTTGACCTTGCAGTTTTGGCGCATACATTTGGCGTGATGCCAAAGCCGGTTTTCTGCACCAAAATTGCCTCTAAACTAACGCGCACTTATACTGACCGCCACGGCCTGAAAGAGATTTGTAACGAGCTGTTGGATGTCAACATTTCCAAGCAGCAGCAATCCTCTGACTGGGGGGCGGAAACACTATCACAGGCGCAGCTTGAATATGCAGCTTCCGATGTTTTATATCTTCACAAACTCAAAGATATTTTAGAAAAGCGTTTGGAGCGCGAAGGCCGTGTTGCGCAAGCACAGGCCTGCTTCGACTTTCTGCCAACGAGAGCCGAGCTTGATCTGCTTGGCTGGCCGGAACAAGATATTTTCGCCCATAACTAAACTTTCAACAAAATAGCGGCATTTGCCGCTATTTTGTTCTTTACTCCCCCTTAAACTGCCGCAATTACACTCCTAGTGCTTAAATCAGACACGTTGATTATGAGCATGATAGAAGCAAAAGCGGATTTAAGGCGAATATGAATTCCAGAGGCGACAAAAACAGACGTATTGAACCAAGCTTTGGTGGTGAGCAAAAACGCTCGTCCCATGATGATATGCGTGTTTCTCCCGATGAAAGAGCAGTTCGCCAAACCCGCTCAAACAATAAGCCAAAGCGCCCTCCCAATAAAAAAAGCAAAAGATCCGAACATAAAAAACGCGGTTTTTTTGCACGACTGCGTCAATTCTTTTACTGGCTGCTCGTATTGGGCTTATGGGGCGGTATCGCTTTTGCCGGATTGCTGATTTATTTTGCCATTAAAATGCCGCCCACCACAGATTGGGCTATCCCTGATCGCCCGCCAAATATTAAAATTTTGGATGTCAGTGGTGAACTAATTGCAAATCGCGGTACGACGGGGGGAGAAGCAGTGCCCTTGCAGGATATGGCCGCCTATATACCTCAGGCAGTGGTAGCTATTGAAGACAGGCGTTTTTATTCCCATTTCGGCATTGATCCGATTGGTTTAACTCGCGCTCTTGTCACCAATCTCACTGCCGGACGCGCGATGCAGGGCGGTTCAACGATTACCCAGCAATTGGCCAAAAACCTATTTCTATCGCCGGACAAAACACTTGAGCGAAAAGTCCAAGAAGTCATGCTCGCTCTTTGGCTTGAGCACAAATATACAAAAGACCAAATTTTAGAGATGTATCTCAATCGGGTTTATTTAGGCTCCGGTGCTTATGGTGTTGATGCGGCGTCACGCCGTTATTTTGATAAAACAGCCAAGGACGTCAATCTGATCGAAGCGGCAACACTAGCAGGATTGCTTAAAGCTCCTTCACGACTGTCACCTGCCCGCGATCCTGAGGCAGCCAATGAGCGAGCCAAGCTTGTTTTAAATGCAATGTACGAACAAGGTGTGATTGATGACCGCCAAATGGCCATTGCAGAAAGCGAGCCGATGACCAGAGCGCCAAGCTATTGGCAAGGGGCAGAAAACTACGTTGCCGATAAGGTTTTGAGCGCGTTGCCTGCGCTGGTAGGTGAAATAAAAGAAGATATAACTGTTCACACGACAATTGATATGCATTTGGAGGAAAAGGCTGAACAGACGATCCGTGAGCTGATTAATGAAAACGGCAGCAAGATGAATGTTGCACAAGGTGCGTTAGTTTCGATTGATGCAACAGGTGCCATTCGTGCCATGGTTGGTGGTTATGATTACGCGGCCAGCCAGTTTAACCGTGCCACGGATGCCCGCAGACAGCCAGCCTCTGCCTTCAAGCCATTTGTGTTTTTAACCGCCCTTGAACAAGGCCGGACCCCAGACTCTATTCGCAATGACGCGCCGATCAAAATAGGTAAATGGACGCCTGGAAATGATAGCGGAAAATATATGGGCACGGTAACCCTTGCTACAGCTCTTTCCCATTCACTCAACTCTGTTGCAGCACAACTCGTCATGGAAGTTGGTCCCGAAAGTGTTATTGATACAGCACACCGTATGGGGATTCAGTCTGATCTTGTGAACAATGCCTCGTTGGCGCTAGGCACATCAGAAGTCTCATTGCTTGAACTCACCGACGCCTATGTCCCTTTTGCCAATGGCGGATTTCGCGCACCAGCATATTTGATTACTAAAATTACCGCCAATGATGGCGCCGATATTCTCTATGAAAAAAACAATATAGCAGAAGAGCGTGTGCTGACAGAACGTGAAGTTGGCATGATGAATGCAATGCTTGCCCGAACTGTAGAAGACGGTACGGCAAGGCGGGCACAATTTGGCTGGCCAGCTGCCGGAAAAACCGGAACCGGACAAAATTTTCGTGATGCATGGTTTGTTGGCTATACGGCAAATCTCACCACAGGCATCTGGTTCGGAAATGATGACGGAGCCGGAATGAAACGCGTATTTGGCTCCACCCTTCCCGTGACTGCATGGAAAAGCTTTATGACAGCTGCCCATAAAGGTGTTGCTGTTGCCTCATTGCCCGGCTCCTATCACATTGAAAATGTGCTTCCGGGCGGCAGCGATAATATGCCTGACATTGACGCACAAATGGGTGATTACAGCCCCGCCTTGCCGCCACTATCCCCTGATCTAAACTCCTTACTGGATGATGATGGCTATTGGCCTCCGGCACCAGATGCGCCATTGCCGCCATCGGTTATCCAGCAGCAGCAAAACAATGCTCCTATTTCCCAGCAGCAACTTATCCAACCTTCAGCCTCCGGCACAGACATGCCGACAAACGACAATCCATCCAAGAGCACAACTTTGCTTGATATTATTCTGGGTAATTAGAGTTTTTAAAAAAGACATATCGCACAAGCTCATCAGCCGAATGCGATATGTCCATTTTCATGCATTGCTCTTAAGGCAGCAAGGTACGCTCAAGCGCTTTAGCCCAACCTGACAGCTTCCGCTCGCGCACGGCTTCACTCATTTTTGGCTGGTATCTGGTATCTAAGGCCCAGCTTTTGGCAAACTCCGCCTTATCCGGCCAAACTCCCATATAAGAAGCTGCAAGCCATGCCGCTCCCATTGCCGTGGTTTCCATTATTTCCGGACGATCAACTTTGGTGTTGAGAATGTCCGCCAATCTCTGCATCGTCCAATCAGATGCAACCATGCCTCCATCAACGCGCAATATCGAACGGCTTTGCGATGACCAGTCCTTATACATCGCCTGCAATAAATCATTCGTCTGATAAGCAACGGATTCCAATGCGGCACGACAAAAATCAGCAGGCCCCGTATTACGGGTTAAGCCATAGATTGCGCCTCGCGCATCCGCATTCCAATGCGGCGCTCCCAAACCGACAAATGCTGGTACCAGATAAATATCTTCATCATTATCCGCCAGTTCAGCTAATTTGCCCGACTGGCTGGCATTTTCAATAATACCAAGCCCATCCCGAAGCCATTGCACCGCAGCACCTGCGATGAAGATCGAGCCTTCTAAAGCATAGCAAGTTTCGCCGTTCAAACGATACGCAATAGTAGTGAGCAATCTGTTTTCAGACTTAACCTGATCATGCCCTGTATTCAATAATGCAAAACAACCAGTTCCATAAGTTGACTTGACCATTCCCGGTTCAAAACATGCTTGCCCGATCAATGCTGCATGCTGATCACCCGCAACGCCGGTGATGGGAATCTGCGATCCTAACAACGTAGCATCAGCATAGCCGTAATTATCAGAACAGTCTTTAACATCAGGCAGCAGGGAGCGCGGAATATCAAACAATTCCAGCAACTCTTCATCCCATGCATTTTTGGAAATATTATAAAGCATTGTGCGCGATGCATTGGTTGCATCCGTTGCGTGGACTTTGCCGCCCGTTAGCCGCCAAATCAAAAAGCTGTCAATCGTACCAAACAGCAATTGTGATTTCTCGGCCTTTTCCCGTGCCCCTGCAACATTATCCAATATCCATGCAATTTTGCTGGCCGAAAAATATGGATCAAGAAGCAGTCCAGTTTTGTCAGTTACCGCTGCTTCATGGCCGCTGGATTTTAAACTCTCACAATATGCGGCAGTGCGTCGGTCCTGCCAAACAATAGCATTATAAACCGGACGCCCTGTTGTTTTATCCCAGACAACCACCGTTTCACGCTGATTGGTAATCCCGATTGCACAAACACTGCCCGCCTCAATATGCGCATTGCGCACAGCTTCACGGCACGTATCAAGGACACTTTGCCATATCTCCTCCGGATTATGCTCCACCCATCCAGAATGTGGGAATATTTGCGGAAATTCCCGCTGTCCGACACCCACTATCTTTCGATTTTCATTAAAAATAATAGCACGGCTGGATGTCGTACCCTGATCAATGGCTAAGATGTAATTCTGCATAGGCCCTCCGGATAGGACAAATTAATCAGATATTGGCAGCAGATCAAGAAGCCACTCGAATTCCTGAGCGTTTTAGTCTATTCAGTATATGAAGGTGAGGAATACAATGACTGAGACAGAAAGAAAAACCCTAGTTTTGACAGGTGCCAGCCGTGGTATTGGTCATGCAACGGTTAAGCGTTTTTCCAAAGCGGGCTGGCGGGTTATTACTTGCTCCCGTCAGGATTTTTCGGATCACTGCCCTTGGCCAGCGGGGCCGGAAGATCACATCAAAATTGATCTTGCAGATGCAGAAGATATCGGTCGTGGTATTGCTGAAATTCGTCGTCGCCTGGAAGCAGACGGCAGCAAGCTACATGCTCTGGTCAACAATGCCGGCATCTCGCCAAAAGGAGAAGGTGGTCGTCGCCTCAACTCAATAGAAACACCAATGCAAGTTTGGCGTGATGTTTTTCAGGTCAATTTTATGGCACCAATCATGCTTGGCCGTGGCCTTTTTAAAGAGCTGGAAGCAGCAAAAGGCTCTATCGTCAATGTGACATCGATTGCAGGTAGCCGTGTTCACCCATTTGCAGGCACTGCCTATTCCACATCCAAGGCAGCGCTAGCAGGTCTGACCCGCGAGATGGCTTCCGACTTTGGCCCCTATGGTATTCGTGTCAATGCGATAGCCCCTGGCGAGATCGATACTTCCATTTTATCCCCTGGCACTGAAAAACTGGTTGAGCAATTGCCGATGCGCCGCTTAGGCCAAACTTCTGAAGTTGCGGAAACTATTTACTTCCTCTGCACAGAAGCATCTTCATATGTAACAGGTTCTGAAATTCACATAAATGGCGGTCAGCACGTCTGATCGTTATAAATAAAATAATTTTGGCAGGCTGCTCTTATGATCCTTTGCTGTGGTGAAGCTTTAATTGATATGCTGCCTGCCAAAACGTCAAGCGGGGAGGACAGTTTCGTGCCACATGCAGGTGGCTCTGTTTTCAACACCGCCATTGCCCTTGGCAGATTGAAGTGCCCTGTCTTTTTGTATTCCGGCCTGTCATCGGATTTTTTTGGTGATATATTACGCGATCGCCTAAAGGCTGCGCAGGTCAATATAAATCTTTCTCCTATTATAGATGCACCGACAGCGCTGGCTTTTGTGAGACTAGTCAATCAGCAGGCGCAATATGTATTTTATCATGAAAATACTGCGACACGAGCGGTTAGCACAGACCAGGCAATCATAAAGGGAAATCAATTTAAAGCATTGTTCTTTGGTGGTTTAAGCCTTGTTTGGGAACCATCTGGCACAACATATGAAGCACTCTTGTGCAACCATGCATCCAGCCATCTCATCATGGTTGATCCTAATATCCGTGCAAATTTCATAGCCGATAGAGAGGCCCATATGGCACGGATGGAACGCATATTCCGGCATACAGATATCATTAAAACTTCTGACGAAGATCTAAGGTGGTTCACCTCTGATGAAAGTCAGTTCATTGAGTACTGGCTGCAAAAGGGTGTAAAATTAATCATAATAACGCGCGGTGAATATGGTGCCGAAGCTCATAGCCGTGCGGGTATGATAAAAGTAAGCAGCGAGCCTGTAAAAGTTGCGGATACAGTTGGTGCAGGAGATACATTTAGTGCCGGCTTTTTAGCCAGCCTTTATCAGCATGATTTGCTCAATAAATCCGCTTTAGAAGGTCTTGATATAAGCATGATAAAAACCGCCCTAACCTATGCGGTTAAGGCGGCTTCTATAAATATTACGCGCAGTGGTGCCAATCCACCTTGGTTGTACGAAATGCAGGAATGAAATTCAGACTTTGACTTCCTGCTCAACCCGATCCGTTTCACCAAAGAATTTCAGGTATCTTTCAATCTCTTGAGGTTCGCCTGTTGCTTTTTGCGGATTATCAGAAAGTTTTACAGCCGGATGGCCATTGGCATCGACCACTTTACAAACCAAAGAGATTGCCTTTAAACCTTCAATCCAGTTTGGCGAACAACCAGCAAAATCATTGGTCAGATTGGTACCCCAACCAAAACTCATCCGCACTCTGCCTTTGAAATGATGATAGGTTTC
>CANQXU010000131.1 GCA_947627865.1 uncultured Paenochrobactrum sp. | reverse complement strand
ATCAAAAGCATATTTAACGTCTTCGACTGTTTTACGGCTGACAGTCCAATATTCAGAAGCTACAATCCAATAGCGACAATTTAATACAACTGCATTCTGAGCGAGTTCTGCGACAAAATAAATTGGCGCAGGCTCATTGAGGAAACCTTTTTGGGCAGTGATGATCGCACGAATAAGTTGAAAGGCAGCCTGAATGTCATTCTCATAGCTAATGCGCACTTGAAAGTCATGCATGCGAGATTCAAGACGACTATAGTTGGTAACCGGAGTATTCCAAAGAACAGAGTTTGGAACCACAACAGTTAATCCATCATAGGTGCATAGCACCGATGTAAACAAATCAATTTCCTTGACTGTCCCCGCCACCGCGCTCGTCGAGATATAATCGCCTACCGCAAAAGGACGCAATATAAGCAGCATGAGGCCAGCAGCAATATTTTGCAGCGTGCCCTGTAATGCTAAGCCGATCGCTAAGCCAATAGCACCTAAAGCTGCCAGTATTGAAGCGGTTTGTATTCCAAACTGCCCCAACACCATAACCAGAACAATCAATAGTGTTCCGTAGCGTATAAATTGGCTTAGGAAACCTGTTAAGGTGGCATCAAATCCATGAATTTTGGCAAGAGACTTTTTAGCAACCCGCTCCAGATATCCTGCAAGTATCCATCCTAAAAGAAGGATGATAATTGCACCGATGACGGAAAACGCATATGTCACTAACAAGTCCGATATTTGTAATACTATCTCATTAGTGTTCGAAATAAGTTGCTGTGTTTGCTCGCGCATAACCCTACCATGTTGACCAATTGAAATCGCCGCGAGTCAAACATTTCACAGTTAAGAAAGTCCTTACTCGTAGCTTTTTATCAGCAACATGCGCAGCGCTAAGTCCCTACAATACCAATTTCCCAATGCTTTACGAGATCACTCCGGTTCACTGGTATAATTGGTTGAACCTCCACTTTCGGCACGCTCAGTCCTCACGCCCAAGCCGAATGATCTATTCAGAGAAATAATTACCAGACCTCAAGCTGTTCCCGCTTGGGCGAGCGAAGGCTCATTAGAATATTTTGATTAAAGCAAGAAACAACACGTGAATATTTTGCCTTTCAATCATCACATTTCATGGCTGCAATCAGGCTTCGCTTTCTCGAAACCTCATGAGGTACCATTATGAAAAAGTCACTTCTCGCTATTGCCATCCTTATTGCAGCTGCTTCACCGTCCCTGGCATGCACAGCGGAAGAAGCAGATGCGAAGGCCAATGAGATTAACACTAAGTTTCAAGAATTGACCACGAAAGATCAGCAGAAGGCCGCTGCGGTTGGGCAAAAGCTGCAAGAAGCTCAGACCAAACTATCTGTTGTCCAAGATCTCACTGAAGCCTGCAAAATTTATGATGAGATCCTTGCTGAAATGGAATGATCTATATGCAGGGCGGGACATCAATATCCCGCTCATGCTTTTTTGTAGAATTAGAAATCCACACTAAGCTTACACGCCCACCCTCAACGGACCTCTCGTTTGAGAGTATTATGGCTAGGACTTGATGGGTACCAATCTCGATTTTTACAACCCCATATTAGGCGTTTTCAGAGGATCGCTACAGGACCAACAAGATAGCTCTCTCCCTAACTGATGCTACTACGCCTTGATACCGACATCTTAGTCAATAATTATATAAGCATTGAGATCATCACCGATTGCAGGATACTCTTATGCTCCCTCATCATCTGCCAAGGCCAAGCTCTTTAGCCGAGGGCAATCTCTACGAATATCCACACCATCTACGCGAACAGGTGATTTCCGCTCCCCCATCTCACGGCATTTATAAATTTCATGGGCGAGCGAATGCATATCCACTTTATATTGGTAAAAGTGTAAATTTACGCTCGCGACTGCTTACGCATTTACGTAATAGAAATGAAACTCGCTTACTCAGCCAGACGGTCAATATTAGCTATATTCAAACTGCAGGCGAGATATCATCGCTGCTCCTTGAAGCCAGATTGATCAAAGCTCAAAAACCTTTATTTAATCGCCGGCTAAGGAAGCTGAGAGAAGTTTTTTCATATATCCGTGAAAGTGATAGGCTCATAGTTTCACCCTCAACAAAAAATCAATACGGCCGCAGCAGTGAAATATACGGCCTCTTTAAAAACAAAACTATTGCAATTGAGAAACTGCGCAACATTGCAGACGCGCATAAGTTATGCCTGAATGTTCTCGGCATTGACAAAGGCCAACCTAACCATCCCTGTTTTCGATATTCCATAAACAAATGCGCCGGAGCTTGTTGCGGAGCTGAGTCGATACAAGCCCATAATAATCGATTGATCTCAGCACTCAACGCTTACAAAATTGCTCTATGGCCCTACAAACAACGAATTGCAATCGTCGAAAAGCATGGCGATCTGAAAGAATTTCATGTTCTGGATCACTGGATTTATCAGGGCAGTTATCAATCGCTTGATGACGTGAACAAAGAGCCGCGCATTCAGAACGCCAGTTTTGACGCTGATATGTACAAAATCTTAGTTAAACCCATTATAACCAATTCAGCGACCATCATTCAGCTAGAATAAACTGAGCCGATGAGCCTGCAATCATAAAATAAACCAGCGCTAATGTGATTTATTTCATGTGACATTAATATATTAAAATCAATGGCTTACATGTCATACAGCAGTCTTATCTGAGAAATGCTAAATTGACCGCACATGATGACAAGTTAAAGTAAAACAATCCAAACCTGAACTGCCAAAATACTTTATTGACAACCAAACTTAATTGGAACAAAATAAAAACATAAGGAGTTCAAACAATGAATACACTAGATCAAAATGCTGAAAAATATATCATAATTCCATATAGAAAAGATCGCCGTGGCCTAGTAGCTGCTGAAATGCGGCCTGCACAGACCGCCATTAGCGCGGAAAGAATTGCAGGCCTGATGGCTGATCGATTTGCGGGGGTTGCAGCCTATGCGGTTACAATTGACACTGAAACAGGAGAAATGAATAGTCCGCGTTTATTAGCCACTTTTGGCGAGGTTCCTGCAGAAGAGGAAGATTGAGTTCCCAGCATCAGCGACTTTGCTAGCCGCTCATTTTGCAGATATTAAGAGCGATTTCACTTATAAAATATCGAATACTAAAATAACACTTCTGATGTGGCCAACTATGTATTTCCTGAGAAAGAAAAATATTATCATGACATAAAACTATCTGCTGCTTCACTATATTGCTCATCTCAATAACCAATATTCGCTTGCAAACATAAAAGCCTATAATAAAAATGCTGTGAGATGTTTTAATTAAACATAATAAACATTTCGAACAGCAACCAATAATGAGATACGCCATGAAGCTGACCTCCGTTTTACTCGCCCTAACTATGAGTACTGCCGCATATGCAGAAGAAACTTCCCGCATCGCTATTATGTCAGCTTTTGAGCCTGAGTGGATCGAGCTTCAAAAGAAGCTGGAAGAGCGCAAAGAAATAGAAATGAACGGCACCACTTTCCTGACTGGAAAGCTTGAAGGTAAGGACGTTGTCCTGTTTCTTTCTGGTGTAAGCATGGTAAATGCGGCCATGACCACGCAAATGGCATTAGATCATTTCAAAATTGATTCCATAGTCTTTTCCGGCATAGCCGGCGGCGTAGACCCTTCACTCAATATTGGTGACGTTATCGTTCCCGACCAATGGGCTCAATATCTTGAGGCTCGCTATGCGCGTGAAGTGGATGGAGAGTTTGCAATTCCAAGCTATCTCAAAATGCCGTTTCCAAATTACGGAATGATTTTCCCGCGCGAAGTTAAAGTGAATAGAAGCGGCGGCGAAATAGAAAAGAAATTCTGGTTCAAAACCGATCCGGAATTACTTGAAACAGCCAAAACCGTAGCAGCTGAAATTCGCTTGGAAGACTGTGTAGCGGAAAACAATTGCCTGACCAAACTGCCTGTCGTTCATGTTGGCGGGAATGGCGTTTCAGGAACAGTTTTTGTAGATAATGCCGATTTCAGAAAATATTCTTTTGAAACATTTGAGGCAAGCGTTCTTGATATGGAATCTGCAGCTGTAGCACAGGTTGCCGATACAAATGGCGTGCCATTCATAGCCTTCCGCTCACTCTCTGACTTAGCCGGTGGCGGCGAAGGTGAGAATGAGATGGGAACATTTATGGATCTTGCCTCAGCAAATTCTGCGGCAGTTGTATCGGCATTTATTGCCGCTCTTCCCGAAAACTAATTTAAATCCCAACACTTTAGTGCCTCTTTCAATAATAGGCACTAAAGTTTTTCTCTCCGCATAAATATTACAGCTCGCATCCCTTCCGATAAATGTGAGGCAGCGCTGACCCTCAAGTAATAAAATTACGTTTAAGCCGCAACAAATATAACATTTGATGAAAACACAAAAATAAGATACAGTCTTCCACCTATTCACAAACTATTTCATTAAGAAATTTAAAATCATTTTTATTTCTAACTACGGCAGCTGGCGACCCGCACAGGCCGCTTGCGGATATACTTTCTTTCGGAGCGGAGGAGGATTATGTATCCAAACTATGAAAGAGTCTGGTCTATGCCTGATGGCAGAAGTGGTGTTCCACTGGGCTTCCATCAGGAAATATTACCTAAAAAAGGTTTATTACTAATTTGTAGAAATAAACTTGAACGTGAATGCTTGAAAAACGGTCTTATAGCAAATGGCTTCAACCTACCGATACTTGATTATGATACTATTGCCAGTGCCGTAAACATTACACATGAGGTAGAGGCAGTCCTGATAAATATAGGTGCCAAGCGCCTGTCTGAAACGACATTTTCTGATGAGTTAGAAACACTTGCTCAACTACTATCGCCAAACCCGCTAATCGTTTTGTCAGAACATGAGGATTGGCCACACATTGCGTTTACATTGGAGCTGGGCGTCAAAGGCTACATTCCTGCCTCCGTTGATATAGCAGTCTGCATACACGCCCTTAACCTTGTTATAGCAGGCGGCCGCTATGTTCCGGTTGAAGCATCTTTAAATGCACTCTCAAGATATGCCCCCGATCAGGAAGTAAACGAGTTATTCACCGCCCGCGAACTTCAAGTAATCCGTGCTATGTTAAAAGGCAAAGCGAATAAGATCATCAGTTTTGAACTCGGGATGACTGAAGGCACAGTTAAAGCACATATACACCATATTATGCGAAAGATTGGAGCAACGAACAGAACGCAGGTTGTTTGCAAATTGCACCACTTACGCAATAATGATGCATAATTTCATATATTCATAGGGGCAGATTTTCATAAGCCCCTATGAAACTGAAAGCATGAACATACATAAAGCAAGTCTCATATTAAGGTTTTCCAAAAACTTTTAACAGATCTTATCCTTAAAGGTTTGAGGAAGTGAATATTCATCTTTCTTTTTGTAGCTCTTCGTAAAAGTAAACCAGTTCTCATTCAGGCAATGCTTATGGAGAAACTGATACACTACCGACCGCGATGCCTGACGAGCTTCCTGTTGCCTGAGCTCCTGATATACCCATAAGAGGTCCAGAGGCGGAGCTTGCCAAGGCACCGGACGAACCATAGGTGCCGGAGCTGAAACCTCCGACCGCACCGGAAGCGCCGACAACTGGAAACCCAAGCACTGAAAGTCCAGCGCCTCCTGCTGCACCACCACCAGTAGCCCAGCCAGAACCTGCGCCTCCACCAATAGCAGTTGCACCGCCATTGCCAGCACTAAAGTTGAAAGAGCTACCACTACTATTATTAGTGTAGGCGCCGCCAAAGTTTATTGTTTGCGCACTGGCTGCCAAGGCACTGGCTGCCAAGAAGCCGGCTGCTATTATGAGAATTCTTTTCATGATTAATTCCTCCTCATTCTGCATTTTATTGTGCAGGCATATCTCATGATACACCCCGCTACCCATAAATTGACGCTGTACAATTCCCATTATGGGTAGAAGATTACATCATTGAGAAAAGGCATTGTTTAACTCACATCACATAACTGGCTGAGAGCAGTGCCACACATTTTGTGTGCCATTTTTCCGTAGAACACAGCCCTTTGCCTTAAGATCAGCAGAGCTTAGACCTAACGCTTTGGCTGAATATTTACGTGTTTGTGGCTTAGGTGTCTGAGGTGCAGTTCTTGCAGCTGCAACACTCATTGTCGATGCTGGCAACAAGCTTGCTGATTTGACAGAGGTCGCTTCAGTTCTAACTAAACGCTGAGAAGGACACGCAACACCTGTAGCATTCAATGCAGTGCGGACTTCTTTGTTGAGGCAAATCAAATCTAGTGCCGCTCTATTTTGCCCCATCCCCAATAGCGCAGCCGCATAAGCACGACGATTACATTCTTTCATTTCATAAGTACTACCAAGACCAAAACCCCATCCGGTAGCACCGACACCAACACTTGATGAGCCTGCGCATGAATGCACCCCTGCTGCAACCAACCCTGGGGCAATGCCTGGAACAGTTGTGCGTATTTTGGACGGACTATTGGACCCGCCACCATAAGCAATAGCAGTAGCGCCAGATTGAGAGTTAGAGCCAGTATTATTATCTACATTCACCTGTGAAAAGGCCAAAGAAGGAAAGCAAATCGCAGATAACGCCAAGCACAACAAAGATATACTCTTCATTTTACTTCTCCTATTATTATATTTAATGATTTACTTTTACATTTTTTGTGAAGAAAAATCGACACAGCCAAAATCTACTTAACTATACATTAATAAGTAATATTTACTTTAGTTTATACTTTTAAAATACTCATTAACCTTAGATGATGTAAAAGGAATTAACCCTAAAGGGTCAGTCGGAAGTTTATGTAAAATATAAACTTTCGACTATTTTTCAAAAAACAACTGATACTTTCTGATTTTAATGACCAACTAAAGTTTAGTAACATGCGGAAAAATCCAATAATTTGGCCAATTTTTTTTCACAACACCGCCAAGTGCTCAAAAACCCATATTTAAGGGAATATCTTTTCTATAATCATCACTTAAGACATAGTCGGGCAACGGCCTGCCACCTTAAATTGTGTATCCGCAGGCTGCCGAGTGTGTAATGCAGATAGTTCTGCCATAGTGAGTTATTGGAAAGCTAATCCACCGTGTTAAAATCAACCCTTATTCTTCTGACCTCGACTGTCATCAGCACCACAGCATTTGCCGCAAGCTCCAACGCTCCTGAGGGAGTTCAAGACACTTTCTCCTGGTCTGGTGGATATATTGGGATTAATGCCGGCTATGCAGGTGGCAATGTAAAGTTAACAGACAACGAGGATGGGGAAGAAAGCCAGAAATTTAATTCAAGTGGCTTCATAGGTGGCGTTCAAGCTGGTTATAACTGGCAGTTCAACAAGGCCATTATTGGTCTGGAAACAGATTTTCAAGCATCTGGCATCAAAGCTGACTTGAATATATTCAATGACACTCATTTAAAAAACAAAGTCCAATGGTTCGGTACTCTGCGTGCTCGTCTGGGATATTTGCCAACTGAACGCATCATGGTTTATGCAACCGGTGGCGCTGCTTATGGTAAAGTTAAAACCGGCGTTTCTTATTCAGAATTTTCCGAAGAGAATGTTTCAGCCTCAAAAACAAAATGGGGTTATGCAGTTGGTGCTGGTGCAGAATACGCCCTCAGCAATAATTGGACCTTTAAAACAGAATATCTTTATACCGATCTAGGTAAAGCAAAGCTTTCATTCATTCAAGACGGTGAAAAAATCACCTTAAAGAATAAATCAAACTTCCATACAGTGCGTGTCGGTCTAAATTACAAATTCTAAAAATTAAGCAAGCTGTCGACCATCGGCAGCTTGCCTCCCCTCTTAGCCTTTAAATGAATAATCGTCCTTCAGCCAATTTGATTGCATGCCCCCCGATACGGGCATTAACAATCTCCTTGTTCAACTGCTCAATCTCAAGCTTTATTCTTGATGGCCTGCCCATCTCCATGCCCTGCTCAATCCAGACAGAATTAGCACCTTCCCCCAAACCATCAAATTTATGCACAACACCGGCAAATGCCGCTGCTGCTGATCCGGTCGCCGGATCTTCATAGACACTGCCTGCAGTTACAAACATTCGGGCATGAAAATCACAATCAAAAAGCTGCGTCTCTCGGCAATATATATATAAAGCCAATGGCCGCCCCTCGACCCGAGGCAAGCTCTCCTGCACATATACCGGATCAACCGACACTTTCGCTGCCGTTATCATATTCTG
>CANQXU010000130.1 GCA_947627865.1 uncultured Paenochrobactrum sp. | reverse complement strand
GACAATTTGAACGCACGTATTGCGCCAATCACCGAAAACTTGGATAGATTTACAGGACAAGGTCTTCGTGATGTGCAGGCGGCAGTTAATGAAAGCCGTCTGGCTATTCAGCGTATTGAACGAGCGATCACTGATTTGGAAAGAGATCCTCAGCGTTTAATTTGGGGCGGATCCGGAACGGTTCCACAATATGACGGAAGGGCACGCCGATGATGCCTAAGGCCAAAATATCATCTCTGAAAGCGTTGAGACTAGGGGCAATCTTTTCGCTCGGTGCAATTGTCTCTGCTTGTGGCACTACGAAGCCGCTTGATACATTCAATCTGTCTGCTCCTTCTGCTGTCTCTTCTGCAACCAAGCGCAGTAATGTACAGATTTTGGTGCCGACTCCGACTGCATTAAAAGCACTTGATAGCGAAAATATTGTTATTGCTATCGGATCAGGAGAAATCTCTTATCTGGCTGGTGCTCAATGGGGTGACAGGCTCACAAATATCGTGCAGTCGAAACTGGTAGAAAGTTTTGAAAATAGCGGCGCATTTGGGGGTGTAGGGCGGCCGGGCGACGGACTGGCCATTAATTACCAGATATTGACTGAGTTGCGCGCTTTTTCTGTTAATGCGACGACAACACCCAAAATGGCCCATGTTGAAATCGCTGTACGCATACTCAACGATAAAACGGGAGAAGTGCGCGCAACGCGCGTATTCCAAGAACGTGCGGCTGTTTCCGGAACCGGAAATCCAGCTTATACTAAGGCTATGAATGCTGCTTTTGAAAAGGCAACTTCTGAGATTGTTAAGTGGACAATTTCAGTTATTTAGACCTTGAATGTAAATTGAAAAAGGATGGCTTCTGCCATCCTTTTTCATTTAAATAATTGATACATCAAAATTCGTCATCAATGGTTATGACAACGGGCACATGGTCGGAAGGTTTTTCCCAGCCACGTGTGTGTTTTTCAATTTCTGCATGCTTTAATAGTTCTGCTGCTTCCGGCGATAAAAGCAGATGATCAATACGGATGCCATTGTCTTTCTGCCACGCACCAGCCTGATAATCCCAAAAGCTATAAAGACCGTCAGAATCATTAACGCTGCGAACAGCTTCGGTGAATCCTAGATTTAAGAGCTTATAAAAAGCCTCTCTAGTCTGGGGCAGAAACAGGGCATCATTAACCCAGCTTTCAGGATTCTTGGCATCGCGTGGCTGTGGTATGACATTATAGTCGCCTGCGAGGATTAAAGGCTCCTCTAGTAATAAACGCTCTTGTGACCACTTATAAAGTCTTTCCATCCATGCGAGCTTATAAGGGTATTTTTCAGTATCAACTGGATTGCCGTTTGGCAGATAGAGCGAAACGACGCGCAGAGCACCTTTTTTCGTGGAAAAAACACCTTCGATAAAACGTGCTTGCTCATCACTGTCATCGCCATCAAGACGGCGATTAACTTCATCTGGTGATTTCTTTGATAAAAGAGCGACGCCATTAAAGCTTTTTTGGCCATGTGTTTCGACATGATAGCCTAATGCTTCAATTTCCAAACGTGGAAACAGCTCATCTACCGATTTGATCTCTTGCAGACAAGCAATATCGGGCTGGCACTCTTCCAGCCAATGAAGCAGATTGTCGATGCGTGCTTTGACGCCGTTAATATTCCAAGTTGCTATTTTCATAACAATAGCAATAACGGCTGCTGGGGATAACGGCAAGAGCCGTGTTGGGGCGAGTTTAAATCTTGTTTCCTATACACAAATAACTAAGCCTAAAATATATGATTTTGGCTTAGTTATTTATCGCGATTGGCTTAAATGCCGAAACTCACACCACAACCGCAAGAGCTGGTTGCGTTCGGGTTTACAATTTGAAAAGATTGGCCGATCAGGTCATCAACAAAATCAATGACGGAACCATCCAGATAGGGCACGGATATCTCGTCTATAAAAATAGTTGCGCCAAGCTTCTCAATGATGAAGTCATCATCTTCCTGAGCATCGACCAGCTCGTATTTATAGGAAAACCCAGAGCAACCTCCGCCTTCCACCATGACACGGAGCGCCTTTTTATCTGGGTTGGAACCTAAAATAGTGGCAATGCGTTTTGCTGCGGCGTCTGAAACTGTAATATTTGTCATTATTTTACCCGATTTATTCGCGCTAATCACTTAACATTATAAGTATCATAACAGCGGCGGATCTTATCCTGATTATATTAGATAGCTATGAACTGAACTTGAGCGTGTCAAGTTACACCAATGATAAGTTTTTATGGTCATATTGATAAAATCATGTTTGATTATCTGATGTGACGAAAAATGCGTGTGAAATTACGGATGCAGCTTTGAAAAATCATGATGATAATGGCTTTAATCACATCGGCTTTGGTTATAGGGAGAGGGCGGCTTATGCCTGTGATCCTGCATCAAGTCGCGGACGCTTGATACCAGAGGCAGAAAGCCCGACGCGAACACCATTTCAAAGAGATCGCGACCGGATTATTCATTCAACTGCATTTCGTAGATTGAAGCATAAAACGCAGGTTTTTATTGCACATGAAGGGGATCATTACCGTACAAGGCTGACGCATACAATTGAAGTCGCGCAAATAGCCAGAGGTCTGGCACGAGCCTTACGGCTTGACGAGGATCTTGCCGAGGCGATAGCACTTGTACATGACTTTGGACATACTCCATTCGGCCACACAGGTGAAGATCTGCTAAATAAGCGTATGGCGGATTATGGCGGCTTTGACCATAACGCGCAATCATTGCGATTGGTTACCAAGCTTGAGCACCGCTATGCTGAATTTGACGGACTTAATTTGAGCTGGGAAACCCTTGAAGGTCTTGTCAAACATAATGGCCCCCTCATCGGGGCTAACGCCAGCGAGAAGCATGAGAGTGTTCCGCAACCAATTTTGGATTATAATAGCATTCACGATATGCAATTATCGCGTTTTGCCAGTCTCGAAGCCCAATGTGCGGCTATAGCTGATGATATCGCTTATAATGCACATGATATTGATGATGGACTACGTTCTGGCCTGCTGAATTTGGATGGGCTTTGCGATGTCCCGTTAACAGCAGGATTATTGCGCATTGTGCGTGATAAATATCCGGAGCTTGATGTTATGCGCACAGCCCATGAGCTTGTTCGACGTCAAATAACCATCATGGTTGAAGATGTAATAAGAGAGTCGGTGCGCAGGTTGAAATCATATCAACCCCAGTCCATTGAGGATGTCCGCTCTTGTGATCATAGCCTGATCAGTTTTTCTAATGAAATGCAGCAGGATGAAAAACGACTGAAATCTTTTTTATTTCAAAATCTTTATTACCATCCGAGTGTTATGGCACGCCGGCAAGCAGCAGATAAAGTTCTGGGTGATTTGTTTGATTTTTACTTTGCGAACCCAGAAAAACTGCCTGATGAATGGGCGAGGGATCTGCAAAAACAGCCAATAGCTGTCGTTGCAAGGCGCATTGCTGACTTTTTGTCGGGGATGACGGACAATTATGCCATGCGCGATCATGCACGATTGTTTGACCCAACGAGCAAATTGGCTTAATCCCTGCGTAATATATTGTGCAGGTTTCGTTTCAGCACAGCGTCTGTGCACATGACAGATGCATATAACTGATATATAGCAGATTTTTATAAGTATAAGCTGCAGCTTGTGATGCAGGCAGCAACGCCGGACAGGAAAGAATATGAATATCTTTGCAGATTTTAGTGCGCGTATTGAAAAAGCGCTGCAAGAGATTGATTTAAAAGACAAGGATGGTGGAAACCTTGATCTTTCCCGAATAGCTGTTGAGCCGCCACGAGACGCATCTCATGGTGATATTGCTACAAATGCCGCTATGGTTTTGTCTAAAGCCGTCGGCAAAAACCCGCGTGAGCTTGCCGGAATCATTTCTGATATTTTGAAGAATGATCCTGATGTCGAAGCTGTTGAAGTTGCCGGACCAGGTTTTATCAATTTAAGACTGAAGTCTGTTTATTGGCAAAGACAACTGGCTCTTATGCTGGATGAGGGGACTAATTTTGGCCGCTCGCAGCTTGGTCAAAATGAAAAAGTCAATGTTGAATATGTCTCGGCCAATCCGACCGGACCTATGCATGTCGGGCATTGTCGCGGCGCCGTGGTTGGTGATGTACTGGCGAATTTATTGAGCTTTGCCGGCTATGATGTAACCAAAGAATATTACATCAATGATGCGGGTGCGCAGATTGATGTTGTCGCGAAATCGGCCTTTCTTCGTTATCGCGAAGCATTGGGCGAAAATATCGGTGAAATACCAGCGGGACTTTACCCCGGTGACTATCTGATTCCCGTTGGCGAGAAACTGGCTGCAGACTTTGGCGCATCACTTAAGGATATGCCTGAAGACGAGATGCTTGCGCTGGTTCGTCCGATTGTCATTGATCAGATGCTTGATATGATCAAGGATGATCTGCAAGCGCTAAAGGTTGAGCATGAGCTGTTTTTCTCAGAACGCACATTGCATGCAAATCACGCTCATGCCATCCGCAGTGCAATCAATGCCCTGACATTGAATGGCCATGTCTATAAAGGCAAACTACCGCCTCCAAAAGGTCAGCTTCCAGAAGATTGGGAAGATCGTGAGCAGACATTGTTCCGTTCTACCGAAGTGGGTGATGATATTGATCGTCCACTTATGAAATCAGACGGTAGCTTTACTTATTTTGCAGCGGATGTGGCTTATTTTAAAGATAAGTTCGACCGTGGCTTTAAAGAAATGATTTATGTGCTTGGTGCTGACCATGGCGGCTATGTAAAGCGGCTTGAAGCTGTGGCACGTGCAATTTCTGGCGGTTCAGCTAAACTCACAGTATTGCTTTGCCAAATGGTTAAACTTTATCGTGATGGCGAGCCTGTGCGCATGTCGAAGCGCTCTGGTGAGTTTATTACTTTGCGTGAAGTTGTCGATGAGGTCGGCTCTGATCCTGTGCGCTTCATGATGCTATACCGCAAAAATGATATGCCGCTGGATTTCGATTTTGCGAAGGTTACCGAACAGTCAAAAGACAATCCTGTATTTTATGTTCAATATGCTTCTGCGCGTTGTTATTCTGTTTTCAGGCAGGCAGCCGAACAAATGGGAATCACCGAGCTTAATCGCGACGAGGTTTCTAAATATTTTGATCGCCTCACCGATGACAGCGAAATGGCTTTGATGCGCAAGCTTGCTGAGTATCCACGGGTCATTGAGGCCGCTGCAACGCATCAAGAGCCGCATAGATTGGCGTTTTACCTGTATGATTTGGCATCTTCGTTCCATTCTCAATGGAATAAAGGTTCAGAAAATCCAGATTTACGTTTTATCAAGGTTAACGATAGAGAATTGACATTAGCCAGATTAGGGCTGGTACAAGTTGTTTCTGATGTTATAGCTTCCGGATTATCCGTAGTCGGTGTGGTTGCTCCAACAGAAATGCGCTAAACGCACCGTCTGCCATATGTGGCAAAAAAGGGCGGGCAATTTTAAGCGGGATGTGTTGCGCAGCAATCATCTCGCTTTACAGCGCAGAAACAGCTGTCCACTTTTGCCCATATTGCTCTGGTAATAGCAATTTGTTGGAATGTGAACATTCCGGGTATGAGTTAAGGTGAATAACTATGACGGACAGCAAAAACAAGCCATTCGGCCAAAGTGAACGTCCGGTTTTGGATAATGATCCGCTTATGGAACTGGCGCGCCTCAGTGGTGCCGACAGCAATCTTTTAGATGATGGTCAGGCGCATAAAGAGGCGATGGCAGCTGCGCCTGAATATGCCGCAGATTTAGAGCGCGAATTGGCGGGTGAGCTTGGCTTGAGTTTCTCCTTAACTGATGCTGAAAATGACAGTGATGCAGGGCGTCTCGCCGATGATGAGGGGGATGAATATTCGGACTTTCTCACGGGTGAACCATCTTTTTTACGCCGAAATCAAGACTTCAATCAACAACCAGTTGAGTCAGCATCTTTGGCTCCGGCAGCACCCTCATTATCGCTTGAGGATGAATTGGCGAATTTGCTCTTTCAGGAAGAGCCCACAATAACCAATCAAACTGCCCAGGAGCAATATATTGAAAGCCCTGCTGTCCCACAGGTGGCGGAGCAGGCGGATGATGCAGTTCCTGATATCCTTTTTGAGGATGATTTTACTGCTGAGTTAGAAACCAGTTTTGCGGTTGAACCCTCTATTGATGCGCTGCATTCAGTGAACGAAACAGAGCTTGGAGAAACTGCACAAGCTGAGCCAGTATTAGACTTATCTGATTTTGAATTTGAAGATTTTGATTTCGCAGCTACAGAGGAAGAGAGCGGCGAGCCACAAACGACGCCTCAATTAAACTCTGAGAATGAAGCTGATAATGCATTATTTTTTGAAGAAGATTATGCAGAAGGATTGTCAGATGCTCTGATGGACGAAATGTCATTTGATATGGCTGACGATCTTTCGGCGGTGCAGTCGCTTCCGGCAGAGCCTGAAGTTCGAAAGGAGTTTGTTCCCTCGCGGTTGGATGGTTCGAATGAAGCTTATCAGGCACCCGTTTTTAAAAACCCAACGGCCACCAGCTTTCCGTTTTTCAAGCCAACCGCTAAGACAGAGGCTGATAAACAAAAAGCCGAAGGTCATCAAGCAAGTGAGAGCGCAGTTCCTGTGCACCAATTGGCTGAGGAGCCAGCATTTCAGGATACGACCAATGGTTATGTCGATCCGCTGGACTTTCGTCTTAATGAACTCACTTTTGGCCATGATGATTTTGCAACTGAAGCTTCAGGTGATGTAGCTGGTTATGGCGCGATCGAAGCAGATAGTTCTGTGAATTACGGCAATAGTGAATATCCATTTGATATGGATGCTCATATTGCACGTGAGCTGGCGACGCAGGCGTCATTCGAGTGGCAGGCCAGCCATACGCCCGAGGTTGCAGATCAGCAAATTCAAAGTGACGTTCAAGATCAAAACATTGATTTTGACGAAAGCAGCTTTGATTTCTCGCTGGATGAGAATGAACTGGCAGGAAATAGAGCGTCTGATTTTGGTGAAGATTTTGCAGAAGAGCAAAATACTCATTATGAAAATCATCAGAATACAGCAGATGCAGAAAGTACCCCTGATTTTCTAAATCAATATGCAACTTATGCTGCGCCAGAAGTTGAGACAGTCAATATTGGTGATGCTGTTGTTGAACAAACCCAGAGTCTTCAGTTGCCGGAAGTGGTTTACGAAGATGAAAAAGAGGCTGGTAGTTTTAATGACCTAGAAACAGAGTTTTCTGAGGTTTTTAATGCGATTGAAGTGGAGCAACAAAAGGAAGTTGCATCACCACCGCCTGCAGATCAGGCCTTCGATGATATTTTTAGTGAAGACTTTGCTCAATATGCTGCCGCGGGTACCGTTGCCGCCGCTGCTTTAGCTGCTGGATCAACATCTGCTAATGCGCGTACACAGGGCGAGGTTACACCACAAGGTTCTAAGTCCACGTTTGAAGATGATTTTTTCAATGATTGGTCGGCTGATGGAACCAATAAATCCGTTCCTCAAAATGTTCTCGATAGCATTAAACAACAAAAAGCAAGCGAAGCTGCATATCCCTCCGCGCAAGATCTAGGAGCGGCGACTGCCGCATATCAAGAAAGACCTGTGCGTGGGCGTCGGGCGATGCTGATGGCAACTGTCGCAGGTGTTTTTGTGCTGGTTGGTGGTGTTGCTTATCATTTTATGGGAAGCGGTACGTCTTCAGAAGAGCCTGTGATTATTACGGCTGATAGTCAACCTATCAAAATGCAGCCTGAAAATCCGGGTGGTGAATCCGTTCCCAATCAGGATAAAGCAGTTTATGGCAGGGTTGACGGGACTATTCCGCAAACACCTCAGCAGGAAACGCTTTTATCAGATCAGGATGAACCCGTTGATCTTCCAATAGAAGATGACGGAAGCTCTGATGATTTATTGTCATTGAATGATACGATGTCAGGAGGCAATGATCATACAGTTGCCGCTGATGATACACCGCCGCCTTTAGTGGCTCCACATCAGGTTCAGACGATGGTGGTGCGGCCCGATGGTTCGATTGTACCAGCTGGGGCAACGCCTGAATCGCCATCTGTGCAGCCAACGTCTCCGCAGCAGCCATCTATATTGCAGATACCGGCGCAACGACCTGAGCCAATATCGAATGCGCCGTCAATTGCAACGATTATTGCTCCTCCATCTGAAGAGCCAGCTCCAGCACCGACAGCGCCGACAGTGCCGGCTCCTTCAGCCACAGCCGCACAACCAGCAGCGCCAGCCGCAGCCAGTGCTCCGATTGCAGCAGGAACCTATATGATTC
>CANQXU010000129.1 GCA_947627865.1 uncultured Paenochrobactrum sp. | reverse complement strand
GTCTCTCCATGTTCATCATTAATCTGACTGCATACAAAGCATCCGACGCACAACGCGAAATGGGTGTTATTGATATTGATCGTAACGTTTCACAAGTTATTCGTGAAAAGCTTTCGTTCAATGACTGCCCTACCGTTTCGTTAATGCAACAACGTGCCGACGACCTTGCAGATATCGCTTTGCTGCTGTGTTCCCGTCACCAAGCTGAAGGTGTTTTGGTTTATGCCAAAACATACTTTATGCCTACCCTGATCTCCGCGCTTGCTGAGCGTGGTATCAAAGCGTATGCCACCTATGCACCTAAGTCGATTGTCTGTGAACAAGGACAAATGAGTAGCCGGTACACGCATTCCAATCTGGTTTGCTGTTCCCCAGCTGCTTAATTCGACGACTCTTCACTTTTTAAATCCCCTAAATATTTTAAATCTATATAAATCTATGAGGTTACTTTCATGACTACTTTTAATACTGCTTTATCTTCAGACGCTTTGGTTCGTAACGTTGCTATCTCTCCGGAGTTGTTCGGCGTTGTCATTCCAGACCATATGAAGGGTAAAGTTAAACCGTATGCCGGTTTCGCTCCGGATAACGCATTTAGTGCGGCTATTCCTGCTCGAAACAATAATTACGTGTTTGAACCGTCCCTGCGCTCTTCTGTCTTGATGTGGATTAATTACCCTCAGGGTCAGTCGCTTTGGATTTCTGGTCCTACAGGTTGCGGTAAAACCAGTATTGTCGAGCAAGTTGCTGCACGACTGAACTGGCCTCTTATGAAAACAACGGCTTCACAGGATTTGGACATTAATAGTCTTGTTGGTGGTCTTCGTCTCGTTTGTGATCAAATGACCGGCGATACCCGTACAGACTTCCTTTATGGTCCTCTAGCACTGGCTTACAAGTTTGGCCTTATCTTCCTTCTGGATGAATACGACCAACTTGACCCAAGTTGTGCTAACGCTTTTAACGCTATTTTGGAAGGTGGGAATCTTGTTATTCCTGAAACCAATGAAGTGATTAAAAAGCATCCTAACTTCCGTTTCGTCGCTACTGCCAACTCCATTGGTCAGGGTGATTTAACGGGTGTCTACGGTGGTGTCAAGGTGTTGAACGTTGCGAACCTCGATCGCTACATGTTCATCAACGCTAACTACATGCCGAAAGACGTTGAAACCTCGTTAATCCAGAAGTTTGTTTCTGATGAAACTCTCGCAGGTAAGTTTGTTGAACTCGCTAATATGATCCGCAAGTTGTTTGTCGGCAGTGATATCGCTGGTGATTTTAATCAGCCCGCTGGTGGCTCTACCATCAACGTACCCACTGTATCGCCTGATACTCGCTTGTCTGTTACCTGTTCTACACGCTCATTGATTGCCTGGGTTGAACGTTTCTTGCTGATGAAACAGGCCCAAATGCCTGAAGCTCTGCAACTCTCATTCGACCTGCAAATCGGTAACCGTGCTGGTGCTGACGATAAGCGTGCGCTGCATGCCATCCTCAAAGCAGTTTTCGGTTAAGCCTCACAAAAGTCTCTCTGAATACAACTCTCTAAATATTGGCCCAATTCCGGGCCTTTTTAATTTCCTAAATTTATTAAATAAGGTAACTACTATGTCTATTAACAATCAATCCAATGCTAATGTTCAAATCCTAGACCAACTGATTTTGGTTTCGCTTGATGGAACGTCGATTACAACGGGCCGTCGTAAACTGAAAAAAGAAGATCTCGGTGTTGGTGCTGATTTGCCACCTGATGTTATGGTGTCTCTCGGCTCGAAAAAGATTATTGACCCTCAGCTGATCAATCCATTCGATCGCTTTAAGAACCAGGCTATTACAGCTTGTTTGAAGGTTGGTATTCGTTTCATGGGTGGCTACGCTATCCCGACCGACAAAGTTAACGAGTTAGTTAGCGAACTGAACATCATTAAGCAAGGATTTTACGGTTACAAACAAGAGTTTTTGAAGGCTGATTTCAACGGCTGGATTAACTCTTTCGAAGAGAAGTATCGCGCTATCCTTCTTCGTGAAGCTGCGATTGACTTGGAGTACTTGGATAAACAAATTCAATTTGGCTTTTCAGTGCTTCACATCACTCCCTTCGGTAACTCCATTGTTAATGAAAACCTTATCGGACAAGTTAAAAGCATGTCTGATGAAATTTTTGAAGAAGTTGCAAGTACTGCGGAAAAATATCTGAAGAACGTTAAGTCTGACGCTATTACTCAGCATACGCTGAATCCGATCCGTGCCATTGCCAACAAACTTCAAACACTGGCTTTCATAGACTCCACAGTCGAAGGTCTCCACAAATACATTTCCGATGTGCTTAATGGTGTTCCAACGACCGGTAAAATTCGTGATAAACACTACAACGACGTTTTGTCATTACTCAATAACCTTCGCAACCCTAAGTCTGCTAAGTCCTTCGTTGAGTTGCTTTCAAATCCGCAAACTGCTTCTGGTTTAGATTCCTCTTTGGTTATCGCCGACTCTTTTGAGTTGCCGTCTACCGATTTGGTTTATTCACCTACGCAACCGGCTTTGGAATCAACACCTGCTGCTCCTGTTGACGTGGTTCCACACACTAACGCATTTGCGGTTGCTGAAACGATTGATGATAACTTCCTGGCCGATCTGCCAACTGACCTGCCTCCGGCTGGTCCTGTTGCAGACCCTGTTATACCAGCGACTGATACATCTGCCTCTGTTGAAGTTATCCAGTCCTCCGGTTCCATCGAAGTTGTTGATGACAGTGCAATGATTGGTTCGTTCATCGACCCAACTACTGAGACTGTTAATCTGAATGCACCAGCTTCTGCTACACCTGACACTCTGGTGTTTGCGGATATCGATTCAGATGATGACGGTATTATGTTGTTCTAAATTCTAAGGCCCTTTCGCGGGCCTTTTTTAATTCCTAAATCCTGGACCTTTCTCGTCCCTTTAAATCTATTAAATCTATTGTGAGGTATGTATGGGTATTTATAACTCTCTGCCTGTCGTTGCGTGTGCCCTGAGTGATCAGTTCGGTGTGAACGTAACGGTTGGTGGTTCTACGGCTTATGCTTCTCAGCAAGGTAATTCATTCACTATCAACATCCCGTTCTACCAGGATGCTGAAAAGTTGTCTGACGTCCTTCTGGGTTATTTGGTTCACGAAGCGGCGCATGTCAAATACACAGAGTTTCCGATTCTGGTAGATGGCATTCCTGCTCGCGCCAAACAAGGCTACAACCCAAGTGTGCTTCATCAATTGGTCAACATAACCGAAGACCTTCGTATTGAACGTGCGATTGGCCGTCGTTTCCCTGGTGTGCCTTCATTTCTCAAAGCGTTAAATCACTTTGTCTTTAATGAGGATACGCAACCAACTGATGATCCTGCTGTAGCGTTTATCAACGGTTTGCTCTTGTGTGGTTTCAAACGTTATCACGCGCTGAACATACCTGTTGAGCAAGCCCAAGCAGACTTCATTCGCTTGTTCGGCCAAAACATGTTTGATACAGCGATGGACATTCTCGGTTTGGCGATTAACGCGCCTTCCATTGCCGACTGTCTGGATATTTCCTGTCGTCTTTACGACCTTGCAGTAGATGCTTTTAACGATAATCAACAAGACCAACAAGATCTGCCTCCAGAGGCCGGTGGCGACTCTCAATCTGAACCAAACAGTGATAACTCACAGCCTGGCGATGATAGCGATAGCTCCAACTCCAGTGCAGATGCTGACGGTGATTCTTCTGACGGCCAACCGTCTCAAGACTCCTCCTCTCAGCCTGGTAATAAGCCTGAAAACGGTAACAACACTGCTTCTGGCAGTGATGCTTCCACCAGCGCTTCTTCCAGCCCAACGTCTTCTAAATCCGGCCATTCGGACCCTTTTGCCAATATCACTGATGATGATCTCAACGAGGTAATTAAAGGTGCAGGTGAACGTTTGAATGACTGCATTAAAGACAACGTTTCTCCAAGTGAACGTACTCCTGCTGCTACCCCATTCGGAATTGCACCGGCTAAGCGTCACGCAACCACTGAGGTTTCGGTTCTCCGAGGTGTTCAGGCTGCTTCTGGCCTTCGTCAGTCAATGCATGGGCTTCTTCAGGGAATGCAACAAACTCGTCGTACACACAAAGAAACAGGTCGCGTAATGGATACGCGTCGTCTGACTTCGGCTCTCTTAGGAGAAACTAAGTTATTTCGTCACAAATCCAAAGCGGTTGAGTTCAATTCTGCCTTTACAGTTCTGCTTGATTCAAGCAGTTCTCTGGGTTCTGACATGGTTGAAGCTGAAGCGGCTGTTGTCTCCTTGCTCTTTGCACTGGACGGCATCAAAGGCGTTACAACTTCTGCTTATCATTTCCCACATGCCACCACGAATAATGTTGGCTTGCTAAAAGCGCGTGAACAAAGCTTCAGGGCTGCGGTTAACGCAAAGCAATTTGGTATTAGCTCAAATGGTTGCACTCCACTGGAACAAGCTTTATGGCCTGCATTCAGTGATTTGTTAAACGCTCGTGCTGATCGCCATGTCATGGTCGTGGTCACTGACGGCAAGCCCGATAACTCGGAGCCGGTCATTCAGATGGTCAAGGACGCGAAAAAAGAAGGTGTGATTGTTATTGGCATTGGCTTTGGCGGTGCTAAAGCAAGCCTCATGACTTCTTTATTCGATGATACTGGTGTTGCTGTAGGTTCTGTCACTGCCCTCCGTGGAAAACTTCTCGAAGTCACCCGCAAAGCTTTAACTCGTTAATTTTAAAACTTTCCTAAACCAACCCTTCGCCTCCTGCCTTGCATGAGGTCGGGTTTTTAAATCCTAAATTTATTTTAAATCTATTAAAGGTGTTCAAAATGACTATGTCCAAAAAAGCTGTTGCTCATGAGAACCAACTGTCCTTCAACGAACTGTTTGAAGCTGATGACCGTACTTATGAAGCAATTTGCGTTGCCAAAGATGACCGCTATGAACTGCGTTATTCGCAACAGATGGCCTACGAAATTATCCGTGACTCTCTGTACATCATGACGGCTCCTAGAAGTAATGTTGAACAGCGTGTTGATGAAATTCTCTGGTTCTTCTCTGATAAAAATCAGTCAGACCTTTGTTCTTTCACCAGCTGCTGCTTCTTCGCCAAACTAGATCCCGAAGAGACTCGTATGAGTGTACTGCACCGCTGGAAGCATGACCTGGCTGAACAAGACCGTTTGATTCAGTCCAAGCACTACGATGCACCATCCAATATGGACTTCGTTGAATCACAGCGTCGCGGTTTCCAAAAATACAAGAAAGCGTTCTATCACTACTACCCGAATGAAGCGGCTCGGAAGTGTGCATAAGTGCTTTAAACATAACGCTGGCAACCGCCAGCGTTCTATTTTCTCTTGGAGATATTCATCATGGCTAAATATATTAATTTTGATACTTCTGTCGTTGAACCACAAAGCAGTTTTACTGTTGAAATGATTGATGATCTTGTTGGGTATGTGCAAGACAATTCACCTTCTGGTCGCAGTATTAGCTTGTTTGATACGCTGCCTGTATTTGAAGAGACTTTCGTGATCAATACGTATCACCCGATGGCTCCGGTTTCACTGGAAATACACTTTTTCCGTGATGATGCAGGTAATTGGTGGCCGTACATGACCGTTGACGCGCTGTGTTTAGTGAACAAGTTAACGGCTTATGGTTATGGCCTGATGGACTCTGAGGGTTAAGCTATGCTGATACCTTATGTGTCTTTCACGTCAAACAAGCGTGCTTTTCTCATCCGTGAAACATCAATAGCTCAGTCCTGGCCGGATAGTCGCCACGCTGATGTTGAAACCTTTGTGCTCTCTACCGGCAAAGTGCTTCGCGCCACCGACATTAAACGTTTTAACTTCATTGATATCGCTGCACATCAGGAACCTATTCCTGTTGCAGTAAACGATAATATTAACTTCTGAAAAGCAAGTGCCCCTTAGTGGGCCTTTCGTTTTGGTGAACTGTATGAGTGCTTGTGCATTGATTGAATACAATAATGCCTCCGCAAAACTGCGTGGCGTTGTCGTTCCTGGTGATGAGGTTTGTGTCAAATACGCTTTATCCCGCTGGGCAGTGATTGCATTTCGTATCCGCAATACAGACGACAAATTCACCCGCATACCGGTTGAAGATTGGATTGAAGGCATTCAGGCAACTGTTAACCCTTCACCTTCTCGCGATCGCATCCTGTCCGCTTTGGCTCGTTGCAAGCCCGGTATTTTTTAACTTCCTAAATTTATAAATCTATTAACGAGGTACGTATGTCTCATTCTATCGAACTGAGCAATTACGGTTTTGTGTCTGAAAAAATGTCCCTTTGGCCCACTTCTGAAATTCAGGAGCGCGCTGATTTGGCGTTGATTCATGCGGATATGTTGACAGTAAACTTGCTTAATGATCGTAGACTTGGCATTGCCAATACTGCGTTTGGTGTTAATCAAAACGAATCCCAGGTGTTAAAGCTGGCGACGCGTTTCGCGTATTGTTGTGCATGTGGCCGGTTTTCCGCACCGAGCCTTGACCATCTCAAAAATGAGATAGTTAAGCTTGGCCGGAAGTTGTGTTCCAAGTTCTTCGACTCAACGATGGCTGAGGCTATTCGTTTCGTGGCACATGAGCCCGAGTTCATGAAAGAACAACGTGTTTGGTAATTCTTACCCCATCACTTTTATCTACAGGAGTATTTCTCATGCGTTACGTAACCTCTGACAATAGCTACACTACAACCTTCCCTATCGCTGTCCGCAACGTCCTAATGGAAATTGTGCCCATTGATGAAGAGGATTATTCGCGCGGTTCCGACTTGCGTGATGATCATGGTGTAGTCATTAATGAAGAAACCTATATCGACATCAACCATCGTTTTGCTGATCTTGAAGGCGAGGTTCGGACATTGCTCGCAATGAACCGAAATGGTGTTGGTATTGAACAAAGCAATGACCCTGATTTCCCTTGGTTCTCGGTTAATCAAGCTTTATTGATGAACCTGGCCTTTGATCTGAACAGGGTTGTTCATACTAGCCTGTACCTGGATTTGTTTAAGAAAAACGCGTTCTGCGCACAAATGCTGGTGAGTATCGTGGAAATGGCTAAAGCTGTTTTTGCTGATGATGGGAATCCCGATGTTTTCAAAGACACTATTTTTGGAGGCATCTACTCTCGTTTAAGTAATGGATTAAAAGCACGTCTGTTTCACTGATAGCTTTTTTTCTGTCCACAATCTCTCTTCCAGGTGATGTATGAAAAACATGTTTAAATTCCTGCCGCTGGTTCCTGCTATGATCATTGCAGCTTCAACTGTATTTTTCAGTTTTGATGTCATGACTATGGTCGTCGTTCTTGTCGTCTTGTCTGTCATTGCTGCCGGTTGCGTTGCTCTGGCCGTATATTTCATCGTACTCATCCTTCAGGATGTCTACGGTAAAATCATGAAACAGCGTCAAACTATATAACTTCTTTGTAACTTCCCCTCCGCGCAGTCTCTTGGCTGCGCATAACTTCCCTCAGTGAGCCTTAAAATGAAACTTAATACCCTTCGCTTCTTCTCTCTTGTTTTTACTGTTGCTATCGCTGTTATGGTGATTGTCTTCGGTGGACATTTTGGACTCAAGATAACAGAAGACTTTGTCATCAAAGTTCTTCTCATTGTCTCTATGCCAATCGCCTTTTCTCGCGATAAGAGAAAGTCTGAATAACCGCTAAGGGTAACTACCCTAAAACCCTATCTTCGGATAGGGTTTTTTTTTGCCTAAAATAATTCAAATCAGGTTGTTCAATATAGACGTTAAAAATTAATATGTTAAATCAAATGTAATCTCTGCATGATTTGTACGCGTCTCATCCTTTTTGCCATTTTCCCCTTTGAAAAATGTGGATGCGTTTAATCGTCTTTACTCTTTACTTGAACCCTTATCTTTTTTAGACTTATGCATTTAATCTGGTATACGATGTTTTACGTGTACGCTGGTTTGAACGTCAGGAAATGCAATCGAAAACCATTAAGCCAATAACAAAGCGCACCTAATTCCCTCAGTAACACCGAATATCAACATATTCGGTGTTATCTTTATTCTTTCTTCTATTTACCCAAACCATTCACTCTATTATTGCAAAAAACTTCTTCTAATTGATTAATAAAAAAACGAGCTTACTGTTAATACGTTTTATTGAAAATTCATATTAAAACAATAAAAAACACCTATAATAAACCGAGTGAAATCCCTTATAAGCGGAGTCACATCACATAAATAAAGATAATTATTTATTTAGCCTATAGATAAAATATTTCTCTATTTTGCATTCAATCATTAAAAATAGAGAAATATTTTCCAATCACAACTTACCATTAACAATAAACGATTAAAG
>CANQXU010000128.1 GCA_947627865.1 uncultured Paenochrobactrum sp. | reverse complement strand
ATGTAAAGCCGATCTGAAAAGCGTCAAACAAATATTCAACAAGCAATTCAAGCTCTTATTTACATCATTCAGATCAATCCGCTTAAAAGACTGAAAATATTTCCAGATCGCTTCAAGCAATGAACCTGAACTACAAGGACGAAGCCGTCTGCCGCTAGCAGCGCCGCCGCCCTCGTTGATCGCCTTATAGGAGAGACTTATCGAACAAGTCAACACATAAATGATAAAAATCATCACTTTGTGGAAAAGATATAAAGGCCTGACCCTTGGCTGCAGTACTCAAGAAGCCGAATAGCACGCTTAAAATAGACAACATAATAAGCAAGATTGGCAGCAGAACTGCAATATACATTCAAACTTGGCACTAATTTGTCGAAAACAACCAAAAAATAACATATCTCTTTATATAGATGCAGATTATACCGAACCATTATTTTACTCATCACACTCAGGATGAAAAATGCTACGCCGTCTCTATAATTGGACTTTATCGCTCGCAGCCAGAAAATCAGCAGAATACTGGCTGGCATTTATTTCATTCGTAGAAAGCTCAGTTTTTCTGGTCCCCGCAGATGTGTTATTTTTGCCTATGGCTTTAGCTCGTCCTCAACGCGCTTATCGTTATGCATTTATTGCTACGCTATTTTCTGTACTTGGCGGAGTGGCGGGCTGGTATCTTGGTTACCATGCTTATGAACTAATTGCGAAACCAGTACTTGAATTTTATGGAAAACTAGAAAGTTTCGAGCACTTACGTAATTCAACCAGCGCCGATACAATATTATTGTTATTAATAACATCTGGCTTATCGCATTTGCCGCCTATAAAAGTTGTCACAATATTATCTGGTGCAGCTGGTGTTAATATATGGCTATTTATTGCCTCTGCGATCGTTGCCAGAGGTGCCCGCTTTTACATCCTTGCCTGGGCTTTGAAAAAATACGGTGAACCTATCAGGCATTTCATCGAAAAAAGATTGGGCCTGTTGGCGGGGCTAGGAGCGGCCTTATTAATAGCTTTGTTTTTACTTGTTAAATACGTTCAGTTTTAATTGTCCCTCTATCATTACCCTGAAAGCAAACGAATGGCCCCGGCAATAAATTTAATCACCGCCCCTGTAGGAAAAATCCAAAAGATCAGCGCCGCCATATTGCTTATAGGCATGGTAGGAACAGTTGGTACAGCTCTAGGCTTTGAACATCTTGCTGGATTTATGCCATGTAAATTATGCCTTGAGCAAAGAACGCCTTATTATATTGGCGCCCCGCTCATGCTTATCGCATTTATCAGCAGTCAATTTAAATGGCCTGCTTTACTGACACGCTTATTATTGCTGGCGGGTGCACTTTTGATGGCTTTCGGCCTGGTTCTGGCAATATATCATACGGGCGTAGAATTGAAGTATTGGGCTGGCCCCGCTGATTGCAGCACTGCGTCAGTATCCATAACCCAAGACGCCGGTAGTCTGCTTGGCAGTCTAAACAAAATCCGGCCTCCAGCATGCGATGAGGCTGCCGGTCATTTCTTAGGACTTTCTTTCCCTGGATGGAATATTCTGGCAAGTGCCTTATTTACCTGTATCGGCTTTTACGGAGCTTTTGCTAAAGCAGCTAAAAACTAGGGCAATAGCTCAACATCCCAATAGAGGTAATCAAGCCAGCTTTCATGCATATAATTGGGCGGAAACAACCGCCCGTTTTTATGCAGTTCCTGGACAGTTGGCATAACTGGCTTATATTTTGGCCACATTTTTGCTTCGGCAGGCATTTTGCTGCCTTTATGAAAATTGCATTTAGCGCATGCAGCAACAATATTTTCCCACTCAGTCTGCCCTCCCTTGCAACGCGGTATCACATGATCAAAAGTCAGCTCATGGCGCTCACCACAATATTGGCACGCAAACCGATCGCGTAGAAACACATTAAATCGTGTGAAAGCTGGATATGCCTGTGGCTTGACATAGGTCTTCAGGCAAATAACGCTTGGAAGCTTCATGGAGAATGAAGGTGACGAGACTTCCGTGTCATAAGTGGCAATAATATTAACCCGATCAAGAAACACAGCCTTGATAGCATCCTGCCACGACCAGAGCGACAACGGATAATAGCTGAGCGGACGATAATCCGCATTCAGAACAAGTGCGGGCAACCCGCTAGGCATCACGGCAACTGTCAAGGAAACCACCTCCTTTAATTCAACTAGCCGCTCCGGATAATGTAATCCCTCCATGACAGGGTTGTGAAGGATAAATCGAAACTTCCCTCAATAATATTGGATTTTCAATAAACAGCTTTATTGGGTAGCCAAGGGAGCTGCATCCCTGCCGTTAATAACGGCATAATAAGCCCAGAAGAGCAATGCAGCGACACTTCTATATGGTGCCCATTTTTCAGCCATGACGCGCAGCTTTTTTTCATCAGGCCGTAGATCCAGTCCGAAAGCACTTTGAACAGCAGATTGCAAAGCAACATCACCAGCCGGAAATACATCGGCAGCACCTTGTGCAACCAACATATAAACCTCTGCGGTCCATGGGCCGATACCATGAAGGCGGGTCAACTGCTTAAGTGCATCCTCAATCGGATCTATTTGCAGCGCATCTAGATTAAGGTGTCCCGATTCTATTGCTTCACAAAGATGCCAAAAAGTTTTTTGTTTTGGCCTTGAAAGACCGATAGCACGCCAAACATCATCTCCGGCATCCAGATATTGCTGAGGTGTCAACGGGATTATATACTCCTCAAAGCGCCTCCATATGGCACGGGCACTGGCCGTTGACACATGCTGCGACACAATAATCCATGCAAGTGAGTTAAATCCCGCACTTGCTCTTCGTAATGCGACATGATTCACTTGAGCGCGAATATGTTCCAATCTGCTATCGGCCAGCACGAGCTGACGGAGGGCAAAATCCACATCCTGCTGGGTAGCAATAATATTCATAGTAAATAACCCTTTTAAAACAGGCTGGTTCCATCTACCAATAACCAACATCGTTCAGCAATCATACTTATGAAGTACATGTAAGAATAAAATGACTGGCAAATCCGCATTTCGCTTCGCACCTAATCCCAACGGCCGATTACATCTTGGCCATGCTCTGTCAGCATTGCTGAACCAGAAAATGGCTAAGGCCCAAAATGGACGCTTATTGCTTCGTATAGAAAATATCGATGGTAATAAACTAGCGCCAAAATGGGAAAAACTCATCATTGAGGATTTGCAATGGTTGGGTTTTGAATGGGAACAGCCGGTCAGACGTCAATCAGAACATTTTTCAGACTATCGAACCGCCCTCACCAAATTGGCGGATGCGGGTCTTGTTTACCCTGCGTTTCGCAGCAATAGCGATATTCGCAGTCTCTATAGCACTGCCAGACAAAATGATGAGCCATGGAATTTAGATCCTGATGGCGTACCGCTTTATCCGACAGACGAGCGCGATATGAGCGAGAAGAAACAAATGGAATTGATTGCTGCAGGTGCTCCATATGTCTGGCGTTTGAATATGGATAAAGCACTTGAAGCTTGCGGGAAGGAACTTTCATGGCAGGAAACTGGCATCGGCCCGAAGCAAGAAACAGGTAAAGTTGTTGCTAATCCTGCTCTATGGGGCGATGTAGCAATTGCGCATGATCATACGCCGACAACCTATCATCTCTCGGTGGTCGTGGATGATGCCCTTCAAGGCATTACAAATGTTGTTCGAGGGCAAGATCTGTTTTACGCAACTGCATTGCACCGCTTGTTACAATCCCTTCTACAATTGCCCGAACCGGCATATCATCACCACCCTCTCATCACAGATGCAAACGGTGAAAAGCTTTCAAAAAGCCGTAATTCTCCGCCGCTAGCAGATCTTAAACAACAAGGAAAAACCCTTGCAGATATTCAGGAAATGCTTGCGTTGAATTGATATTCTTCATTTGTGCAAAAACGTCACAAATGAAATTCATTTTTATACATTGACGGCATAATGAGCAAAGGCTTCATAGAGAGTAACAAATAGCGCGTTCCCAACGAACGTCGGCACTTATTGCCAGGATTTTGGAGGATCAAATGAAAAACTATGTAGACGTCGAAGGCCTAAAGGTCTCCCCGCTTTTGGTTGCTTTTATTAAAGATGAAGCAACACCTGGTACAGGGATTACACCTGAAGCATTTTGGAAGAACTTTGCTGCACTCATTCATGATCTCGCTCCTGAGAACCGCGCATTACTGGCCAAACGTGAAGACCTTCAAAAGAAAATTGATCAGTGGCTTAAAGAACACCGCGATAGTGGATACTCCATGGATGAGTACCAGAGCTTTTTAAAACAGATTGGTTATCTACTGCCTGAAGGGGAAGATTTCAAAGTCACGACAGACAATGTCGATGATGAAATTGCCCATATCGCCGGACCTCAGCTTGTTGTTCCTGTCATGAACGCACGCTATGCTTTAAACGCTGCCAATGCCCGCTGGGGTTCTCTCTATGATGCCCTTTATGGCACCGATGCAATTTCCGAAGATGATGGCGCCGAAAAAAGCAAAACATATAATGCCAAGCGTGGTGAGAAAGTTATTAGCTGGGCGAAAGACTTTCTTGATACCAGCGCTCCGATTGAAGGCGCAAAATGGGCAGACGTCACCGGCTTGAAAATTGAAGACGGCAAACTGATCACCATAGTATCAGACAAGCCGCACATGCTCAAAGATCAGTCCCAGTTTAAAGGCTATACCGGTAAGAATGATGCGCCGTTATCCGTTCTTTTGGCCAAGAACAATATGCATCTCGAGATCATCCTCAATGCGGAGCATCCGATTGGTAAAACGGATCCTGCACATATTGCGGATATTGTTCTTGAATCTGCCATCAGCACCATTCAGGATTGCGAAGACTCCATTGCCGCAGTTGATGCTGAGGATAAAGTAGCTGTCTATCGCAACTGGCTTGGCCTGATGAACGGCAAGCTTGAAGAAAGTTTTGAAAAAGGCGGCAAGACCATTACACGTCGTCTGAATGATGATCGACGCTATACCACTCCTGACGGTTCAGAACTCGTTTTGTCCGGTCGCTCCCTCATGCTCGTGCGGAATGTCGGGCACTTGATGAGCAATCCGGCAATTCTTGATGCTGATGGCAATGAAGTGCCGGAAGGCATTATGGATGCAGCCATTACAAGCTTGATCGCTTTGCACGATATTGGTCAGAACGGTCGCAAACAAAACTCACGTGCCGGCTCGGTCTATATCGTCAAGCCTAAAATGCACGGACCGGAAGAAGTGGCCTTTGCCAATAAGCTCTTTACCCGTACCGAAGACATGCTCGGTCTTGCACCCAACACTTTGAAGATGGGCATTATGGATGAAGAGCGCCGGACAACCGTCAATCTTAAAGAGTGTATCCGCGCAGCCAAAGACCGTGTTGTATTTATCAATACAGGCTTCCTTGATCGCACAGGCGATGAAATCCACACATCCATGGAAGCTGGCCCGATGATTCGTAAAGGCGATATGCGCCAAGCTGCATGGATTGGTGCTTATGAAAACTGGAACGTAGATATTGGTCTGGAATGCGGCCTTTCTGGTCACGCACAGATTGGTAAGGGCATGTGGGCCATGCCGGATCTGATGGCTGCAATGCTAGAGCAAAAAATTGCGCATCCAAAAGCTGGTGCCAATACTGCATGGGTTCCATCGCCTACTGCTGCAACTCTGCATGCAACCCACTATCACAAGGTTGACGTGGCAGCTGTTCAGAAAGATTTGGAAAATCGCCCACGCGCCAAGCTCAGTGATATACTTTCTGTGCCAGTTGCAACCAAGCCAAACTGGACAGCTGAAGATATTCAGCTTGAGATCGACAACAACGCTCAGGGAATTCTCGGCTATGTCGTGCGCTGGATTGATCAGGGCGTCGGCTGTTCCAAAGTGCCTGATATTAATAATGTCGGCCTAATGGAAGATCGTGCAACTTTGCGCATTTCCTCCCAGCATCTGGCAAACTGGCTTTATCATGGCATTGTTTCGCAAGAACAGGTTATGGAGAGCATGAAGCGCATGGCAGTTATTGTTGACCAGCAAAACAGTGACGATCCGCTTTATCAGCCAATGGCTGCCGATTTTGACAATTCAATCGCATTTCAGGCAGCTTGCGACCTTGTGTTTAAAGGGCGCGAACAGCCAAGTGGCTATACCGAGCCAGTATTGCACGCTCGCCGACAAGAACTAAAGGCCAAGGCACACTAAACCATCATATAAATCATAAAAAAAGCGGCTGCTCTCAGCCGCTTTTTTTATGATTAATTCTCATTCGTAAAAAGAAACGATTATATTTTTTACTTGCACTACCCCTATTTTTAGAATAATTCTAAACTATGCAAACAGCCAACAGGCATCATTATGCTCAATCGCTTTTTAAACAATGGACGCAGATCATTTTATGATCTTTCAGAACAGGAAATTCTGGCACTTGCCATTTCTTCCGAAGAAGAGGATGCGCGCATATATCTTAATTTTGCTGATGGATTAAGAGCGGACTTTCCCCAATCGGCCAAAATATTTGAAGAAATAGCTGAAGAAGAAAACCGACACCGCGCAGCGTTGATTGATCGTCACCGTGCATGTTTTGGTGATTTTATCCCTCTTATACGCAGAGAGCACATAAACGGATATTACAATCGCAAACCTGATTGGCTTATACGACCACTTGGCATAGAAAAAGCCCGCAAGGCGGCCAGTGAAATGGAAGATCAAGCCTATCGGTTTTATACTCAGGCAGCCCAACGTGTAAACAATGCCGAAACGCGCAAACTATTAGTCGATCTTGCTTTGCAAGAAAAGAAACATGTTTCAACAGCCGAGGGCCTTGAGAGAAAATTCACGCCACAGTCAGTTCAGGAAGAAGAGCTGGCACATGAGCGCAAGCAATTCATATTAACCTATGTACAGCCTGGCTTGGCAGGGTTGATGGATGGCTCTGTTTCAACCCTTGCACCAATATTTGCTGCGGCTTTTGCCACACATGATACATGGCAAACGCTATTGATTGGCCTTTCAGCCTCGGTTGGTGCTGGGATATCCATGGGCTTTACAGAAGCTGCCCATGATGACGGTAAATTATCTGGCCGTGGATCACCTATCAAACGTGGCCTCGCAAGCGGCATCATGACGACCCTTGGTGGTTTAGGCCATGCCCTGCCCTATCTCATTGCCGATTTTTGGGTAGCGACAAGTCTGGCAATCATCATTGTTTTTTTCGAACTTTGGGCGATTGTTTACATTCAAAACCGTTTTATGGAAACGCCCTTCTTTCGAGCAACTTTTCAGGTCGTCCTTGGTGGTGCATTGGTCTTAGCGGCAGGCATTCTTATCGGCAATGCCTAGGCTTCAGCGCTCATCTTTATAGGTTTGTAATTAAACCAAAAAGAAGTCGCATTTTTGTCACCATTGTCCGGTCAATAAAAGTCTTCATTGCATAAATGATGAAAGCTGTATCGTTTTGAAAAAATATGCATTAAAGCATGATGCAATGTAGCTTTCGTTGAGGGAAAGGCTCTCCACCATGACCACAACAATTTCCACCGCATCAGGTTCAAAGCCGGTGCTTGGTATTATTCAACTCGACCATGCTAAAGGCTTGGATATTCCCGCCTATGAAACCATCGGTTCATCCGGCATGGATTTGCGTGCAGCTGTTGCTGAAGATCGCCAGATAGTTTTGCTTCCAGGCAAACGCATTTTAGTTCCGACAGGCTTGGTATTCAACATACCTGCTGGCTTTGAAGTCCAGATCCGCCCGCGTTCCGGTCTTGCATTAAAACATGGTATCACATGCTTAAATACACCGGGAACAATTGACAGCGACTACCGCGGAGAAATTCAGGTTTTGCTGATTAATCTGAGCGATGATGATTATCGGATCGAACGCGGCATGCGCATTGCACAGGCTGTCTTTGCACCAGTCATCCAGCCCAAAATTGAAATACACACAGAAGCCGATATAACTGAACGTGGCTCAGGTGGCTTTGGATCAACTGGGGTTTCCTAGAAAAATCAGTGCATTATAAAAGAAAAGGCAGATTAATTTCTGCCTTTTTTCTTTTTATGACCACATTCTTTAGTTCAACCTTACTAATTATTAATGCTCTTTTTAGCTTCTTTCATTTCCCATTCATTTTAATTGTTTTATCAGCAAACCTATATTGATTAAATCCATCGAGTGATCCGATTATACGAGATTAAATTTCACCAATGAACAATCAGCCTTTGCACATATCCAACGCCAACAATAAATTTAAGCGTGCTAAAACGAAGCGCTCGCTTATACGAAAAGGCTTGGTTTTGGCCGTGTGTATCATGGCTATTCTAGGCTATTTCTTTTATCCCGCCGGATCATCCGTTGAAAAATCAACGCGCTTAACGGAAAAGGTCACACTGGGTAATAT
>CANQXU010000127.1 GCA_947627865.1 uncultured Paenochrobactrum sp. | reverse complement strand
CTTCCGGCTCGCGCGCTGCATTGATAATTTCAGTTTCACCAATTGCATAAGTTGCGGCCATCATGGCCGTTAATGTCGCACCAACAGAAGGAGAGCTAAGTATAATATGGCACCCAATCAGTCCTTTTGGTGCTGTAGCATGGATGATGCCACCTTGTATATCAACCTCGGCACCCATGGTTTTAAGTGCTTGCAAATGAAGATTAACAGGTCGCGCACCAATCGCACAGCCACCCGGCAAGGATACACGAGCACGTCCATTTCTGGCGAGCAATGGCGCTAAAACAAGAATTGAAGCACGCATCCGCCGCACTGTGTCATAATCTGCGTCGAAATTATCAATGTGTTGGCTTTGCAGAAAAAGAGATTGTTGTGGTTGCTTCAATCTTGATTGCACACCATGATGCGAAATTACTTTCAACATAGTGTGCACATCACTGACATTCGGCAGATTGGTCAGAGTCAGCGGTTCAGGAGACAGTAAAGAAGCAGCAATTTGCGCTAAAGCAGCATTCTTGGCGCCGGAGATATTTACAGTCCCTGATAAGCGACGACCGCCTCGAATTATAAGTTTGTCCATGTTAATCTCAATCTGGCCTATAGACGAGTAAGTCGAATATTATTATTCTAGTCTATCATGTCAATTCGCTGGAATTATTAATTCTTCTCAATCAGCGCATTACCATTATGCATATAGCATAACAGAGGAATTCATATGTCAGTTTTACAGGTGATAAGTGCAAAACTCTCCGACATGACGGAAGGTGAACGTCAAATCGGGAAGTTTATTCTTGATCACCCCGAGCAGGTCCTTAAATTATCCTCCGCCGGCCTTGCTCAAGCTATCCAGCGCAGTCAGTCCAGTGTTATTAAATTTAGTCAGAAGCTTGGCTTTGCCGGTTATCATGAACTTAAAATAGCGATCAGCCAAGCCAATGCCCGACAATGGGCCACGCCTGAAGGTGTCATTCACGGCAATATTGAGCTTGGCGATAATTATTTATCAGTTCTACAAAAGCTAATGGGTAGCAAACTGCAATCCATGCAGCAAACAGCAACTGCCAATAATGAAGACGATATTAATAATGCTGTTCACATTATCAATAAAGCCAAACGGATTCATCTGGCAGGGGTTGGCGCATCATCACTCGTCGCCCGTGATTTCACCTATAAATTACAAAAGCTTGGTCGTATCGCCTTTCATGATGCAGATAGTCACATTCAAGTTGCCAATGCATCGACATTAAGTGAAGACGATGTTTTGATTGTCCTTTCGCACTCAGGAAAAAGCACCGAGATTTTCCATGTTGTCAAAACTGCCCGCAAGGCAGGCGCCAAAATAATTGCAATAACCGGGCTGCATGACAATCCACTTTCCAAGGCTGTAGATATTAATCTGTTTACAGTTGCTGATGAGGATAAAGCTCGTTCATCCTCTATCACCGCACGCGACGCGCAGTTGATGATGACGGATCTTTTGTTCCTTCTATTGGTTCAAGGCCAAGAGGATGCGAATGATTTTATTCACAATAGCGAGCTAGCAGTTTCATCTATGAAGTCTCCATAAATTAATATTATCAATGCCTTATGATATAAAATTAATAATTTAATTTATAATACGCAGAACATTGCATTATTTTTCTCCGCAAAACTAAATCAAGATAGTTGAGTTATTCAATTTGCCTTTGCATAATTTAGCTGATTCAGCCTGAAAATCGGCGGGTCATCGCAGCCATTGGCTGAATGGGAGTTGACTGTGGAGAGGATATTTTATGACTAAGATGACACGGCGGTTTTTTATCGCTTCATTGCCACCAGCTTTACTGGCAATGAAAGTGCCGGCTTTGGCTGCTCCGGCAAAAGATCTTCAATTGATTGCAAATCAAAAATTAGAGCCTGCAATTGTAACATTGCATCGTCGTCTTGAGCGCCTCACATCAACCTTGACATTTATGACCACTGGCGCCCACCCTGATGACGAGCCAAGCGGCATGCTGGCAGCGCTTCGTCATGTCTATGGCATTCGTCCAGTGCTATATTGTATCACCCGGGGTGAAGGTGGTCAAAACAGCATAGGTGCAGAACGCGGTTCTGTTCTTGGTGTTCTGCGCACCCGTGAAATGGAAGAAGCCTCACGTGCTTTAGATGCGTCTTTGGTCTTTGGGGGCAGAGGTCATAATGACAGTGTGCATGATTTTGGGTTCTCCAAAGATCCCAATGACACGATTAACCGGTGGGGACGTGACCGTGTCATTGAGCGAATGACATGGGCATTTCGCCACTATAAGCCCGACATTGTCATGAATTGTTTTCTTGATGTTCCGGGACAGCATGGTCAGCACCGTGCCGCTGCTGTTGCCACATTCATTACGTCTGATCTGTCCGGAAAAGCGGATGCATTTCCAGAGCATATTCAAGCCGGACTTGATACATGGAATGTTCCTAAAATTTATTCACCCGCATATGGTGGTGCTGGCGGTGTTTATGACGACCAAACTCCACCACCTCCCGTAACGCTAACAGTTAAAGCGCCCGCACGCGATAAAATATCCGGCGCTACCTATCCGCAACTGGGTGAATGGTCTCGCTCCTGCCACTTAACTCAAGCAATGGGAAAATGGCGTCCCGAACCACAAACCGAATGGCCTTTGCATTTAGCTAAAGTTGCACATGGGACACCTGCAAAAAGCGAGGCAGATATTCGTGAAGGGTTGATTGCCACAGTTGGCGATATCGCTATCGTTGATGGTATGCCCTCATCTGCCGCCGATGCATTGGCAAATGCGCAAGGGTATATTTCAGAAGCGCTGTCCGATTATAGCGACCCTGCCCTTGTCACGAAAAACCTGATTGAGATTGGCAAGGCCGTTAAGGAAGCGCGTAAACAATTACCTGAAGAGTTACGCGCCAATATTGCACATCGGTTGGAACGTAAAAGCCGTGAAATTGACTTGGCGCTGTCTGCTGCATCGGGTGTCCATATACGTGCATTTACGGTAGGTGGCGATGTTAAACCAGGTGATGATATTACAGTCAGCACGATTATTGATGCACCGGAAGAGTTTCGCATTGAAACTGTAGAGGTAGTTGCAAGAGAAGGCTTGAATGCCGAGAATGACAAGATAAGCGTTGCCAAAAATGCTGCCCTTACCAATCCATTGACAGAGCAGTTTGATCCGCTTGGTGGCAATGGTGATGCTTATGTAAAAGTTACTGCTAATGTTGGTGACTATCAGAGTGTGCTCAATATTGATCTGGAAGATGCTTTGCGTGTTATTCCAGCAGCCTCACTGGAATTGAAGCCAGACGCGATCGTTATTAATACCGCACGTGAGATTAAGCCGATTGAAATATCAGCAACTGTTACCAATGCAGAGACCAATGATCTTGAAATAGATATGCCGGAAGGCTGGGAACTAAATAAAGTAAAATCATCCTCCAAACAATCAGCTAACTATCGCTTGCAAGCCCCAGGCAATTTGGGACAAGTTCGTTTTGATATAGAACCAAAGCTGCTCAACGATGAAGCCTATGCTATCAATGTCTTTAGCTATCCTCATATTGGCCGCTCTGTTGTGCCGACTAAGGTCTCGGTTCCGGTGCAAACTGTAGAAGCAAAATTACCACCAGAGCACAAGGTCGGTTATGTCAGTGGCGGGAATGACAATGTCGGCCTCTGGATGAGCCGGCTTGGCGTTGATGTCGTTGAGCTCAGCCCGTCCGATATTGAACGCGGCAATTATGAAGACTTGAAAACGATTGTCGTTGGTATATTCGCCTTTGGCCGCAGACCTGAACTCGTGACAGCGGCTCCTGCCCTGCATGAATGGGTTAATAATGGCGGCCATTTGGTGACATTATATCACCGACCAAGCGATGGCTGGGATCCGGAAAAAATCCCGCCAGCATTTCTTAAAATTGGCTCTCCATCAATTCGCTTCCGAGTAACCAATGCAAAATCCGAGGTGGATATTTTAGAGCCGGATCACCCGCTCTTCAACTATCCCAATATTATCGGAGCTGAAGACTGGGCCAATTGGGACAAAGAACGCGGGCTGTATTTTGCATCAGAATGGGATGAAGCTTATAAGCCATTAATCGCCCTAAGCGATGAGGGCGAAGACAAGCTAAAAGGAGCTCTGCTTTCCGCTCAAATTGGTGAAGGCCGCCATACGCATACAAGTTTGGTATTGCATCACCAGCTGGACAAGCTCGTTCCGGGTTCATTCCGCCTGCTATCCAATTTATTGCAGCCCGCAAAAATTGCTACGCATTAAATTTTTAAAAAAGGATAAAGGGCCCGAAAGAGCCCTTTATCCATTCAACTTGGATATACTTATTTAGCGCTGGTCGAAAATCCAATCTATAAAAGATTTGACCAAAGCAGTTGAACGCCTCTCCGTTCGGCAAACAATATGAAAGCTATTTTTAGACGGTACCAAGACATCAAACGGTATCACCAGTTTTCCATCTCGCACCAGATCCTTGACCGTCATAGTGTCCCCCAAAGCCATTCCTTGACTGTTCAAAGCAGCCTCAAGCGCCATGCGGGCATCATTCATATAATAATTTCGCTTAAACACACCAGCATCAATGACTGCCTCGTCCAGCCAAATACCCCATTCCTGTCCATTGTCGGAATGCAATACATTGTACTTACCTATATCTTTTATCGAACGTAATGGCATTGCATTGATCAATGTCGGGCTGACAACAGGGAACAATGATAAATGCGACCATAGGCGCGACCAATTATCTCCCCAGTCACTCCCCCCATAGAGCAATGCAACATCCATATCCTCTTCCAAAATATGGGTAGCGCTTAATGATAGGGTAACATCCGGATATTGCTCGGTAAATAGATGCATACGTGGAATAAGCCAAAGTGAAAGGAGCGCGGGAACACAGCCCACCTTCAACAGACCACTCGTTGCGGGGCGTTGTAATTGCGCTGTTGCAGAGGCGATATCAATGAATGCTTGCGAGACGGATGGAAGCAGATAAGCGCCTTGCGTTGTCAGCTCAATCCTGTTGCCTTTGCGTGTAAATAACAGGACACCCAGATTTTCTTCTAAAATACGCAATTGATGGCTGATAGCGCCATGCGTCACTTGTAGTTCTTTTGCTGCCGCTGAAACAGAGCCGCAGCGCGCAGTTGCTTCAAAGGCTTTAAGCGGATTAAGTGGAGGTAGTTTTCTGGTCATTTATATGGGAACCATCTCGACACGCAGTGTTAGTTATTCTCACACTGAGCGTTATTTTATACATAATTGTAATTTTATTCAATTTGTTCCCTAATACAAAAAACAATTAAGAATAAAAGCACTGGGAACATCAACTTTTTAGGCAAGCAACAATCATTCTTGTCCAACTGGATTTGGCTCCCAAGTGCTTATTTTCACAACTCATAATGAGGATAAAATGAGCTGGGATCAAAATAAACTTAACGATCTGATTGCTAAATATGGGGAGGCGCATGGCGGCGACATATTTGACCCTAAATTTCGTAAAGTAGCAGATAAAATCTTTGATAAGAGTGGTACACGTCTAGCTCCATATGCTGGAATGCCAACCCTATTAACAGCGCCGCATCTTGCGGTGGATAATGACAATCCGGACTTTGGCGATTTACAGGTTGCCCTTCTTGGTGTCCCGATGGATCTGGGCGTCACCAATCGCACCGGATCCCGCTTCGGGCCGCGTGCATTACGCACCATTGAACGTATCGGGCCATATAATCATGTACTTGACTGCGCACCTGTGCAGGAATTGCGTGTTGCAGATATTGGTGATGTGCCTTTTCGCAGCCGCTATCGCTTAGAGCTTAGCCATGAAGATATTGAAAAACGCGTAGCGCAAATCGTTGATGCTGGTATTTTACCGCTTTCAGTCGGCGGAGATCATTCGATTACCCACCCTATTTTAAAAGCTGTGGGTAAAAAGCAGCCTGTCGGCATGATCCATATTGATGCTCACTGCGACACTGGCGGCTCATATGATCTTACAAAATTTCATCATGGTGGCCCATTCCGTAATGCGGTCCTTGATGGAGTTTTGGATCCAACGCGAGTCATTCAAATAGGTATCAGAGGCTCATCAGAATATTTATGGGAGTTCTCATACGATTCCGGTATGACCGTTATCCATGCGGAAGAAGTGACTGGTATGGGTATTCCCGCCATTATCGAGAAAGCTAAAAAGATCATTGGGGATGGGCCAACCTATCTTTCCTTTGATGTTGATAGTCTTGATCCAAGCATTGCGCCCGGCACAGGCACGCCTGAGATTGGTGGTTTAACCAGTCGAGAAGTTCTCGAACTCATTCGTGGTTTGAAGGGCATGAATATTGTAGGCGGTGATGTTGTGGAAGTGGCACCTCAATATGACCCATCAACCAATACGGCTCAGGTCGGCGCTCAAATATTATTCGAGATATTGAGTCTTATGGTTTTCAGCCCTGCATTGCGTCGATAGAATACGACAAATGCACGAAACGCATGCTCGCTGCTTGTTTGCTGGTAATCATCAAAATAATTTTCAACTATCTCGTAATAGTTGTGAGGATCACCTTTCTAAAAAGCATCGAGCATGTCATATTTCAAAGCATATCTAAGGGGAACGGCGTTTACTTGCCGCATATTGGAGATGTAAATGAAAAATATAACAATAAACAGACGCACTTTGCTTGGTGCTGGTGTCGCAGGCGTTTCTTTACTTGCCATGCCATCCATTGTCCGCGCGCAAGATCGCTCACTTAAAATCGGCGTATATGGCGGATATTTCAAAGATTCCTTTGATAAAAACATCTTCCCTGAATTTAGCAAGGCAACGGGCATTGCTGTTGAGTCCATTGCGGAGCCTACTGGTGAAGCCTGGTTGGTGCAGCTTTCGCAAGCCACACGTGCCGGACAAGTGCCGGCTGATGTATCAATGGTTTCACAAACAGCTATGCTGAAAGGCGCCACTTCGGAATTATGGGCGCCGCTGGATCTTGAAAAAATCAAAAATAGCGAATATTTGCTACCGCAACTTATCAATAAATATCCTGATGGCCGCGTTTCTGGTGTAGGGGCAGTATCATGGTATATCACTTTGGTCACCAATACAGACGTTTACAAAGAAGCGCCAAAATCCTGGGATGCACTTTGGGATCCAGCCAATAAAGACCGTTTAGGTTTGTTGGCCCTTGCTTCAAATTCCTTCTTGCTGGATGTGACGGCAAAAACTTACTTTGATGGTTCGGAAATTTTAAAGACCGACGAAGGCATTGATAAAGTTTTTGATAAACTTGCAGAGTTAAAGCCCAATGTACGTCTTTGGTATCGTGATGAAGCACAGTTTGAGCAAGCGCTTAAATCGGGTGAAATTCCGATGGGGCAATATTATCACGACGTGACCGGACTTGCTGCTGCCGATGGAAATCCAGTGCGCTCAACATTCCCTAAAGAGGGCGGAATTATTGACTCCGGCTCATGGGCTTTGACCAATATTTCCAAAAAAACTGATGAAGCCCATGAGTTTATGAACTATATGTGCCAGCCTGCAATTCAGGCACTCTTAGCGCGTAAAGTCGGTGTAGCACCAACAGTACGACGCGATGTATTGGACCTTACCAATGAAGAGTTCAATGCTGTTTCATCTGAAATCCCGCCAATTGTGCCTTATTACGAAATGTATACTGAAAAGGCTGACTGGATTAATCAGAAATGGACTGAGATGATTGCCAGCTAAAATGCGGCGTTACAAATCAACACTGCCTGCTATATTTTTAGCAGGCAGATTTCCTTTTTATTTTTAAATTTGAGCTCATAATGTCAGGACTGTCTCTTCAAAACATATGTAAAGAGTTTTCCGGTTTTCGCGCCGTAAACAATGTTAACCTCGATGTCCCACATGGTACATTTGTTTGCCTTCTAGGCCCCTCAGGCTGCGGAAAAACAACATTATTGCGAATGATTGCCGGCCTTGATCTGCCAACAAGCGGTATAATCAAGCTCGATAATGCAGATATGACCCATATACCAACACATCAGCGCAATCTGGGTATGGTTTTTCAGTCTCTTGCACTTTTCCCGCATTTAACTGTTGGAGAAAACATCGCTTACCCCTTGCGTATTCGCAAAACTGCAAAGGATATCCAGCAAAAACGCGTTGATGAATTATTATCAATGATCCATTTGTCAGGCTATGCCGACAGGCCTGTGAGCAAACTTTCCGGTGGTCAGAGACAACGCGTAGCCATTGCCCGAGCATTAACCATTTCTCCCAAGTTGTTTCTACTTGATGAACCACTCTCAGCATTGGATGCAAAATTGCGCGAGGCCATGCAGGTTGAGTTGAGACAACTACAACAACAACTTGGAATTACAACGATTGTCGTAACCCATGATCAGCGTGAAGCTATGACAATGGCAGACAAAGTTGTGGTTATGAATGGGGGTGCAGTCAGACAAG
>CANQXU010000126.1 GCA_947627865.1 uncultured Paenochrobactrum sp. | reverse complement strand
GTCAGTATTAATCTGGATAGTTTTGCGCCGGAGCCAACCATTGACGGCAAAGGTAGCCACGGCGGCTATTGCGGCCCAGCCGTTAAACCGATTGCTCTCAATATGGTGGCCGAAATTGCCCGTGACCCAGAAACGCACGGCAAGCCGATCTCAGGTATTGGCGGCGTTACCACTTGGCGCGATGCGGCAGAGTTTATAAGCCTGGGTTGCGGCACTGTGCAAGTCTGCACCGCCGCTATGACTTATGGTTATAAAATCGTGCAAGAAATGATTGATGGTCTTTCTGACTGGATGGACGAGAAAGGCTTTGAAACGCTTGATGATTTCCGTGGTATTGCTGTTGGCAATGTAACGGACTGGCGTTATCTCAATCTCAATTATGTCACCAAGGCAGTTATTGATCAAGATTTGTGTATCAAATGCGGCCGTTGCCATGTTGTGTGCGAGGATACATCACATCAGGCGATCACATCATTGGTGGATGGTGCAAGGCATTTTGAAGTGATCGACGAAGAATGCGTTGGTTGCAACCTATGTGTGAGCGTTTGCCCAATCGACAACTGCATCACCATGGAACCAATTTCTGGTTATGATCCGCGCACGAAACAGCCGATTAATCCAGAATATGCCAATTGGACGACACATCCAAACAATCCTATGGCAGTGCGTGAAGCCGCTGAATAATCAGCTTAATTTAATAATCGCAAGGTTTTAAGGCCTTGCGATTATTGCATCAAGAACACACTGGGCAAGATTTGCCAGTGGAACCTTCGTATCAGGATAAGCAACCCATTGGACTTCTTCAATCTCATGGCTCGCCATCGGCTGACGGGCCTGTGTCAAATCTCTAAAATTAATTTCAAATAAATCAGCGGTGACAGTTGCACCATCTTCAAAAGCGGCGGGTGCTGACATTGTCTGAAAGAATGCCGGCAAAGTTACGGGAATATCCAGCGCTATTTCTTCTTCCAATTCACGCACCAGACTTTGAACCGGCGTTTCGTCCGGCTCAATTTTGCCACCGGGAAGCATAAATAAATCGCGTCCGCTTTTGCGCACCAGTAAAAAACGGCCAGTTTCATCACGAATAATCGCAGCAGCTATCGAAATTACAGGCATCACACTATCTCAAATCGAAGTTTTCTGGCTTCATAAACCTATCAAATAATATTTTACTTACCCGCCGGATATAGTCCTGCCAGAATGATATCTGCAACCGTTTCAACCGCTTTTTTACGAAAACTTTCTGAATCAGCTTTCTCACCCATGACAGCATGAATTTGAGCAGAAAAATCTGCATAATGTTGTGTCGTGGACCAGATAATAAAAATCAAGTGATATGGATCCACTGGCGCAATGCGCCCTTGCGTTATCCACTCATTGATAACGCCGACCTTTGAAACGACAAGTTTTTTAAGATGTGTTTCCAAAAAACTGCCAATAGCAGGCGCACCATTGATAATTTCATTAGCGAAAAGGCGTGAGGCTTCCGGTTTTTTAAAAGCCATTTCTATTTTGCTCGTGATATATTTCCGCAGCTCTTCAAATGGATCTCCGTGAGGATCGATTTGCTCGAAAGGCAGGAGCCATTCTTCCAATGTATCTTCCAGAACAGTGACGTAAATTGCTTGCTTGCGCGGGTAGTAATAAAGCAGGTTAGGCTTTGACATTCCTGCCTTTTCTGCAATTTGATCCAGTGTAGAGCCACGAAAACCAAAGCTGGAAAATACCTCCAGAGCCGCATCCAGAATGATGCGCTTATTAATGGCCTGAATACGTGTTTCGTTCTCAGTTTTTTTCGCTCTGTTTCGTGTTACGGATGTGGCCATTTGACACCTTTCAGCGGGTGTTAATTTCTTTGAAAGCGCTTGACCGCTCCCATTCCCTCTTCTAGCCTGTATTTTTACCAAGTAGTCAAGTTTTACTGTTTAAGCAGTAAAAATATTGCGGCCACAGAGCCACTGGTAACGGGAACCACGATGCGATGCAAGAGTCGCAAACAGGGAGGCGCGGGGCATGTCTAATCCGTCAACGATTACGCATATCCGGATTTCGCATATTCTCATGTCATCATTCATTGCAGCGCCAGCAACGCGCGATGGTTCTTTGCTGTGTCACGTAAACTCATGGCACCCGACACCTAATATTTTATCCGCATAAACCAAGACTGGAGATGCAAGCCAGTTTTGCCGGATATGACTGCATAAGACTTAAGACTGACGTGAAAGGCATTTAGTAAATGACCCTGAATAACAATCTCAAAATTAATCGCGACAGGCTATGGGACAGCCTCATGGAAATGGCTCAAATCGGGCCTGGTGTGCGCGGAGGAAACAATCGTCAGACTTTGACGGATGAAGATGCTAAGGGTCGTAAATTATTCCAGAAATGGTGCGAAGCTGAGAACCTGACTATGAGTGTCGATACGATGGGAAATATGTTTTTCTATCGTGCGGGAACAGATGAAAATGCCGATCCTGTTTATATGGGAAGTCATCTGGATACACAGCCGACAGGTGGCAAATATGACGGTGTTTTAGGTGTTCTGGGCGGCCTTGAGGTTATGCGGACACTCAATGAGCTGAATATTAAAACCAAACGCCCGATCGTGGTTTGCAATTGGACCAATGAAGAAGGTACGCGCTTTGCCCCTGCTATGCTCGCCTCTGGTGTTTTTGCCGGTATCCACGAGCAGGATTGGGCTTACGATCGTACAGATGCCAAAGGTTTGAGATTTGGTGACGAGCTGGAGCGCATTGGCTGGAAAGGCGATGAACCGGTAGGCGAACGCAAAATCCATTCCATGTATGAGCTGCATATCGAACAAGGCCCGATACTCGAAATCGAGAACAAAGATATTGGCGTTGTCACCCATGGTCAGGGGCTGTGGTGGCTTGATGTAACGCTCACCGGTAAAGAAGCGCATACCGGATCAACACCAATGCAAATGCGCAAAAATGCCAGCCTTGGCCTTGGTAAAATGCTGCAACTTGTCAATGATGTTGCGATGGCACATCAGCCGGATGCTGTGGGCGGTGTTGGCCATATTAATGTCTACCCTAATTCGCGCAATGTGCTTCCCGGTCAAGTCGTTTTTACCGCAGACTTCCGCTCCCCCGATAGAGCTGTGCTGGATGGTATGAAAGAGCGTTTTGAGCGTGAAGCCAAAGAAATTGCGGCTGATCTTGGTATTGGCATAGAAATTGAAGTATCTGGCCATTTCGATCCCGTCACATTTGATGAAGGCTGCGTTAAAGCTATTCGCGATGCAGCAGAAAGATTGGGTTATAGCCATCGCAATATTGTATCCGGCGCTGGCCATGATGCCTGCTGGGTCAATCGTCTGGCGCCAACGGCAATGATCATGTGCCCTTGCGTTGATGGACTAAGCCACAACGAAGACGAAGAGATCACCAAAGACTGGGCTGGAGCGGGTGCTGATGTACTACTGCATGCAGTTCTGGAAACAGCGCAGATTGCGCCATAATAGAAAACCCAAGTGCTACAGGCACGGACACACAAACCAATATGTTCGAAATAAAACCAATAAGGGGAACGAACAATGGCAAGTAAAGTGATTAAAGGCGGAACGATTATTACCGCCGATTTGACCTATGAAGCAGACATTCTGATTGAAGGCGAAAAAATAGCCAAGATCGGGCATGATTTGAGCGGCGATGAAATTATTGATGCCACCGGCTGTTATGTTATGCCTGGTGGCATTGACCCGCACACCCATCTGCAAATGCCGTTTATGGGCACTTATTCCAGCGATGACTTTGACACTGGCACAGCCGCCGCGCTGGCTGGCGGTACAACCATGGTCGTAGATTTTGTTCTACCGGGGCCGGAAGGCAATTTATTGGAAGCATTGCAAGAATGGTTCCAAAAATCAGGGAAAGCCAGAACAGATTACACCTTTCATATGGCTATCACCGGTTGGAGCGAACGTGCTTTTAATGAAATGCCGGAAGTGGTTAATCGTGGCATTAATACATTCAAACACTTCATGGCCTATAAAGGCGCGCTCATGGTCAATGATGATGAAATGTATGCATCATTCCAGCGTTGTGCCGAGCTGGGAGCAACTGCACTTGTCCACGCTGAAAACGGTGATATCGTTGCTCAACTCCAGCAAAGTTTACTTGAAGAGGGCAATAATGGCCCCGAAGCACACGCTTATTCACGCCCGCCCGAGGTGGAAGGTGAAGCAACAAACCGTGCTATTGTCCTTGCCAGCCAGACAGGCGTTCCGCTTTATGTCGTCCATGTGTCATGTGAGCAAGCACACGAAGCTATTCGCAGAGCCCGACAAAAAGGGATGCGCGTTTATGGCGAGCCATTGATCCAACATCTGACACTGGATGAAAGTGTTTATCAAAACGAAGATTGGGACTATGCGGCACGGCGCGTGATGTCACCACCGTTTCGGGACAAACTCAATCAAGATAGTTTGTGGGCTGGTTTGGCATCCGGCAGTCTGCAATGCGTAGCAACTGATCACTGCGCATTTACCACAGAACAGAAACGAACCGGTCTGGGTGATTTTACCAAAATACCGAATGGCACTGCTGGCCTTGAAGAAAGAATGCCCGTTCTTTGGACACAAGGGGTCATGACTGGCCGACTAACACCCAATGAATTTGTGGCTGTGACTTCGACCAATATTGCGAAAATCATGAATATGTACCCGCAAAAAGGAGCAATATTGGAAGGATCGGACGCTGACCTTGTGATATGGGATCCCAAAGCCACCAAAACCATTTCAGCTGAAACGCATAATTCTTCAATTGATTATAATGTGTTTGAAGGTGTTGAAGTCACTGGACTGCCACGCACTGTTATTTCACGCGGGCGTATTGCATTTAATGACGGGAAAGTGACAGCAGAGCCGGGTGATGGTAAATTCATCGAAAGAGAGCCAAATGCTGCACCGAATAAAGCACTGAGACAGTGGAAGGAATTGGTAGCACCACGCAAAGTTGAGCGTTCAGAAGATTACATGCCGCGCGGCGTTTAAAAGAGGAGCCTAAACTATGGCATCAGTTCAATTTTTAGATCCTCCAATAACGGAAAACCATTATTCCGGCCCCGGATCGGGGCTGGATCAAAGCGAATGCGTTATTGATATACGTAATTTATCGCTTGTATTTGAAACCAATGATGGTTCAGTCCACGCTTTGTCCAATATCGAACTCGCCATTAACCGTGGCGAGTTCGTTTCATTTATAGGCCCTTCCGGCTGCGGGAAAACCACTCTAATGCGTGTTGTTGCCGATCTGGAAACGCCGACTTCCGGCACAGTTCTGGTTAATGGAATGACACCTAAGCAAGCACGGATTGCGCGCAGCTACGGATATGTTTTTCAAGCAGCGGCTCTGTTTCCATGGCGAACAATTGAAGACAACATCGCATTACCATTAGAAGTTATGGGATATAGCCGCGCAGACCGACAAGCGCGCGTCGAGCAAAATCTGGAGCTGGTAAATCTTTCCGGTTTTGGAAAAAAATATCCGTGGCAATTGTCCGGTGGTATGCAACAACGGGCATCCATTGCACGTGCGCTCTCTTTTGACCCACAGATGCTATTAATGGATGAACCTTTTGGTGCGCTTGACGAAATTGTCCGCGATCATCTGAACGAGCAATTGCTAAAGCTTTGGGCAGCAACAAAAAAGACAGTTATTTTTGTCACTCATTCAATACCAGAAGCTGTATTTTTATCGACGAAAATTGTTGTCATGAGTCCCCGCCCTGGTCGAATACATGAAATTATCGACTGTGATTTGGGATCAGAACGACCATTAGAAATTCGTGAAACAGATGCATTTCTTAAAATTGCACAGCGCGTACGTGAGGGGTTACGTCTTGGCCATATGGATGAGGTTTAAAAAGAAAAGCTGCTAAAAGCTGCCTCGGAGGGGATCAATGAATTTTGTAAAGGATAAAGTCCTGCCAGTTGGCACGGTATTAATTGCAATTATTTTATTATGGTATGGTTTGGCTGCATTTTTAAATGCGCCCTTTGAACGTGATCAAGCAGAGCGGGCTGGTGTTGAAATCAGTACGATGCAAGTGCTTCAAAATACGATGAACCAGGCGAGGCCGGTTTTACCTACACCCCATCAAGTAGGGGCAGAGCTATGGAAGACGGTGTTTGGTATCAAACCCACATCAAAACGTAGCCTCGTATATCATGGCTGGGTTACCTTATCCTCAACCTTGCTCGGCTTTGTATTTGGTTCGCTTTTAGGCATACTATTAGCTGTTGGAATTGTTCATTCCCGCGCGCTTGATAAAAGCCTGATGCCATGGATTATTACGTCCCAAACAATCCCCATATTAGCCATTGCACCTATGGTCATTGTGGTGCTCAACGCGATCGGCATAACAGGGTTGTTCCCCAAAGCGGTTATATCTGCTTATCTGTCATTTTTCCCAGTGGCCGTCGGAATGGTCAAAGGACTGCGCTCACCTGACATCATGCATACTGATTTGATGCACACTTATAATGCATCAAACAACCAAATATTCTGGAAGTTGCGTTGGCCTGCTGCCCTGCCCTATCTGTTTATTTCCATGCAGGTAGCAATTGCCATCAGCCTTGTCGGAGCAATTGTCGGTGAACTGCCAACCGGCGCTGTTGCAGGCCTTGGGGCGAGATTGCTGGCTGGTTCTTATTATGGGCAAACGGTGCAGATATGGGCGGCTCTGATCGCTGCGGCAACCATGGCGGGTGTGCTGGTTGCATTGGTCGGCATTGCTGCAAAATGGAGTAATAACCGCATGGGCGCTCGTCCAGAAAGGGCGGCTCTATGATGATGCCCACATTGGTTATTTTTGCTACATTTCTGGTATCCTGCGGCATGGTGGTCGGTCTGTCACGCCTCAATAGCCGGAATATCAGTATTCAACGCTTTTACGACATTGCAGTGCCAATCATGTTTGGTATTGCGATGATTGTGCTTTGGGAGATGACTGTCAGGCTCTATAATATTCCTTCGGTGCTGCTTCCTGCGCCATCGGTCATCTGGGAGCGCATCAGTGTCTCTGTTCCCATATTATGGGCAGACTTTCGCCAAACCTATCTGAAAGCCGTGATTTCCGGCTATATTATGGGATGTGGTGCTGGTTTCATCATGGCAATTATCGTTGATCGTGTGCCATTCTTGCGAAAAGGTTTGTTACCCGTCGGCAATCTTGCTGCTGCACTGCCTGTTGTAGGCGTTGCGCCAATCATGGTCATGTGGTTTGGTTTTGACTGGCACTCTAAGGCAGCAGTTGTTGTATTGATGACCTTCTTTCCCATGCTGGTTAATACAGTCAGCGGCCTTGCTGCATCAAACTCCATGGAACGTGATCTTATGCAGACTTATGGAGCAAATTACTGGCAGAACCTGTTTAAACTACGATTACCCAATGCCATGCCGTTTATTTTTAACGCGTTAAAGATCAACTCAACACTTGCTTTAATCGGGGCAATAGTTGCAGAATTTTTTGGAACACCAGTGGTCGGTATGGGCTTTAGAATATCTGCTGAGATTGGCCGCATGAATGTTGATATGGTCTGGGCTGAGATCTTTGTCGCTGCACTAGCTGGTTCAATTTCCTATGGTCTGCTCGCTCTTTTAGAACGGCGCGTGACCTTCTGGCATTCTTCCTACAGGAGAAAATAACATGCAATAATATCGCGACTGCCAGCATAAGGCAGCGCGGAAAACCGGAGGAGAGCATAAAATGAAAAAAACATTTGTACTCGCTAATTGCCTGCTGCTTTCGCTGATGGCTGGTTCGGCCCTCGCCGCCGACAAGCTGACACTACAGCTCAAATGGGTCACTCAAGGTCAGTTTGCCGGCTATTATGTGGCACAAGATAAAGGCTTCTATGAGGAGGAAGGCCTTGAGGTCGACATTAAACCAGGCGGCCCCGACGTAGCGCCACCACAGGTTATTGCTGGTGGCGGGGCCGATGTGGTCGTTGACTGGATGCCATCGGCACTGGCAACACGCGAAAAGGGTGTGCCGCTTGTTAACATCGCTCAGCCTTACAAAAAATCGGGCATGATGCTAACATGCCGTAAGGATACCGACATCACCAAACCTGAAGACTTCCGCGGTCGCACACTAGGCGTATGGTTTGGCGGTAATGAATATCCGTTTTTGTCATGGATGAACCATCTCAATATACCGACCCAAGGCGGGGATGACGGTGTAGTTGTTCTCAAGCAAGGGTTTAATGTTGATCCGCTCATTCAAAAGCAGGCGGATTGCATTTCAACCATGACATATAATGAATATTGGCAAGTGATTGATGCAGGCATTCCGGAAGATCAGCTGATTGTTTTCCCTTATGAAGAGCAAGGCGCTGCGACACTGGAAGACGGTCTTTATGTTCTGGACAAGTCTTTGGAAGATCCGGAAATGGTCAACAAGCTTGCCCGTTTTGTGCGCGCCTCAATGAAGGGCTGGAAATATGCAGCCGAGCATCCGGACGAAGCGGCTGAAATCATCCTCGAAAATGACTCATCTGGTGCCCAGACACAAGAAGTTCAGGAAAGAATGATTACTGAAATCGGCAAATTGCTGGATGATGGCGATGGCGAGCTGGATGTCGATGCTGCTAACAGAACCGTTGATATTCTGCTTGGCGGTGGCTCTGATCCGGTTATCACACAAAA
>CANQXU010000125.1 GCA_947627865.1 uncultured Paenochrobactrum sp. | reverse complement strand
ATAATTATCCGAATAATCGGCGGCTGTTGCTGCTCCTGCCAGAGCAAGACTTGCAGTAAAAGCTGACGCGATTATAAGCTTAGTATTAAGCATTTTTGTCTCCGCAATATATCATAAATTCTATGAGCCGTGATAAGCGACTCCTTTGGTTGGTCGATATTTTGCGCGTAATTGTGACAAAATTTGCTTAATTTGCGGGCAGAAAAATCTTAACTTATATCTATGGATAATAAATAGTTAACTATTTTGCCGATCATATGATTTTTAAGCCACGCATACTGATCTGGCCATATTTGCCGATTATTATATGGTCATGGATAGTGATGCCCAGTGGCTTCCCGGCATCAATGAGCGTTTTGGTCATTTCAATGTCGGCGTGTGATGGGGTCGGGTCACCGGATGGATGATTGTGGACAACAATGATGGCTGTTGATGAAAGCTCAAGGGCGCGGCGTATAACTTCACGCGGATAGACTGGTGTATGATCAACGGTTCCGCGTTGTTGCACTTCGTCAGCGATCAAACGGTTTTTCCTATCAAGAAACAGGATGCGGAATTGTTCAATCTCTTCATGCGCCATTGCTGCAACGCAATATTGAACCACTTTGCTCCATGCGTCCATGACAACCTGATTCATAACCTCACCGCGGGCCGAGCGTTTAACCACTGCCGAAATCAATCTGAGGTCAAAGGCGATTGATGAACCGCAACCTTTCACTTCTTTCAGTAAGTGTTCAGGCGCATTAAGAACTGCATTTAATGAACCAAATCTGGCCAAGAGTGCTTTCGCCAACGGTTTGGTATCAGCACGTTGAATTGAGCGGAACAGCAACAGTTCAAGCAACTCATAATCTTGCAGAGCTTCATCACCAACCTTACGCAGACGCTGACGTGCCCGATCACGGTGCCCCAAATAATGGGGCGCTGGTGTGTTGGGGGTGGCGGATGAGAGGGGCAGGGCTTCTTGTAATTCGGCAAAGCCATTTTGAGAAATCAGCTCTGATGTTTTCTCATTTTTTTCTTTGCTCATTCAGCCTGCTCCTCCTGAGATATGCAGTCTTAATGATTAACTGCGCTGGGATGCTGGTCCAAAGATATTCTTAGGCGATAAAGTGAATATCTCGCAACCGTCTTTTGTGACGCCAACTGTATGCTCATATTGGGCTGTAAGCGAGCGGTCGCGCGTGACTGCTGTCCAGCCATCTGACAATACTTTTACCTGAGGTTTACCCAGATTGATCATAGGTTCAATGGTGAAAATCATCCCTTCACGAATTTCGACACCTTCAGATGGCGTGCCATAGTGAAGAATATTCGGAGCATCGTGGAAAAGCTGACCGACGCCGTGACCGCAAAAATCCCGTACAACCGAGCAGCGTTCGCTTTCAGCATAATTTTGAATTGCAGCCCCTATTGCACCAGTTTTTACACCGGGCTTAACGATATCAATAGCCCGCATGAGGCTTTCATGGGTTACTTCAAGCAATCTTTCAGCAGCACGTTTAATTGGGCCGACGGCATACATACGGCTGGAATCACCATGCCAGCCATCTTTCAAATAGGTAACGTCGATATTAACGATATCGCCTTCACGCAGAGGTTTATCATCGGGGATGCCGTGACAAACAACATGATTAATGGAGGTGCATGAGGATTTTGTATAGCCGCGATAATTCAATGTTGCGGGTATCGCACCATGATCTGCGCCGAATTCAAATACAAAGCGGTCAATTTCATTCGTGGTGATGCCAGGCTTAACGATATCATTAAGTTCATCAAGGCAGCGCGCAGTCAAATTGCAGATCTGGCGCATTGCTTCAAATGCTTCAGGGCCATAGAGGCGAATCTGACCATTATATTTTAGTGGTGCATTGGCTGCGTCGATGTAAGTTACCATAATTATTTCCGTTCAAAAAACTACGTCGTCTATCGGAATAAGACTTTGGGCGGTTATCGCTTCAGATGTGATGTTGCATTTAATTGCAAAAGCCTCAACACCTTCTGCGAGTGCCTGATTGAAATGCTTGCCATAAAGAGGATCAAGATCGCCGCAAACCCGAAAACGGTCACAGTCATTACGCTGTATCACAAATAGCATAATTGCGCGCTTGCCGGATTGAGCAATTTGCCCAAGTTCGACAAGATGTTTAACGCCACGCGCCGTTGCTGTATCAGGAAACTCCGCTAGTGAGGGCGCGCGCATTAAATGCACATTTTTGACCTCGACATAGCAATCCGGACGATCTTCATCCTGCAGTAAAAGGTCGATGCGAGAGTTCGCACCATATTTTTGCTCACGCTTGAAGGAGCTATAGCCGGATAATTGTGGAATGAGCCCGTTAAGGATAGCTTCTTCCGCGATTTTATTGGGTAAGCCTGTGTTGACGCCGACCATAGTGTTGTCTGCTTCAACTATTTGGAGCGCGTGGGCATATTTGCGCTTTGGGTCTGGCGAATAACTGAGCCATACTTTTGAGCCGGGCTCTGTTAGTCCCATCATGGAGCCGGTGTTGGGCACAGAAGAAGTAATCTGCGTGCCATCATCCAGAATGACGTCAGCCAGAAAGCGTTTATAGCGGCGGATCAAAGTTCCGCTAACTAAAGGAGATGGGAAATACATGCGTATTATCTATGCATAATCAGTGATGAACACAAGTGCATCACTATGTGATTTTAGTGTGTTATCAGAAGCAAAATACTGCTGTTGAGAAATTTTAACAGATCATGTTGTGATGATGAGGAAATATCATGCGCTTGGCAAATATTTATTATTGTTTTGAATAATAAATGGTACGCCCAAGGGGAATCGAACCCCTGTTTCCGCCGTGAAAGGGCGGCGTCCTAACCGCTAGACGATGGGCGCACTTGATGATTGGTGTATAGAAACAATGTATTAGAATGGCAAGCTCTATTTTGTGAATTATGAAGAAAAATGCATTTGCCTGTGCATAACCTCTTGAGGGCGGTGCTTTTAGTCAGATTCTATCCGCCGGATAGGGAGCTGAAGCACTTGATTGCTGAATCAGGTAAAAAAGCGAGCGCAGAAAAACTGGGCAATATTGTCAGAATTTATCAAGATGTTGAAAATAATTTAAACATAGCGGTTGGTTTGGTTGCCGCTATGTTTTTGCTGCAAATTATTTTTTACGGCAGCGCCAGTTCCAGTCGCGCTCGGCTCCGGTGTCAAGGTGAACGGAATTTGTGTGGCAATAAGTGCCGACACCGCCGCGACCTGGTATGGCCCGGATCGCTTTTGCAAGCTCCCATTTGGAGATGCCTGCAATCTGGATATCCGCTGCAGAGCAGCTCATATGAAGTGAGCGGCGCGCGCCATTGACTTTAATGTTGTGTGAAGGGCTGCGATAGCCGGAAGTTACAACTGCGTGTTTGCCAAAGCGTCGCTCAAGCGTTTTGATCATGCCGACTAATTTCGGATTTAAACAGGCAACTTGGACAGACTCATGTTGGGTGCGCAAGCCATTGGGCGCAGAGCGCAACATGCCCGGAGCGGATGCCAGTTGAAAACTCGGCAAAAAATCACCTTCGTCAGCATCAATATCGTCGTAGCTGAATACTGTATTGCGATGTTTGATTTCTACGCCGCCATTGGCACGTACACCTGGCAAGGCGAAGTCATAATTTCGCGGTTTACTGGTTGCTGGATTGGCTGGTTTCGCTGTTACTAGAGCGAGTTTGGCTTCATTTTTTGTAGCCGCAGGTGCAGATTGAGCATCATCAACTTTGGTTGTTGCAGAGGCTACAACTTTGTCTTCAGGTGTTTTTAACGGAATTTTACCGTTGTCAATATTGGTCTGTTCCTCACGTTTGCCCGCATCGGCTAGCTCATCTGTAGAGGTTTTAGCGACAGTTGTGGCAAGGCTGCGTGGTGCACCAAATAATGCCGTTAAGCTTGCAGGTGTTTTCTTGCTTTCTGCGGCATGTTGGATAAGCGGATTAACAATTGCAGGCGCGCCAAGGACAGTTTGTTCTTTAACTGCAAGATCGGGCTGCTTGTCACTATTGTCTTGTTTTAATGCAATCTGTTCATCGGCAGCGCTTTGCAAGGTTTCGGTCATTAAAGACGCGCTTGATAATGCACCCAGTTGCATTGACGAACCATCGCTGGTCGAAGTGCAGCCACTTACGGCTAGAAGCGCAAATAAAAGAGCAATGCCCGTTGAGCATGTTCTGGTAAAATGCAAATTCCGATCTCCGGTCTGCTAGCCGTGTATTCCATAAGTCGGCTTTATTATTATCAGCAATAAGCTGTTATTGTTGTTTCCAATGCCTTGGGCTTTAAAAATGTCTGTGCGCAAGCTGGCAGAGGAATGGCAATTCAAAAGATGGTTATTTATACGTTAATTATGTCTCGAAGTGCAAGCTTGCAGATATCACAGGGTGTTTTTCGCTGTAATATTGCTTGAATACTGTTGGTTTGGTTAAATTCTTGTCTTGTTAAGATCGCTATTGCTACATTATTTAGCTATAGATATGGGTAGTTTAACGAAATGCAGTTTTAGTTGCCGGGGTTGGTGAGATGAAGAGCCGTTGCCAAAGTGTTGCCTATTTGTTGTTAGCGATCACGTCAGCGGCTGTGATAACTGGTTGCACAAGCAGTTCAGAATTTACCGCAGTGCCACAAGAAGGTGCTTCGCGCACTGGCATTTATCCAACTTTCAATAATCCGCCCCAAGCTGCGACCAAGCAAATGTCGGCAGAAGAGCAGCAGCAGATGACCAGCAGACTTGATCGTGAAAAGTCACAACTGCGAGCCGTCAAGAGTGCAGCCCCTGTGACCAATGCTGAGCTTGATGCGTTGCGCAAGAAAGCACAAGAAGAAGAAAAAGCAGTGTTAAAGGCAATTGAAACCAGCGGAGATTAATGCGAGTTAAGCCTTAATACTGGGCTTTATCATTGAGCTTCTGTGCTGTATGAAAGTTTAAGCCCTCTGATTTGGGCAAAGAGCTGCGTTTAAAAGGTTTTGTCGCTCACTGTTAAGCAGAAACCATATTGCTAATTCCGGCGAAACCTTGCACAAAGTCCTTATCCATTCGCGTGCCGTTCGGTGCGTTTCTGTTTGAAAATCATTATTAAAGGTTCATGATTATGAGTGAAGCATTGCGTATCGGCGTTGCCGGACTTGGCACCGTTGGCAGTTCTGTCTTGCGTATTTTGCACGACAAGGCTGATATGCTCACTCGTCAATGTGGCAAAGAGATTAAAGTCACCGCTGTAAGTGCGCGTTCGCGTAGCAGGGATCGTGGTGTTGATCTGTCAGGGCTGAAATGGTTTGACGATCCTGTTGAATTGGCGGCTTCAGACGAGATTGATGTTTTTGTCGAGTTGATAGGCGGGGATGAAGGTGCTGCTAAAGTGGCTGTTGAAACAGCATTGCAAGCAGGGCACCATGTTGTCACTGCCAATAAGGCGTTGCTTGCCAAACATGGTGTTGCTTTAGCGGAGATTGCAGAGAGCAAAGGTGTTCTGCTCAATTTTGAAGCTGCTGTTGCCGGAGGTATTCCGGTTATTAAAGCTATGCGCGAATCCCTGACTGGCAACTCTGTGTCGCGCGTTTATGGCATCATGAATGGCACATGTAATTACATTCTGACGCGTATGGGCGAGGAAGGCATTTCTTTCGAGGATTGTCTGAAAGATGCACAGCGTCTTGGTTATGCTGAAGCAGATCCGACTTTTGACGTTGAAGGCAACGATACAGCTCATAAATTATCACTGCTGACCAGTCTAGCTTTTGGCACACAGATTGCAGCCGACGACATTGATATCGAAGGTATCAGCAATATTTCTCTGGCCGACATTCGCGCAGCGGATGATCTTGGGTATCGAATCAAATTATTGGGTGTTGCACTAAAGACTGAAACCGGCATTGAGCAGCGCGTTCATCCAACCATGGTGCCGACATCATCGGTTATTGCGCAGGTTCACGGTGTTACCAACGCGGTCGCAATTGAAACAGATTTGCTTGGCGAATTGCTGCTCTCCGGTCCTGGCGCTGGTGGCGATGCAACTGCTTCGGCGGTGCTGGGTGATTTGGCAGATATTGCTAAAAGCCGCCCTGGTTTCCAGCATGGGCCTGTTTTTGGCTCACCTGCAAAAACTCTTGAGACTTATAAGCGTGCAGATATTCGTGAACATGATGGTGGTTTTTTCATCCGTCTTACAGTTCATGACCGTACCGGTGCTTTTGCTGCTATTGCTTCACGTATGGCAGAAAATGGTATCTCGCTTGAGTCGATCGTTCAGAGAAATAGGGATGCTTCTGAAGAAAAAGGGGTTAAAACAGTCATACTTGTGACCCATGCGACTACAGAAACAGCCGTTCAGAAGGCGTTGGAAGCAATTTTGAATGATGATCATCTGGTTGATAAGCCGCAGATGATCCGTATTGAGCGCGGTACAGGCGCTTAAGCGCTAACGCTTTGCTTTTAAAACATTAATCTTTAGAGCCGGATAATATTATCCGGCTCTTTTCATAATGATAATCCTTCACGCATTTCTTCGGGATTTGTGTATTGAGGACATGAAATTAGCTGTTATAGTTTTGATAGTTGAAATCTTTTAATCGATTAAGCATTTGACGATGTTTGCCACTATCCGCTAGTGATCTTGTGACATCTAGGCATGACTTTGCAAAATTTTATGCAATTGCTTTTTTCGATAAAGAGCGGCGATTGATAGCCGCATAAATTTAATTCAAATGCAGGACTTTGGTTTCTATGGCAAAAACCGCAGATATTTCACACGGGCTGGATCGCATTCTAACGCTTGAGTTGGTTCGGGTGACCGAGCGCGCGGCAGTTGCAGCTGCTAGGCTGCGGGGACGTGGCGATGAAATGGCCGCTGATCAGGTGGCGGTTGATGCTATGCGTCAGGAGCTTAACCGTCTGCCAATCAGTGGTACAGTGGTGATTGGTGAGGGCGAGCGTGACGAAGCGCCGATGCTTTATATCGGTGAAGAGGTTGGAACCCGTCAGGGGCCGGAAGTTGATATTGCGCTTGATCCGCTCGAAGGTACAACCATTTGCGCTAAAAACTTGCCTAACTCGCTGGCGGTTGTCGCTATTGCCGAGAAAGGCAATCTTCTTTATGCACCTGACGTTTATATGGAAAAGCTGGCGATTGGTGCAGGCTATCCTAAGGGTGTTGTAGATATTGATGCAACGCCAACAGACAACATCATGGCACTGGCAAAAGCCAAAGGTGTGAAGCCACATGAAATCACTGCCTGCATAATGGATCGTCCGCGCCATGCACGCCTGATCGAAGAAGTGCGTGCAACAGGTGCCGCAATCCGTTTGATCGGTGATGGTGACGTTGCTGGTGTGATGCATACCACCGATCCTGATGAAACTGGTATCGATATTTATATGGGTATTGGTGGTGCGCCTGAAGGTGTTCTGGCTGCTGCTGCACTTCGCTGCATTGGTGGACAGATGCAGGGTCGTTTACAGCTTAATACTGATGAGAAAATTGCCCGTGCTGCCAAAATGGGCATTTCTGACCCTAATAAAGTTTACACTATGGAAGAAATGGCCAAAGGCGATGTGCTTTTTGCTGCGACCGGTGTGACCGATGGTAATATGCTGTCAGGCGTGAAATTCGCGCGCGATTACATCCAGACACATACGATCGTTATGCGCTCAAGCTCAATGACTGTTCGCGAGATTATTGCTCGCCATCAGGATTTGTCTAAGTTTTAATTTTTAAAAGGCGTTAGCTCACCTAAGTAGCTTTGGGTGAGGTGAAATTGCTCTTAATTTAAGAAAATATCAAAAGGCGACATTGCTAAAATGTCGCCTTTCGTGTCTTGTTGGTTGTTATGAGTACAGAGCGCTTTTTTCTTAATATCCGTAAGTCTGCAACGGGGCAGCAATGGGTTGGCCGTTTGGGGCCACGCGAGGCCAATACGGCTTTGGCGATTGCACAGCATTATGGCATTTCAGACATAGTCTCACGCGTTTTAGCCGGGCGGGGTGTGCAGACTGAAGATGCGCTCAGTTTTATTGATCCCAATTTGAGAAGTTTAATGCCTGATCCGCTCACTTTAACGGATATGGAAAAGGCGGCCATACGCATTGCCGATGCGATCACTAAAAAAGAGCAGGTTGCCATTTTTGGAGATTATGACGTTGATGGTGCTAGTTCCTCAGCCATTATGGCCAATTTCTTGCAGTTTTACGGGATAAAACATCGCATTTATATTCCGGACCGTGTTTTTGAAGGTTATGGCCCTAATCCTCAAGCTATGCGCGAGCTGAGTGAAGAAGGAGCGACACTGATTGTTACCGTTGATTGTGGAACAAATAGCTCAGAATCAATCGATGCTGCTTTAAAGGCAGGTAGTGAAGTTGTCGTGCTTGATCACCATCAACAGGGCGGGCCGCTACCTGATAATGCTGTGGCGGTGGTCAATCCTAATCGTGAAGATGATTTGTCTTTGCAGGGGCATTTATGCGCCGCTGGCGTCGTTTTCCTAACACTGGTGCAAGTTGTGCGCGTGCTGCGGCAGCGTGGATTGCCTGTTCCTGACTTGCTGGGATATTTAGATTTGGTGGCTTTGGCCACTATTTGCGATGTGGTTCCTTTGAAGGGGATAAACAGAGCATTTGTTGTCAAAGGCTTGCTGGTTGCCAGAAGCCAGTCCAATGTCGGCTTGGCGGCGCTTGCTCG
>CANQXU010000124.1 GCA_947627865.1 uncultured Paenochrobactrum sp. | reverse complement strand
GTATGATAATCAGCTATCTGTTTGGGCAAGGAGCATGCAATGAAACATAATATCGGCAGCGCAGACAAAGTCTTGCGTATCATTATCGGCTTAGTCCTTCTGTCATTGATATTTATCTTAGACGGAACAATCCGATGGATAGGACTGATAGGTATCATGCCTATAATCACAGCTTTCGCTGGCAATTGCCCGCTCTATAGTGTTTTGGGTATAAGCACCTGCCCTACACCCAAAAAAGAGCCTTGATATTTCAGCGATCCGTGATTTGCATCAATAGGAGTTAAACTCTATCGCGATATTTTACATTTTCACATGTCATAAACGTGCTGAAAGTTTGGCGAGTGAAAGCATCCATCTTATTGTGGATGCACTCTGATCAGCCCCTCTTGAGCCACGGATGCTACGAGAACACCATCACGAGTATAGAGCGCCCCACGTGAAAAGCCTCTTGCGCCTGAGGTGCTCGGGCTATCCTGCACATAAAGCAGCCAGTCACTCAAATTGCATGGACGATGAAACCACATAGAATGATCCAGACTTGCTGCCTGTAAATCAGGATTAAAGATACAACGGCCATGCGCAAATAGTGATGTATCCAACAAAGTCATGTCCGACAAATAGGCTAATATTGCAGCCTGCACACCGCGATGATCCGGCACGACGCCATTGGCTTTAACCCAGACATATTGTTGAGCTGGTAGTTTCTCATCGCTAAAATAATGCTTTAACAAGGTTGGCCGCAACTCTACCGGACGTGACCCACCCCAATATTTACGCATATTTTGGGGTAGCAAATGTGCGTATTTTTCTGAAATTTCTTCATCACTTGGCAAATCTTCCGGCTGCGGTAAATTTTCAGGTATCGGCATCTGATGGTCCAGACCTTGCTCATCAACCTGAAATGAAGCCGTTAATGTGAATATAGCTTTGCCGTTTTGTTTCGCAAGAACATGCCTTGTCATAAAGCTCGCACCATCACGCAACCGGCTGACCTCATAGATGATTGGAGTGAGCGGATCACCAGCTCGCATGAAATAGCCATGCAAGGAATGTATAAACCGCCCCTCTTCCACGGTACGTTGTGCAGCAATAATTGATTGCGCAAGCACCTGCCCGCCAAAAACACGTTGTCTTCCCACCTGAGGGCTTATCCCCCGAAATAAATCCGGCGCCAGATTTTCAATATCCAAAACCGCTAGAAGTTCCTGCATTGCTGCAGTTTTTGATGTTTCTGACATAGACAGTGATGCTCCGGTATCACATATAGAGAATATAATGAGATGTTATTGCTTAAGCTTAGACCACACATATATGAGCGTGAAAATGGCATATTTACAAATTATAGCTTATACAGAAACACAGATAACATAGATTTGCGGACACCAGTTTATTTAAACCCGTTTATTAAGGCCCAATAATTAAAGGATGCTGCTATGCCTGCCAAAACATCTACTCCGTCGCCTGCAAAAACTGATGTTCTTATTGCAGGTGGTGGCTATGTCGGTATGGTAACAGCTGTGGCGATTAAAGCCTCAGCCCCGCATTTGACGGTAACAGTTGTTGATGGCGCTCCACTTGATGCATGGAAGAAAGACCCGCGTGCGTCCTCCATTGCAGCCGCCGCGGCCCGAATGCTGAAACAACTTGGCTGTTGGCAGAAAATTGAGCCGCAAGCTCAACCCATCACCGACATGATCATTACAGATTCGCGCACATCTGATCCCGTTCGTCCGGTATTTTTAACATTTGAAGGTGATGTCGAAGAGGGTGAGCCATTTGGCTATATGGTAGAAAATCATATCCTTAACACCTCGCTGCATTCTCGTGCTCATGAACTCGGGATTCATTTCATTGGGGAAACCAGCGTTCTCTCTTTCGACAATCAAGCCAATGCTGTCAGCATTTCTCTATCAGACGGCCAGCAATTCAGCGCTAAGCTCCTGATCGCTGCTGATGGCGCGCGCTCAAAGTTACGCGATATGGCAGGTATCAAAACAGTCAATTGGGATTACGGACAATCCGGCATTGTTTGCAATGTTAAACATGAAAAACCCCATCATGGCCGTGCTATCGAGCATTTTCTTCCAGCTGGCCCTTTTGCCATCCTGCCATTGACCAATAACCGCTCCTCACTTGTCTGGACAGAACGAACTGAAGATGCGGATCGATTGATTAAAGAAGATGATTTTATTTTTGAAGCGGAGCTCGAACAACGCTTTGGCCATCATTTGGGAGCGATTACTGTAGAAACGCCGCGCCGCGCATTTCCTTTGGGGCTAACCTTGGTGCGTGAATATGTAAAACCGCGCTTTGCACTGGTGGGTGATGCCGCGCATCGCATTCATCCTATCGCTGGACAAGGGATGAATCTTGGCTTTCGCGATGCTGCAGCCATAGCTGAGGTTATTATTGAAACCGATCGTCTTGGCCTTGATATCGGCTCCTTTGCCGCCCTTGAGCGCTATCAGGCGTGGCGTCGTTTTGACACTGTGCAAATGGGAGTCACAACCGATATTCTGACCAGATTATTCTCAAATGACAGTACGGCATTACGCACACTTCGTACTGTTGGTCTTGGTTTGGTTGACCGTATGACGCCGCTGAAACAATATTTCATTAAGCAGGCAGCTGGTCTCACAAAGGATAAACCGCGACTATTGAACGGTGAAGCCATCTAGGATGGCAATAAATTAAAAGCCTGATATGGGGACCATATCAGGCTTCAGAATACAGAAGAGCTGTATTAATAAGCTACATTCTCAACGCTGAAACCCTGCTTTTTCAGCAATTCCAGCACCCCTTCCTCACCTGGCAAGTGCATTGCGCCAACAGCCATAAAATATCCGCCAGATTGAAACAAAGGCGCAGCCCGATCAGCCATAAGATGATTGCGCTCGCTCAAAATGATTTGCTCAAAAGAGCCGTAGCCTTCCTCATCCATATAATCAGGCAACAGCTTATTCAAAGCGGGAACTATCTGACCAATTTCCTGATTAAGATACATTCCAACCATAGTTTCCATAATGTCATCCGCATCATCCATAAAATCCACGGCTGAAATCAGACTTTTAATATGAAAATCCATCGGGATGCGATTCATGGCTTCAATTTGCTCGGACATAGTTTCCAGCCCGACCAGCGCCTTACCGCTGGCTATAGCATTTTTAGCGATTTGTTGATCCAGAACCTCCATATTGGCGGCTTTACGCTTTGTTTCACAGCTTGGCAAAACCAGCATACTATAGATCATCCACGGCCTATATTTATTGAGCGCCAAGAGAGTGACACCCCGCTCAGCCAGCCTATCTTCAATTTCGTTTTTTTTATCATCCGGCAGCAAAGACATAATGGTCGTACCATCGGTAAACCGCATCAAATCCGGTTTCTCCAACATTAAGGCCATAATATTCTTTGGATCCAACATATCCGTGGTTTCAACAATCACACCTTCGGACAGATCAAATGCCTGCTGCGCGGCTGGCATCAGATTGGTTACACGCGGATCACTCAAGTGAAAGGTGCCCAATATATAGGAGGGTGCCGAACCATCTTTCGTGATCTTCCACAAAAGTCCCTTATGATTGGGAATCTTATTTGCCTCTTTCTCGATGGAAGCCATGAAATTTGGCTGCTCTTTTACTTTTTCCGCTAAAAGATCACGCCCGTTATAGCAAGAATCCGCAATTGCATGACCACTGCTTATTTGTGCCTGACTTACCGATACTCCGGCAAAAGTGAACAATGACAAAGAGACAAAAAACCTGCTTAACAGTGGTAAAATACCAAAATGATGCATTTATAAGCCTTTAATTGCATAATAACCAATGATCACTGCCCCGCAATGCTAGCAGACAGACACTCATCTCGATTTTTATATAGGGATAGCGGGGATTGATATCAGGCTCTTGGATGCGCTCTATCATAGATTTCCATCAATTTGTTGCTATCCACATCGGTATAAATCTGCGTTGTTGAAAGACTGGCATGTCCGAGCAATTCCTGAATTGTGCGCAAATCACCGCCACGCCCTAACAAATGCGTCGCAAAAGAATGGCGCAAAGCATGGGGAGTAGCACTGTCTGGAAGGCCCAAAGCCCCTCGCAGCTTTTGCATATCACGCTGAATGATGGCAGCATGCAATGGCCCGCCACGCGCACCTCTGAAAAGCAACTCCCCCTCGTGAAGATCATAAGGGCAAAGGTTTCTGTATTGTGCTACTGCTTGATATACCACGGGCAAAACCGGAACAATACGTGTTTTCCCGCCTTTACCCGTCACCCGCATAGATTTGGCTTCAGGATCCAGTAGATCGTCCCCTTTTAGCGCAAGTGCTTCAGCAATGCGCAAACCACAACCATAAAGCAATGTCAGAACCGCAGCATTGCGCGCTGCAATCCATGGTTCTTCATTGAGTTGTTCACTTTGCGTTACAACACGACGTGCATCCTCGACTGGCAATGGTTTTGGCAATGTTTTCGGTTGGCGGGGCGCACGAATAGCGCTTGCCGCAGCAGCATTAATCAAGCCCTTTTTCTCTAAATAACGTAAAAATGAACGTACCCCCGCCAGTGATCTGGCAAGAGAACGTACCCCTGCACCATCATTACGTCGCCGCGCCATAAAGGAGCGTAAATCAGCCAACCGTAATTCTTCTAAATCTTTTAATGAAGGCGGCTCACCTATATGTCCGGTCATAAACTGTAGAAACTGGCGCGAATCCCTTTCATAGGCCTCAACCGTATTCAACGCCAAGCGGCGGCTGTTTTGCAGATTACTCAACCAGCTGCTGCGTGCTTCCTGTAAATCGGGCATGCCGATAATAAGAAATTGCTCTGAATCTTGGTTGCTCATTATAAACCTCAAATTGCAAAGCGAATACGATAAATGACTGCTTTAACAGACATCAATCAGAGCTTTATGCATTTATGCCTTACCAATCCCGTACCAGTTTGATAAAACTCTACGCTCAAATGGTCTTTTATATTGGACTTTGGCATTATATTGGCTAATTCCGTTTATATTCGGTTAGCTATTTTGGCTTGGCTGCAAAAATCATTGGCAGCAACATTTAAATGACAGGAACTTTTATGACACGCCTTACTTCTCCAGTTCAACTTGCAACGATCGGCGCCGCTCACGGCACGCGCGGAGAAGTTCGGGTCAAGTCTCATACCGACAATCCTCTGTCAATTGGCGACTACGGGCTGCTTTACGATAAAAATGGCCGTGAATATGAGGTTTTGGAAATCCGCCCGTCCAAAACTGTCGTTATTGTTCGTTTCAGAGGCATCAATGACCGCAACATGGCTGAAGCTCTAAACGGTACAGACCTGTTTATTGACCGCTCACAATTACCCGATGAACTGGATGATGATGAGTTCTACCACACAGATCTGATCGGCCTCGCTGCCATCGGCATTGACGGCACATCATATGGTGTCGTTCAGGCAGTTTTTGACTTTGGTGGCGGTCCTTTAATCGAGCTTAGCCACAAAGGCCGCAAATCTCAGATGATACCATTCAGCGTTGCTGCGGTACCCGAAATTGATTTAGGTGCAGGGAAAATCATTATCGAACCTTATGCCGCAGGTCTCATTGCCGATACTGATGATGAAGAGCAGGATGGCAAGCCTAGACTTAAGAAATCTGATAAGCCATCAGATGAGGAACCAAAATAATGCATGCGGAAGATACAAAAAATCCGTTTTTCCATGCCTCTGTCCTAACATTATACCCGGAAATGTTTCCCGGCCCTTTGGGTATTTCTCTGGCAGGGAAGGCCCTTACCGAAAAAAAGTGGCAACTTGATACCGTTCAGATAAGGGACTTTTCCGAAAACAAACATCGTATGGTTGACGATACACCGGCAGGCGGAAGCGCCGGCATGGTTATGAAGCCCGATGTTGTGGCAAGAGCAATTGATTCAGTGAGCGATGGTCGCCCGCGCTTATTGATGAGCCCGCGTGGTAAGCCATTGACCCAGAAACGCGTGCGCGAACTCGCCTCCGGACCGGGTGCTATTATTCTCTGCGGCCGCTTTGAAGGTGTGGACGAGCGTGTCATTGAAGCCCGTGAGCTGGAAGAGGTCTCGATCGGCGATTATATTTTATCAGGTGGCGAAACCGCAGCAATTGTATTGCTTGACGCTATTGTCCGGCTTTTGCCTGGTGTTATGGGCAATCAGGAATCTGGTGAGACAGAAAGCTTTGAAACCGGATTGCTTGAGCATCCTCATTATACAAGACCTCAAATCTGGGAGGATCGCACGATTCCAGAGGTTCTCACTTCTGGCAATCATAAGCTGATTGATCAATGGCGCCTTGAGCAGGCTCAAAGAATCACCGAGCAACGCCGTCCTGATTTATGGGCCGCATATCTTCAAAATCAGCCCGCGAAAAAACGATAAACGCAATACACGCAGTAAAATACCGCGGATATCACTGCACAGAGTTGATTTACACCACTGAATAGTGTATCGCGCCAAGAACTCCGGGTCTCCGGTTTTCCGTAACCAATAAATAGTGAAACGCTACTGCCCTTGAGGCATAACTACACGGCGCATGAGCTGAGGTAGTAAGAGTTGAGCGCTCTGGCTGTTTGAGAAGAATGTAAAGGATCAGAACAATGACAGATATCATTCGTCAGCTGAACGCAGAACAGATCGCTAAAATTGAAGAAAAGCGCACGCTTCCTGCTTTCCAGCCAGGTGACAGCGTACGTGTACTCGTTCGCGTTACTGAAGGTACACGTACACGTGTACAGGCTTATGAAGGCGTTTGTATTGCCCGTTCAGGTGCAGGCTTGCAGGAAAGCTTCACCGTTCGTAAGATTTCTTACGGCGAAGGTGTTGAGCGTGTATTCCCTGTTTACTCCCCGCTCGTTGAAGGCGTTGAAGTTATTCGTCGTGGTAAAGTCCGTCGTGCGAAACTCTACTACCTACGCGGCCTGACAGGTAAAGCTGCTCGTATTGCTGAGAAAAAAGACAACCGTTCAAAAGCAGAACGTGAAGCAGACAAACGCGCAGCCGAAAAAGCTGCAGCGGAAAAAGCTACTGCAGCAAAGTAAGTTTTGCTTGAGCAATTATAAAAAGGCGGCCATTCGGTCGCCTTTTTTATTGTCTCGATTACCCCCATAACATTAGCACAAGCTTATATGGCTGCTATTTATCAACATAAAAACTGATCAAAAAATTAGAAATAAGCGTCCTCCTAGGACAAAGATTGAACTGCTACCCGCATTAAAGGCAAAAAACATCCCATCTTTGTGAAATATTATTGCTGCGACACCCTGTTAGCCTTGCCATTCTTGACGAAATGCTTAAGTGAGTGCATATCACTTGCCAGTATTAAGAACCGTTCAAAGGAAATTCCGCTATGAGCGCGCCACGCACACTTTACGACAAGATCTGGGACGACCACTTAGTGGATCAGCAGGAAGATGGCACCTGCCTACTCTACATTGATCGCCATCTTGTGCATGAAGTGACCAGCCCACAGGCTTTTGAAGGCTTGCGCATGGCCGGACGTCAAGTCCGCCATCCGGATAAAACATTGGCTGTTGTCGATCATAACATCCCGACCTCGCCTGATCGTATTAACGGAATCAAAAACGAAGAAAGCCGCATTCAGGTTGAAGCTTTGGCTAAGAATGCTGCGGATTTCGGCGTTGAATATTATTCCGAGCGCGATAAGCGTCAGGGTATTGTTCATATTGTGGGGCCAGAACAAGGCTTTACATTGCCAGGCATGACGATTGTCTGTGGTGACAGCCACACTTCCACGCATGGTGCTTTTGGTGCGTTGGCACATGGTATCGGCACATCGGAGGTTGAACATGTTCTGGCCACACAGACATTGATTCAGAAAAAAGCTAAAAACATGCTTGTGCGTGTTGATGGCGAGCTTGCTCCAGGCGTAACAGCCAAAGATATCGTTCTGGCCATCATCGGTGAAATTGGCACTGCTGGCGGTACCGGCTATGTTATCGAATATGCCGGTGACGCAATCACATCCTTGTCAATGGAAGGTCGTATGACCGTCTGCAACATGACAATTGAAGGTGGTGCCCGCGCAGGTCTCATTGCACCCGATGATGTGACCTATGAATATATCAAAGGCCGCCCACGCTCTCCAAAAGGCGAAGAGCTGGAAAAAGCAATTTCCTATTGGAAAACATTGAAGTCCGATGAAGGCGCGCATTTCGACAAAGTCGTCACATTGGATGCGGCAAAAATCTCTCCGATTGTCTCCTGGGGTTCATCCCCTGAGGATGTCGTCTCTGTTACTGATGTTGTGCCAGATCCGGACAAGATTGAAGATGAAACCAAACGCTCATCAAAATGGCGGGCATTGGAATATATGGGGCTGACACCAGGCACTAAAATCACGGATATTCCGATTGATCGTGTCTTTATTGGCTCTTGCACCAATGGCCGTATTGAAGATTTGCGTGATGCCGCACGCGTGATTGAAGGCAAAAAAGTTGCTTCAACCGTCAGTGCAATGGTTGTCCCGGGTTCAGGTCTGGTTAAAGAACAAGCAGAAGCTGAAGGTTTGGACAAGATTTTCATTGAAGCTGGCTTCGATTGGCGTGAGCCGGGCTGCTCAATGTGTCTTGCGATGAATGATGATCGTCTAAAGCCGGGTGAACGTTGTGCATCAACGTCAAACCGTAACTTTGAAGGCCGCCAAGGCTTTAAAGGCCGCACTCATCTCGTCTCACCTTCCATGGC
>CANQXU010000123.1 GCA_947627865.1 uncultured Paenochrobactrum sp. | reverse complement strand
CCTAAAATTTCGAGAACTTCATCATAAAGGGCAGGGGGTTCACCAACATGTACCATCATCGGAATTTTAAGAATTTTAGCTATTTTCTTGCCGACTTTAACTGGCGTGACACCCCAAGAGCCCGTAATCACATGGCTTGCGCGCACTTTAAGCCCGACAATATGTTCTCTATTCTGCTCGTAACATTCAACAATTCTGTCGATATCAATCGATGTAATATCTTTTAATTCACTCACACGATTACAAGCTACCAAACCAATAGAACCAAGATTTAGAAAAGCTTTGATACGCTCACGAGATGGATCAATAATATATTCACGAAAGCCGTGAAAATTAGCCTCTCCGGCAGAGCCGGCATCAACGATTGTTGTTACACCACGCTGAACACCACAGACTTGCGGGCGGACAGAAATATCAGTACCACCATGCCAGATATGCGCATGAAGATCAGCCCAGCCAGGTGATATCCAAGCACCATTACCATCGATCAGCTTGGCATTTTCAGGTTTAATCAATTCGGGACCAATTGCAGCAATTCTGCCATCAGAACCAACGAGGATGTTTGTTGGTTTATTGCTAGCACTTTCGCTGGCAGCATTACGGCTAAAAGCTATAGGCTTTACATTGGCAATAAAGAGCGCTTGATCTTTAATTAGTGGCGCAGACATGACTTATAAGTCCTTTTTCAGACGCGGATCGAGAAGGTCACGAAAGCCGTCACCAACCATTTGAAGTGATAAAACCGAAAGAATAATGGCAATTCCTGGAAACAGAGTGATCCAATCGGCCTGACCAATATATTGGCGGCCAGAAGAAATCATTGTGCCCCATGTGGGTATTTCAGGGCTGACACCAAGTCCTAGAAAAGACAATCCAGCTTCGGCGAGCATGGCACTGGCGAACAGGAAAGTTGCTTGAACAACAATTGGTGAAATCAAATTCCTCAATACATGGCGACGCATAATATTGGGCGTTGAAATACCCATGGAAACCGCTGCCTCAACATAGGGCAACTCGCGTATCACAAGTGTGGATGCGCGCACAATTCGCGCAAGGCGTGGCGCATAAACAATTGATAAGGCGACTATAACTGTGATTAGTGACGGACCGAGCGCAGCAACTAAGGCAATTGCTAGCAAAATGTCGGGGAATGCCATCATCGCATCGATGAGGCGGGCAATCGGTGCATCAAGCCGCGGGAAGAAACCTGCTAGCAAACCCATCGTGACACCAATAACGGATGAAAGTGTAACGACGGCCAACCCAACCAATAAGGACAATCTGGCTGCATATATTGTGCGTGAAAAAACATCGCGGCCAAATTCGTCTGTACCAAACCAATATATTTCTGATGGAGGTTTCAGTCGGTTCACTATCGATAATTTATATGGACTGTATGGCGATATCCATGGAGCGAGCAATGCAAGCAACATGAAAACAAGCAGTATAAACAACCCGATTGCTACAGTTTTACGCTTCAAAAGTCTGCGTATGAACTGAGCAGAATTATCGGCTGGCTTCTCATTTTCTATCGGATCAGCAATTTGCGTGTTCATATTCATTAGTAACGCACCCTTGGATCTACCAGCAGATACAACATATCGATGATAAAATTGATCAGTACATAAAGTGCGGCAATCACCAGCAATGTACCTTGAATAACCGGATAATCACGGCGCAATACCGCCGAAACAACAAGATTACCTATACCTGGCAGGCTGAACACTGTCTCGGTAACCACAGCGCCGGAAATCAAAACGGCAATGGTTAGACCAATGACGGTCATGATTGGTATAAGCGCATTTTTCAAAGCATGTTTCAGGATGACGCGCTTTTCATTCAAGCCTTTAGCCCGAGCAGTACGAACATAATCATCATTGAGAACATCCAGCATCGAGGCTCTTGTAAAGCGAAGAATAAGCGCAGACGATACGAGCCCTAAAGCAACGGCTGGCAAACTCAAATGCCACATTCTGTCAATGAAACTTGCATCCGGCCCGCCATAGCCTGAAACAGGAAACAATCCAAAACGCACCGCAAAGACTTGCATCAATATCAGGCCCAGCCAGAAGCTGGGAATACTTGCTGCAAACATAGCAATGGTGGTAGCAAGCTGATCAATAAATGAGCCGCGCTTATAGGCTGCATAAATGCCGACAGGCAGAGCGATTGTGCAGGCTATGATGATAGAGAACAAAGTCAGAAAAAAAGTAGGCTCAGCTCTACTGGCCAAAGCTGAAATGACAGGTTGATTGAGGAATATTGATTGACCAAGATCACCTTGTACAAGTTGTACAAGATAATAAAAATACTGAACTATCAATGCCTTATCCAAGCCTAATTGCGCACGCAATTGCTCAATGTCTGCCTGCGTTGCTTCGGGACCGAGCATAACTGCAGCAGGATCTCCAGGTGTCACACGAACGATTATAAAGACAATCGTGACAACGAGAAACATAACCACAATCATACCAATAAGGCGTTGGAAAACATATCGTATCATAACGGCCAATACTGTAATTTTTGCTGTGAATGAGTGTGCATCAGCCGCCATTAATAATGGATAGCGGCTGATTTCTTTGCGTCTGAGCCTATTTTTCTACGGATACGTTCCAGAAATAAGGCCATGGTGCAGGTACAACACCTTCAAGTTTCTTCGATTTTGCCGAGACAGCATTGAAGTCACCGATTTTAATAAATGGCACTTCTTCCAAAATCACATTTTGCACGTCTGCCCATAATGCGATACGCTTTTCAGGATCGGATTCCGAGTTAAAAGCATTAACCACTTCTGCACGGGCAGGGGTGTCCCAATTGCCAGGGGCACTGGTGGACATCATACCAATAAGTGATGGTTCTGGCAGGAAAGGGCTGTGCGTTATATAGATATCCCATAGCGACGGATCACCGCGACGCTGTGTCAGAGTTGCCCAATCAACAACTTGCAAATCCACCTTAAAACCGGCGGCTTTTAAATATTCAGCTGCCACCTGTGCCATTTTATAATGAAACTCATATTGACGGCTTGTCAGGATACGCAGCGGTTCATCATTATAGCCAGCTTCTTTTAGCAGTTCGGCAGCTTTTTCAGTATCGGCAGTGTTATAACGACCCTCTACGCCTTTTTGTGTTGCCCAGGCAAAATTGGATGGATAGAGCGAGCCATCAAGGGCATAAAAATCAGTTGAGCCAAAGGCTGCTGCCATCATGTCTTCTTCATTCAGAGCTTGCTGAACTGCCTGACGTATGAGCGCATCCTTGGTCATTCCTGTGCCGGAATTAAGAACAAAAACCGGCCAGCCAAAAGATTCAAGCATGACAGGTTCTGACGATGTCGAATCTTTAATACGTGCATAAGATTCAACAGGAATGGAGTCTACATAATCATATTGACCAGAAATTGCTGCTTCAACTCTAGTATTTGGATCTGGCACCGGTACAAATCTGATTTCATCAACATATTGGTGGCGTGCACCGCCATAGCCGTCTGGATCGCCTACGGCCGATGTATAATTATCAAAGCGCTCTAACTGGATATACTGATCAGGCTTACGTTCTTTAAGTTTATAAGGCCCTGTACCGATGAACTGTGTCATTGGTTCAGCCTGATTTTCGGCAGGAAGAATGATCGCAGCAGAGTTATTAAATGCTAACAAAGAAACCAAAGGTGCATAGGCCGCATTTAACTTGATTGTAACAGTTAGCGGATCGGTTGCTTCAATGGATTCAATCATTGTTGCCGTTTGCTTCCCCCGAGAGGCAACTTTCCCCCAACGCTCAAGAGACGCAACGACATCTTCTGATGTCATATCCGAACCATCATGGAACTTAACATTATCACGGAGTTTAATCGTGTAAGTTTTACCATTATCTGTAATCTGAGGCAGTCCGTCAGCCAGCAATGGTGTTGGTTTCCAGTTATTATCGAAAGTATAGAGCGTTTCAAAGATATGCTGTGAAATAATGCCCACCAGATCAGCGGTAGAAACCATAGCATCAAGAGTAGGCGGCTCACCAATGGTTGCAACATTCACGACACCACCAGCCGTTTGCGCCCAAGAAGCCTGAGCACTGAGTAAAGTTGCCAATGCTACGCCAGCCGTCAGCAATAATGACCTGCTATTGATCTTCATATTCCCCTCCGTATTGTATTATTGTGTAATACTATTTCTTATAAGGGAATATTACGAAGCTATGAAAAAATGTCAAGCGAATGATAATGTCTGTTATGCGCATAATAAGAGGTATTTGCCGTAATGCCTGAAGGAAATTATTAATCCATTATAGGCATAATAACTATTCAAAGCACATTGCCGCTCACAGCAAGAACATAGTCAAAACTGCTGATACGCTTTCATAGCTTCTCAATTGAAGCTGTCCTTTAACTATGTGTGGTACTTGCTAAAGGCATTAAAACTCCATGCTATTATTAGATTAGTTCCATAATCTATGTTATGCAATCAAGGGCTATAACAGCTATATAGAGATGCGACACTTGGGCAAATTAGAGATGCGACAGATTTTGCAGCTCATGCCCTGTTCAAACAGAATAAAGAAAGGAAGACTGGGGTTCCGAATGCAAGCAGCGGATGGGAGCCGTCATGTCTTGTTTGATCACAATGTCGCAGAAAGAACTCAATCGATTAGAAGTTATTCAGAAGATACGGGATCGCCGCCTGACTGTTGTTCAGGCGACTGCATTGCTCGATCTCAGTCGCAGCCAGATTCATCGTCTTTTACAGGCCTTTGACAAGTTTGGTGCGGCTGGCCTTGTTTCAGGCAAACGTGGTCACCCGAGCAATCGCCGTTACAGCGAGGATTTCCGGAATACGGTGCTGGATCTTATACGGGCTTATTATCGGGATTTTGGCCCGACACTGGCCTGTGAGAAGCTGGTTGAGCTGCATCAACTTTCAGTCAGTAAAGAAACGCTGCGCCAGTGGATGACAGCTGCAGGTATATGGATTTCACGCCGAGAACGCAAAAAACGTGTATTTCAACCGCGCGGCCGGCGCGATTGTTTTGGTGAACTAGTGCAGATTGACGGTTCACATCATTGGTGGTTCGAGGGTCGGGGGCCCAAATGCGCCCTCCTCGTTTATATTGATGATGCAACCGGTAAGCTTCTGCATCTGCGTTTTGCCGGATCAGAGAACACATTTGATTATTTCCATGCGACGAAGGCCTATCTGGAGCAATGGGGCAAGCCGCTGGCATTTTACAGCGACAAGCATGGAGTATTTCGCTCCACCCATGGTTCTGAGAAAGATCGAACGAGTGGGCTAACGCAATTCGGCCGGGCACTTTATGAGCTGAACATTGATATTATCTGTGCCAATACCCCACAGGCCAAAGGCCGTGTCGAGCGTGCAAACAGAACTTTGCAGGATCGCCTAGTGAAGGAGTTGCGATTGCGCGGCATTGATACGATGGAAGCAGCAAATGCTTATGCACCGGAATTCATTGCAGATTTCAATGCCCGTTTTGGTAAGCTACCGCGCAATCCGAAGGATATGCATCGGCCGCTGGCTGCGCATGAGAACCTCGACGGCGCACTGTGCCGGAAGGAAGTGCGGACACTGTCGCAGTCTCTGACGCTGCGCTACGACAAGGTATTGTTCATCCTGGAGCCAACGGAGATTGCAAAACGACTGGCCCGTCAAAAGGTCATTGTCTGCGATTATCCGGACGGTCGCCTTGAAATCATGCACGGCACGGACACCCTGCCCTATAGAACGTTTGACAAATTGCGTTCGGTTCATCGCTCACCCGTTGTCGAGAACAAACGGCTGGACGACATGCTGGCTCTTGTGGCTGAGATGCAGGCTGGACGGGAACAGCAACGCAGCAAGAGTGGTCCGCGTCGCACGGGACAGACGGACCATATGTTTGGCGTCCGCGACGGCAGCACCGCCAACGGCTATCAGAAGCGAGAGCGTAAATCGCGCACAGCCTACATGAACGATCCTGCTGTCATTGCTCGGCGAGAACAAGCCCTATTGAGACAGCCGGCGCAGGAATAAAGCTCGTCAATGGACGCTGATATGGCTTAGCGTAGCCGATATAGGTGGGCCGAGTATCAACTAATGACAGAACAATTGCTACTGAGAAAGCTAAAGCCGAAGAGGCGGGTATTCACTCGCCCCCATTCCTCGCTTGCAACCCTGACCAGCCTCTCGGAATGGGGGCTGTCGTCAGCGCCTGTCGCATTTCTATTTTGCTGGGAACGTCGCAACTTTAACTTGCTAAAACAAGGGCTTTCCTTAAAAGTATATAATTAATTGTAATGGCTAGCACTCCAAAGCTTCTCGTCTATAGAAGACGATACACAGCCGCTTTAGCCCCCTCAATCTTTCTACTACATTAACGTAGCAGCCTCTCCAAATCCTAAAATGGCAACTGCCCCGCTCCATTTGGAGCTATAGGCTTACTGTAAAATTTTTAAAGTGAGTCTTATTCACAAGATCACAATCCCAATTTTTCGCTGATCTTCATAAATAATCAGTCGCTATTGCCTCTCAATTTGTTGCTTTTTTATTGCTAATAAAATTTATTCACACATTTCCTGTCTTATTTAGTCATGTTTTCGCCATTATTTAAACATGACTATTGCAATCATGTTTAAATTTACCTATCCAACCATTGCGAATTTTACATTAAAGTCAGTGATGGTAGCCAAACATGAAAAATACCTCTTCGGATTCGCGTGTTAAAACCACGCCAGCAATAATTAAAAATTTTAATAGCAATTTGAAAAAAGCCATACTGGCTTGCACTTCAGTTTCTGCTATTTTGATTGCCTCATCCGAGGTCGGTTATGCTCAAGCATTGACTGAAAAAGAACGTCTCGAACTAGCGACAGCTCAAACGAGTGAACAAGAAGCTGAAATTGCAGCGGATGGCTCTATCCAGCTCAACCAGATTGTGATCAGTGCTACCGGATTTGAGCAAAATATTACGGATGCTCCCGCAAGCATTTCTGTTATTTCTGGTGAAGACCTCGAAAACGTAAGTTATCATGACTTAACAGATGCTTTGAAAGGTGTTCCAGGTGTTGCTGTCACTGGGGCGGCAGCTGAAAAAGACATATTCATTCGTGGCTTGCCAGGTTCCTATACTTTGCTGCTGGTAGACGGAAAACGTCAAAGCACACGTGATGCACGCACGAACGGAAACTCCGGCTTCGAGCAGAGTTTTCTCCCGCCTGCAAATGCAATTGAACGAATTGAAGTTATCCGTGGACCAATGTCATCACTCTATGGCTCGGATGCTATGGGTGGCGTCATTAACGTCATCACTAAAAAAGTTTCTGATGTCTGGTCAGGTTCGGTGAGTGTGGATGGCACTATTCAGCAGCATTCACGCTATGGAAATGCCTTACAAGGCTCCTACTACCTCACCGGCCCTATTGTGCATGATGTTATTGGCTTGCAGGTCTGGGGTCGCGGGCTCATTCGCAAAGAGGATCAGGTCTATAGCGGCATGCCCAAGCAAAAAGATTTGGACATTGCCGGCCGCTTCACGATCACCCCGAATGAAGATCATGATATACAGCTGGAAGTTGGAACTACCCGCATTCGACGCGACGCCAGGCTTGATATGACTGTAGATCCGGCTGGCGCGAATTCTCCGGCGGATAATTACAATAAGAATGATCGCGATCATTGGTCGATCAGCCATACAGGCCGCTGGGGCTCAACAACCTCAGACTTCTCTTTGCTGCAAGAATGGTCACAGCGCACAAATTATAGCTGGGATGAAACTGTCAGCCGATATGTCAAAAACATGCGCGCGCCAAAAGTTCGTAATACAGTTTTGGATGGGAAATTTACAACACCATTTGAACTGCTGGGCGAACACACGCTCGTTACTGGCGGGCAATATGTAGACACTCGACTGACCGACCAAAATCCAGGAAAAATACCAGCTGGCGGCGAACCAGTTAATGAGAAATTTGGCATTAATCAGTGGGCATTATTTGCAGAGGATGAATGGTGGATTACACCTGATTTTGTGCTCACTGGCGGCCTGCGTTTTGATAAGCACGAGCATTATGGCAATCACCTCAGCCCCCGCGCCTATGCCGTGTGGCATGCAACAGATAGCCTCACCCTTAAAGGTGGTATATCTACCGGCTTTAAGGCACCAGATATTCGCTCGATCGCTCCAGGTTATTATTACACCACACAAAAAGGCGCTGGTGTCATTATCAGTAATCCGGATTTGAAACCTGAAGAAAGCACGAGCTATGAGGCCAGCGCTCTTTGGGACGCACAAAATGGTATCCGCCTAGGCGCAACTTATTTTTATACTGACTTCAAGAATAAGATTGAAAGCTATAATACTGGTGAGACGATTGTCATTGATCAATATGGCGGCAATTCAAAAACATATAACAAATGGTTATATCGCAATATCGACAATGCAGTGATGCAAGGTGTCGAGCTGACAGCCGACTGGGAAGCAACCGACACAATCAAGCTGCAAGGTAACTATACTTATACGCATTCCCGCCAAAAAACTGGCAAGTTTTCAGGTCTGCCGCTCGCTCGCACTCCTGAGCATATGGCAAGTATTCGTGCAGACTGGACAACACCAGTTGAAGGCTTGAAAGCTTGGTTCACCGGTAACTATCATGGTCAGGAAACCAATGCGGGCGCTCGTATTGGCACGGCTGGTACGCCAATTTACGACGAAGACGGGAAAGTGATAGCCAATAAATACAAGGCTTATGCAA
>CANQXU010000122.1 GCA_947627865.1 uncultured Paenochrobactrum sp. | reverse complement strand
TGCACAAATAGCGCCCATAATCCAAAGTAGAGCAAAAGCTGGATCAATCAATTGCATGCTGACAGGGCCTGCTGACAAGCCCCACTCATAGAGTGGGATGGCGGCTGCAATCAGCGCAATTATAATCATAATCATAAGCTGCGGCTGCAATTTGCGCGAGCTTAAAAATGCTTCTGCCGTACGAGCCCATTTCCACGAAACGGTTACCAATGCTTTTTCAAAAATGCGATAGGCATTAATCCGGCGCAGAATTGGAGGTCCTTCTTCACTTGTTGCTAAATAGTTATTGAGCAAGGCATAAAGCAATACGCCACCAATCACCGCGATGAAGCTCATCAGCAATGGCAGATTAAATCCATGCCAGACAGAAAGACTATAAACAGGTGTTTCAGCACCTAACACAGACACGACTGCGGAATGCAGGAATGGGGCAATTGAGAGCCCTGGAATAATGCCAATGACCAAACAAAGAACAACTAGAAACTCAATTGGAAAGCGCATCCAATGGGGGGGTTCATGCGGCTCTTTGGGCAGATCATGCGGTGGCGGACCAAAAAATGCGCTATGAATGAAACGCAGCGAATATGCGACCGAGAAAATACCCGCAAGTGTTGCAAGATATGGTGTTATGGAATCGAACCACGAATCTTGATGCGTTGCGATAGCCTCTGCAAAGAACATCTCTTTAGAGATAAAACCATTCAGCAATGGGATGCCAGCCATAGAAGCACTGGCGACCATTGCCAATGTCGCAGTATATGGCATCACCCTAAACAAACCACTCAAGCGCCGCATATCGCGTGTGCCTGTTTCATGGTCAATGATACCGGCAGCCATAAACAATGAAGCCTTGAAAATTGCGTGGTTCACCATATGGAAAATGGCTGCGACCGCAGCTAACGGGCTGCCAAGACTAAGCAGTGCTGTAATCAATCCGAGATTGCTGATGGTGGAATAGGCCAGCAAGCCTTTAAGGTCCTGCTCAAAAATAGCCAGAAAGCTGCCTATAACCAATGTTGCCATGCCAGCAACACCCAAAATCCAGAACCACTCCTCTGTGCCAGACAATACTGGCCACAGGCGCGCCATTAAAAATACGCCAGCTTTAACCATTGTTGCCGAATGCAAAAATGCTGAAACAGGCGTTGGCGCCGCCATCGCATTCGGCAACCAGAAATGAAACGGAAATTGAGCACTTTTGGTGAATGCGCCCAAAAGAATGAGCAGAATGGCAGGCACATAAAGCGGGTGGTTACGGATCAAATCACCCGATGCCAGCACAATGTCCAGATCGTAGCTGCCAACGATATGCCCGATGATCAAAAGGCCGACTAAAAGGCTAAGACCGCCAATACCTGTAACGGTCAGCGACATTCTCGCGCCTTCACGTGCGCTCAGATTGTGATGCCAATAACCAATCAACAAAAATGAGAAGAGGCTGGTAAGTTCCCAGAATATTGCAAGAATAATCAGATTACCGGATAGCACAACGCCAAGCATTGCGCCCATAAATGCCAGAAAGAAAGAGAAAAAACGGGGAACCGGATCCTCTTCCGCCATATAATATCGGGCGTAAACCACCACAAGCATGCCAATGCCGGTAATCAACACAGCAAACAGCCATGCAAAACCATCCATCCGCAAAACAAAGTTCAAGCCATATTCAGGCAACCACCGCATTGTTGCGGTGACAACCTTGCCATGACTGATCAAAGGATAGAACGCTAATACAACGATAAATAACAGGAATGATAAAATTCCTGTAAACCAGGTGACTTGCGTGCGATGCGCGGGACGCGCCAAACCTGCAATGACGCTGCCAATAAACGGTATCAGGACGAGCAGGAAAAGCAATCTGCTGTCCATCATGCGCTTATGGCCTCCATTCCGTGTCTATACATAAATACCACTATTTTAGTGGAATCATAAATTTACTGGTTTCTATTATGAATGCGGAGCAGGGGTCAACGCAAGCTCTTTCAATAGCTTACATTAAAGTTTAATCATTTTTTAGCATTTTAAACTTCTGTTATGCGTAAAGTTCTAGTCAATTCACCGATAAGCAATTGAACCTGTTTCCTTTTTTCATCCAAACCAGCAATTCATTTATAATAATACTCTGTTTATTTTTTTATAATTCAGGTTAGAAATAGCTTATTCAAGCGGAGTAAAAAGCATGGGCCCAATCATTGATCAGGTGGAGACATCTAAAAAACTACCTGAGATAACAGATATAGCAATTATTGGTGGTGGCATCATCGGTGTAGCAACCGCTATGTTTTTAGCCGAAAGAGGCCATCGTGTTGCTTTGTTTGAGAAAGGCCATATTTCTGGAGAGCAATCCAGCCGGAATTGGGGTTGGTGCAGACAAACAGGGCGCGACAGCCGCGAACTGGATTTAATCCGTGAAAGCACTCATCTGTGGGAAAGCATGAATGAGCGCACCGGCAAAGAAACAGGTTTTCGCAGCACGGGTGTTTATTATCTTGGTGAAAGTGAGGATAAAGCTGAAGGCTATGAAATATGGGCCAAGATCGCCCGCGAACATGGGTTGGATGCACAGGTTTTAAGCAGCAAAGAAGCCCAAGCAGTCGCCACAGGGACAACACATTCAATTCTGTCTGCTCTGACGACAAAGGGTGATGGGCGTGCGGAGCCACAAAAGGCAGTTCCTGCGATGGCCGCAAAAGCGATCAGCGATGGCGCTCTCATATTTGAAAATTGCGCAGTACGCGGTATTGAACAAACCAATGGTCATGTTTCATCTATAATTACAGAAAAAGGCGTAGTTCAATGTCAGGCGGTCGTCATTGCGGGTGGCGCTTGGTCACGTTTAATCTGCTCGCAATTGGGATTGCGTCTGCCGCAACTTAAAGTTCGTTCATCCGTTTTCAGAACCAATCCAATTGATGCCGCGATTGAAACAGCTTTGTATTTTAAAGACTTTGCCCTGAGAAAACGGCTTGATGGCGGCTTCACTGTTGCTGCTGAAGGAGGAGGGGACGTGGATATAGTCCCTGATAGTTTTGCCTTTTTTAAAGAGTTTTTCCCCGCACTGGCAAGTGAATGGCGAACGATACGGCTTCGGATTGGAAAGCGTTTCTTTGACGAATTGCTTTATTGGCGCAATCGCCCGTTGGATCAGGTTTCAATTTATGAAAAGATGCGCACACTCGATCCCAATCCTGATATTGCGCGCAATCTTAAAGCCATGAAACAACTTCAACAGGCATTTCCCGCCTTTCAGCATGCTGTGATCGCGCAGCAATGGGCAGGTTATATTGATACAATGCCTGACGTTATTCCCGTGATATCTCCTGTAGAGCATATTGGTGGTCTGATTATCGCCACTGGATTTTCCGGCCATGGCTTTGGTATTGGCCCTGCCGCCGGACATCTGATTGCTGATATGGTAACCGGTGATAAACCACTGGTTGATCCGTCAGCATTCAGATTTTCACGTTTTCAAGACAAATCAAAACTCGTCATAGAAAAGTGGGGTTGAGCAGCTTGCTCAACGAGCACTCATTGATGTTATGGCTTTAAATCTTGTCAAAACAATTCTTTTTTAAGTGATCAGCAAAGAGCTGATATTCGTGGCGTCTGGCTGCACCTTCACGCCAGACGAGTGACAAGGTGCGTGAATTATTTTTCCCTTCATAAGGAATAATCTGAATATCGCTGTTACGATTTAGGCTCGTTTTCAATGCAAGCCCGGGCAAAAGCGTAACCCCCATGCCAAACTCGACCAATTGGACAAGGGTCATAATACTGGTTGCGTGCACATTGGTGGCCATCTCAGATGGTTTCGATCCGATTGCTGTGATCACATGCTCGCGTAAGCAATGGCCATTTTCCAGCAATAAAAATGGCTGTCCTTCAATATCCGGCGCTTGTACATAACTATGATTGCTTAATGCATGATCGCGGGTAACCGCTAAATAGAAATGATCTATAAAGAGATCACGTCGCTCCAGCTTGTCCAGCGGGAATGGTAGCGCGATAAGCGCAACATCCAATGAGCCAGATCGCACCGCATCTAATAATGGTCGCGTCAGCCCCTCTCTGACGGAGAAATCAAGATCCGGAAAGGACTTGCTCGTTGCAGGCAAAATTTTAGGCAGCATAAATGGTGCGATAGAAGGAATAACTCCCATGCGCAATCTTGTAGTTAAGGGTCGCTCTGCCAAACGTGCGTGCTCAGGAAGCTCACCGACAAGCGCCACGATATCACAAGCCCGCGCAACAAGATCCTCACCTGCTGGTAAAAGCTGAATACGTCGTCCTCCACGATCAATGAGCACAGCCCCCAGCTCTGTTTCCAGCCCTTGGATAGCAGCACTCAAAGTCGACTGCGTAACGCCGACCAGTTCAGCCGCACCGGAAAATGACCCTGCTTTTACCAATGCCAGAAAATACTGCAACTGCCTGATGCTGATATTGGCCATCACCCCTCCCATCAAAATAAACGATAGTAATAATCGTTATTATCGGTTTGACCGATACTTAATTTATCATTATATTGAAAACGTTACCAGCTACTCCCATATGAATGCTGGTTATAACTCATTAAATTATAGGTAGTGTAGAATGCTTGGTATTGGTGATAAAATTCCTTCTTTCAAAGTAACCGGTGTAAAGCCAGGTTTCAATTTTCATGAAGAAAATGGCGTTTCGGCTTTTGAAGAAATCACCGAGGCGAGCTTTGAAGGTAAATGGAAAGTCATTTTCTTCTATCCTAAAGATTTCACATTTGTTTGCCCAACTGAAATTGCAGAATTTGCACGTCTTGCTTCTGACTTTGAAGACCGCGATGCAGTTGTTATGGGTGGTTCAACCGACAACGAATTCTGTAAATTGGCATGGCGCCGTGACCATCAGGATCTAGACAAGCTGCCAATCTGGTCGTTTGCAGATACCAATGGTTCTCTGGTTGACGGTCTGGGCGTTCGCTCACCAGATGGTGTAGCTTACCGCTACACATTTGTTGTTGATCCAGACAATACAATTCAGCATGTTTATGCAACCAACCTCAATGTTGGTCGTGCACCTAAAGATACATTGCGTGTTCTTGATGCATTGCAGACTGATGAGCTTTGCCCATGTAACCGTGAAATCGGTGGGGATACCCTCAACGCCGCTTAATTGGTGAATATCGGTCTTAGACCGTATGCATTCCTGAAGGCGGGTTTTAACACCCGCCTTTATTTTCAAAACAATCCGAACATAACCCCATTTATATGAGGAATATTGCTGCCAATCATGGTTTGCATCCGGTTTATACAAATAAACTGCGAGGCTCATCGGAGCGCATATCCTCGGTTATGTCCAAGTTTTTTAGAGGTATATCATGACTATTGATGCTTTGAAGGCCAGAATTCCTGATTTTGCGAAAGATGTTCGTCTTAATCTTTCGTCAATGGCCAGCGATGAGACACTTAATGAGCAGCAGAAATACGGCCTTTTCGTTGCTTGTGCTATTGCATCCCGCAACAAGGAAGTTGCGCAGGCTTTTATAGCTGAGGCAGAAGGCAAGCTGACACCGGCAGCTCTGAATGCTGCAAAATCAGCAGCGACCATTATGGCGATGAACAATATTTATTATCGCTTCATGCATCTTGCGGCAAACAAAGAATATAGCACCATGCCAGCAAAGCTGCGTATGAATGTTATCGGCAATCCAGGCGTTGATAAGCTGGACTTTGAACTTTGGTCACTCGCTGTATCAGCGATTGAGGGTTGCGGTATGTGCATTGATGCGCATGAAGATGTATTGCGCAAAGGTGGTGTTCCTGCAGCAAATATTCAGGCAGCTGTGCGTTTTGCAGCCATTATCGCTTCTGTCGCAGTTGCGGTTGAGGCTGCTGATCTGGCCTAAAACCAGTAATAACAAGTTTTTGAATAGCCCCGTCAGTATAAAGCTGGCGGGGCTATTTTTTATTGACCTGTTAAAGACAAAAAAACACCTACCGCCTGGGAGGAGAAGCGGTAGGTGTTCAATAGAAAGACCGGTTTATTGGGAGGAGGAGACCGGCCTCTATATCGTCAGGCTAATTGGGAGGAGGAGGAGAGCCTGACGAAATCTTTAAATTCTGTTAGCGGATCGACGCTTTACGAGCAACATATGGAATGTCTGCTGGCAGGATACCCAGATCGTTAAGTTCACGGGTGCTAAGGCGGCTCAGTTCATTCACAGTATTGCGGTAACGGCGCCAATTATTGTAAGAGCGGAATATATTCATTTTTCTCACCAACTTTTAAACAATCTCTATTTCTTGAATAGATATATAACCCATTCCCGCCTGAACTTGCAGAGCCAGATTTGCATAGCTGCAATGCGGTAAAGAATAGAAAAAGCACGACTAAGACTGGTTTCCGCCTTTATTAAATCACAATCATATTTATACTAGTATGAATGTTCTGATATAAGGTTAGATATTTAATATCTGTAAAACTCTAACTATAATCACTGAGATATAAAGTAAATAATTACACCCTTAAAACGCAACATAATGCCACTTATATAGTGTGATTATACTAGAAATTTCAACTGGAAGAAATATCGGCCATTTGCCAGATTTTCGGTTAAAAATGAAGTTTCTTTGCGATTGCAGTTTTCCTTCACATTCATTTTATAAATATGGCCAACTGCATGGCTGAACTTTATTCTGATTTCAACATTTACATAATTGAAATTAAAAATGGCCGGATTAACCGGCCATTTGACGACTCATCTTCAATCAACCAATCGACATCAGCGATGCATTACCGCCAGCCGCTGTCGTGTTAATGGAAGTAGAAACCTCTTCCAGCAACCAGTTGAGACAATAGTCTTGTGAACCATCGGCCAGCACTTGTGATGAAAGAGCTTGTGTCAAAAGTAACGGGCCGCTCAGCGCTGCTATGCGCTGATTGAGTGCCAAAATGGTATCAGCATCACCTTCCAGTAATGCACCTGAAAACATTCCGTCTTTTTCCCAATCGGTTGTCCAGCTGATCCGAGGTGCTAAAGCTGCAGGCAAATCTTGAAGTGATGATTTCAAACCACTTGCTTCATCAATCACAATATCATTGCCTGTTGCCAGCACTGCAATAATTTGACGGTAAAGACCTGTTGGGGTTTGCGCAACAGCCAATATCTTCCCACGAGGATGCAGTGAGTAAAGATTTTTCTCACCAACTGGCCCTGCCAGTTCAACATTCAGACCCAATGCTGATATACTGCCCGTGTCTCGCGCGGCTTTAGCCATTTTATTCATACCACGCTGTCCGAGCCATTTCGCAAATTCTGTCAAACCTGCATCGATAGTGCCGGACTTTTGCAATTGCGGCATCGGGGCAGGGTGCACCAAACGGCCAAGATATAGCGGGCCACCGGCTTTAGGACCTGTACCGGATAATGCACGGCCACCAAATGGCTGTACACCAACAACAGCGCCAATAACGTTGCGGTTGATATAAATATTGCCGACACGAATGCGGCTGGTTACATGCGCGATTGTTTCATCAAGCCGTGTATGCAATCCAAAGGTCAAACCATAACCCGTTGCATTAATATCATCAATCAAACGATCCATATCATCACGCTTATAGCGAACAATATGCAAAACAGGGCCAAAAACTTCACGCTTTAATTCATGGATGGACTGCAATTCAATGATTGTTGGCGCAACATAAGTGCCGCTCTCGGCAATAGCACCCAATGGCAATTGCTCGACCTTGCGACCCAAAGAGCGCATGGCTTCAATATGCGCATTGATCGTATCCTGCGCCTCTTTGGATATAACCGGCCCGGTATCAACGCTTAATTTATCTGTGCGACCAATCGTCAGTTCACGCAACGCACCCTTGAGCATTGTAAGAATGCGATCTGCAACCTCTTCCTGCAAGCACAATATCCGCAGTGCGGAACAACGCTGCCCTGCACTATCGAAGGCTGACGCAATCACATCAAAGACCACTTGCTCTGCCAAAGCGGATGAATCCACAATCATGGCATTCTGGCCGCCCGTTTCCGCAATCAGTGGAATGGGGGCCATATTGTTGAGCAAGCGTTGGGAAAGCTGCTTTTGGATAATGCGAGCCACTTCAGTGGAACCCGTAAACATCACCCCGCAAGTCGCAGGAGAACCAACGAGTGCGGCACCAATGCGCCCATCGCCTGGTACAAATTGCAATACATCTTTTGGAATACCCGCTTCATGCATCAAGCGGATTGCCTCCGCCGCTATTAATGGAGTTTCCTCCGCAGGCTTTGCCAATACAGGATTACCTGCAACCAGAGCAGCAGAAACCTGACCCAGGAAAATTGCGAGCGGGAAGTTCCAAGGACTAATACAAACAATCGGGCCTAAGGGCTTATGCGCAACGCCGATATTCTTGCGTGCCTCATCTGCATAATAGCGCAGAAAATCAATTGCCTCGCGAACTTCTGCAATAGCATTTGCAACAGATTTACCTGCTTCTCTGATAATAAGGCCCAATAAAACAGGCATTTCAGTCTGCAAGGCATCTGCTGCGCGATCAAGAATTGCAGCTCTTTCGACAGCAGTTGTTTTTGCCCAAGTATGTGCCGCTTCGGCAGCTTTTTCCACAGCCGCCTGTGCATCATCTTGCGATACTTCAAAAACAACACCCACTTGATCACTATGATCACCGGGATTGAGTACTTTTCGGGCAGTCGCTTCTATATCAGGAACGGATAATTTGGGTTCTGCCTTCCAATCACGAGCTGCACTTTCTTTGAGCTTTTCACTCAAAACCGCCAGCACATTTTCATTGGATAAATCCAGTCCTGAGGAATTTTTACGCTTGCCATAGATATCTTGCGGCAAGGAGATCTGGTCATGATGCGCACCAATCACAGACATAGCACTGACAATATCCGCCGGATCTTCAATCAGGCTATCGACTGAAACACTTTTATCGCCAATGCGGTTGACGA
>CANQXU010000121.1 GCA_947627865.1 uncultured Paenochrobactrum sp. | reverse complement strand
ACGATCGTGATACGTGACAAATGCTTCTCATGCTCTGTTTCAGAAACTGTCAGGCTTTCAATATTATAACCGCGTCCTGAAAAAAGTCCGATAACACGAGCCAGAACGCCTGGCTCATTATCGACGAGTACGGAAAGCGTATGGGTTTCCGGAAGTTGTACATCCTGCGCTATAAAATAAGCAGAACCGGAAGTTATAGGATTAATGTCACTCATAATTAAATCTCCGGTCAAACGAGCGCGCGGCCCTTTTCATCAATAGCATTTGCAACAGCTTCATCGGTTGCTTCATCAGGTAGCAGCATTTCATTATGTGCCTTGCCGGATGGAATCATCGGGAAGCAATTGGCCAGATTAGCGACACGGCAATCAAAAATAACCGGTTTGTCGATCGAAATCATTTCCATAATAGCATCATCAAGCAGAGCTGGCTTATCGCACCGAATTCCATGGGCGCCATAGGCCTCAGCCAGCTTAACAAAGTCCGGCATCGCTTCTGTATATGAATGTGACAAACGGTTACCATGAAGCAGTTGCTGCCATTGACGAACCATACCCATATATTGATTGTTCAGGATAAAGATTTTGATCGGCGCATTATGCTGAATAGCGGCAGACATTTCTTGTATGCACATCTGGATTGATGCATCACCTGCAATATCAATAACCAATGCATCAGGATGCGCGATCTGCACACCAAGAGCCGCTGGCAAGCCATAACCCATAGTGCCAAGACCACCGGAAGTCATCCAACGATTAGGCTCTTCAAATTGCATGAACTGCGCCGCCCACATCTGATGCTGACCAACTTCAGTGGTGATATATGTCTTTCTATCCTTGGTCAGCTCCTGCAGACGTTCAAGTGCATATTGCGGCATGATAACGTCTTTATTGTGCTTATAGGACAGAGACTTACGTGCACGCCACTGATCAATCTGAGCCCACCATTTTTTCAACTCTTCCTGATCCGGCTTTTGTGATGATGCACGCAGCTGACGCACCATATCTTCCAAAACCTGCGCAACATCACCAATAATAGGAACATCAACCCGAATATTTTTATTGATGGAAGACGGATCGATATCAATATGGATTTTCTTCGAGTTTGGCGAAAATGCATCCAGACGACCCGTAATACGATCATCAAAACGAGCGCCAACGCAGAGCATGACATCACAATCATGCATCGTCATATTCGCTTCATAAGTGCCATGCATCCCCAGCATTCCCAGCCAGTTTTTGCCGGATGCCGGATAAGCGCCCAGCCCCATCAAGGTTGATGTAATCGGGAAATTTGTAATCTCTACCAGTTCACGCAGCAGCTTGGTTGCTTGTGGCCCTGAATTGATCACGCCACCGCCCGAATAGATAACCGGATTTTTTGCATTGATCAGCAATTTAACCGCTTCGCCAATTGCCTGTTCGTTCATATCGGCAACCTGACGGTATGAATTGCGCGGCATCGCTTCAGGCGGCGTATATGTGCCAACTGCAAACTGAATATCTTTAGGAATATCTACCAGAACCGGACCTGGGCGACCTGTTGTTGCAACATGGAATGCTTCATGCAGAACACGCGATAAGTCATTAACATCCTTCACCAGCCAATTATGCTTGGTGCAAGGTCGGGTAATGCCAACAGTATCTGCTTCCTGAAACGCATCCGAACCGATTAAGCTCGTTGGAACCTGACCCGAGATACAAATCAGCGGAATAGAATCCATCAAGGCATCTTGCAATGGTGTGACTGCATTGGTTGCACCAGGCCCAGAAGTAACGAGGATAACCCCGACCTTTCCTGTTGAGCGGGCATAGCCCTCCGCAGCATGACCAGCCCCTTGTTCATGACGCACGAGAATATGCTCGACCTGCTCTTGCTGAAAGAGTTCATCGTAAATAGGAAGGACGGAACCACCAGGATAACCAAAAATATGCTCCACACCATGATCGATCATAGCCTGTACCACCATTTCAGCGCCAGTCATCTGTCGCTTTTTGGCTGCACCCTGCTCGTGAGAACTCATGTTCTTACCACTTGAACCTGCCGTCATTTCCTGTGTCCTGTTTTCTTAATGCGTCATATAAACCGAGAATGTTGATAATAAAAAAGGCCCCCTAGGGAGCCTGTCTTTCGCGCATGGGAGCTTTCGCCGGATGGTTACACCACCCTGCCCATGCGCCTTACCACTACGAGAATAATAATCTTTTTCATAATTCAGCAGATTAGACATGCCGAACGCGCTCGTCAACGCATAAAAGCAACAAAACTGAAGATATTTTTGAAACATATGAAAAGCAATTGACCATACTATGAATAATTACCAAAGAAACTAAGGAATTATGCGCTCCCAATCATCGCCAAACTGGTTTTTGAACCAAGTGGTCTGCCTTTTCGCATATTGACGTGTGGCAATCACAGAGAGTTCGATTGCTTCTTCTTCACTTAATTCACCGGAAAAATAGGCTGCAATCTCGCGCACACCAATTGCTTTCACGGCTGGTAAAGATGCATCCAGCTCTAATTGCAACAACTGCTTTACCTCCTCAAGCGCTCCGCTTTCCCACATCAAAGCAAAACGATCTGCAATGCGTTGGTGCAAAACACTGCGTTCTGGCGTCAGTATAATCTTTCTCGCACTGTCCTTATCAATCAGCGCATGACCTGTAGGTTTTTGCCACTCTATCAATGATTTACCAGTTGCATCAATAACTTCCAAAGCACGCGTAATGCGCTGACTATCCGATGCTCGCAGAGTAGCAGCGATAGCGGGGTCTTTCTTTTCGAGAATTTCATAGAGCTTAACCGAACCTTCAGCCCCCATTTTATCTCGCCAAAAGCTGCGCACATCGTCAGGTATCGCTGGCATGAGGGACAAGCCACCTAATAAAGCCTTGTAATATAGTCCCGTACCACCAACAAATACCGGCACCCGCCCGCGCAAATCATCGCGATGTAAAATATTTTGTACATCCTCGAGCCATTTGCCCGTCGAATAACTCAGTGCCGGACTGACATGGCCATATAAAAAATGCTCAGCCTTTTGCTCATCAGACAGGCTTGGCCGAGCAGTCACCACACGTAAAACGTCATAGACCTGCATAGAATCAGCATTAATAATGTAACCGTCATTCTCAATTGCCATTTTTAGTGCAAGTGCTGACTTGCCGCTGGCCGTTGATCCGGCTATCAAAATTGCATTCTTGGTTGCAGCGTCGACCATCAATAATCGTCCATAACTTATGCGTAGTCGCAACATCGTTGCTCAAGACTACAATTTATCAAATCACGGGAACACATGCGATGCAGCGCTCCACTTCTCTTGTTGCCACACTCATAGCCAATCCGGAGAATCCGGTACTCACACCTGAACTGGGGCTTACCGCCTCTCAAGCTGTAGGTGCCTCATCATTATACTGGCTGGCAGATGGCATCGCTTGTGATATTCCTTTACCCACTCAGATAGCCCAAGAAGATGCAGAAAAAAAGCTATCCGAAGCATTATCTGGCCATGCTGTAGATATAATAATACAGCCTCAAGATACGCGTCGGAAAAAACTGCTCATTGCCGACATGGATTCGACGATGATACAACAAGAATGTATTGATGAGCTGGCAGAAGAAGTTGGCCTACGCGATCACGTTGCCGCAATTACCGCCAGAGCAATGAATGGCGAAATTGAATTTGAACCAGCTTTACGCGAGCGTGTCAGTCTGCTTAAAAATCTTCCGGTTGAAATCATTGAGCAAGTGATTGCTCAGCGTATCACTTTGATGCCTGGTGGCACAGCACTCGTCCGGACAATGAAAAAGAATGGCGCTTATACAGCACTTGTTTCGGGTGGTTTCACCGCTTTCACACAAGCCATTGCCAAGACTATAGGCTTTGATGAACAATCCGCCAATCAGCTTCTTGTAGAAAATGGCCGGCTAACCGGAGAGGTTGCAAACCCGATATTAGGCAAGCAAGCGAAAGCCGATAGCCTTTTAGCAATTTGCAAAAAATTGAACATAACAGTTGATGAAGCCATGGCTGTTGGAGATGGCGCAAATGATCTTGCTATGTTGAAACTTGCTGGCAGCGGCATTGCCCTTCATGCAAAACCATCGGTTGCAGCTCAGGCAAAAATGCGGATAAACTACGGCGACCTCACTGCTTTGCTTTACATTCAGGGCTATAGAAAAGCGGATTTTGTACAATGATTATTCTTGAGACACCACGACTCATCATTCGTAATTGGCGCGAAAGCGACAAAGATCTCATGCATTTGATCAATAATGATGAACAAGTGATGGAGTTTTTTCCGTTCCGCCGCACACGTGAACAGTCTGATGAAGTGCTGTATTTACTTAAAAATATGATTGAAGAAACCGGTTATGGATTTTATGCATTAGAGCGAAAGCTTGATCAGTCGTGCATCGGTTTTTGCGGGCTCTCTGCAACCAAACAGCTTCAGCCTCCATTCCCCGATGGAACGATTGAAATAGGCTGGAGACTAGCACCTCAATTTTGGGGGCACGGTTATATAGCTGAAGCCGCGAATGCCTTGCTGCAATATGGCTTTGACAAGAAAAACTTGAAGGAGATCGTTTCCTTTGCTGTGCCGGACAACCATCGCTCCATAAATGTTATGAAACGCATTGGAATGCTGCGTGATGCAAGCCGTGATTTTAATCATCCACGTGTGAATGATGATTATGAACATCTGCGCCCGCACCATGTTTATGCGATAACCAAGGCTCAATTCCAAGCAATGCACAATCAAAATGCGTGAATCAAATTAAGAGCCATTCAAGCTAATACTTTGAAAAAATAGAAAAACTGGCACTCAGGCCGGTTTTAATAAATGAATTGGACTAACCCATCAGTCAATTCTGACTGTAACAAAACGTAGTTCTCCATTACGTGCAGCCAGCATCAACAAGGCATTTTTGCGACCTTCTTTACGCAAACCCTCAATAATTTTCTTCACATCTTCGGGCGTTTTTACAACCTGCTGTCCAATATCCACAATCACCTCGCCCGGCTCAATACGCTTTTCCGCAGCCGGAGAGTTTGAAAAGACATCATTAATAACAACACCACGAATATCAGAATCAATTCCAAATATTTCGCGGGCGTCATCATCAAGTGCAGTGAGTTCCATACCAAGCATAGTGACACTATCAATCTGTTCTGGCTCAGATTGCGCCAGATCTTCATCTGCTGTATCATTTTGGCTCTCATCCAACTCAGCCGCATCATCCGATTGCTCATCATCATCAGGAGCACTGGCTATGTCTGTCATTTGCCCTAAAACAACAGTTACTGTCATTTCTTTGCCATCACGCATCAGAGTAATTTTAGGCTTATGACCTACAGGCATATCCGCAACCAAACGCGGTAAGTCCCGTGCGGCTTCAACTATTTTGTCATCTATAGAAATAATGACATCGCCGATGTGCAAGGCTTTATTATCAGCTCCAGAACCTTCAATAACACCCGCAACAAAAGCGCCCTTTGTGTCTTTTAAAGAAAACTGTGCAACCATATCATCACTAACCGGCTGCAAACGCACACCCATCCAACCGCGACGGACTTCACCGAACTCTTGCAGTTGGCTAATGACATTGATTGCCATCTCGGCTGGTATTGCAAAACCAATGCCTATTGAGCCGCCGGAGGGTGAAATAATAGCCGTATTAATGCCGATGACTTTGCCATTCATATCAAAAAGCGGCCCACCGGAATTACCGCGATTAATCGCAGCGTCAGTCTGGATAAAGCTATCATAAGGCCCTGAATTAATGTCACGCTTGCGGGCTGATATAATGCCGACAGTGACTGTACCGCCAAGACCAAAAGGATTGCCGACAGCCATAACCCAATCACCAATGCGTGCCTTTGATGAATCTCCAAAAGCAACTTCGGTCAGTGTGTGCTTGGTAGGATCAATACGCAAAACGGCCAGATCAGTTTTAGTATCAATACCTACAATCTCGGCCTTAAGTTTAGAGCCATCCGTGAAGTTGACTTCAATATCATCAGCATCCGCAATCACATGATTATTGGTGACGATAAAACCTTTTTCGGCATTAATGACAAAACCTGAGCCGAGTGACTCAACCTTTTGCGAGCTTTCACTTTCTCCATTTTCATTTTTATTATTTAAAAAGTCCTGGAAATATTCCTGGAAAGGAGAACCATCCGGCGCAATTGGCGGCTGGATATCTTCACTCCCGTCCCCGGTGTCTAATCGCTGTGAAATCGAAATATTCACGACCGCATCCAGCAAACCACTGGCAATATCCGCAACAGAACCAGGTCCTAAAGCCTGTTTTGCGATGCCCGTACTTTCTGGCGTCTGCGTGTTTTGCTCTTGTGCGTAGCTTACACCAAACGGCATAGCTGCAACCGTTATTGACAAAGCCATAAGCAGATTACGCATCTGAACTTTTTTCTGTGTCATATAACCATGCTCCGCATCAATATCAGTGTCTTTTCAAAACTATACTGCCTTTATGGGGCAGCAAATCTCATCAGTATATATCTCGCCAATATAGCTAAAATTGAGAAGCAATTAAAGAATTGATCCCCGCATAAACCATATCAGACATACACCAAGCGCCATCGCAACCAAGCCTGCTGCTCGTAGCAATTCTACAGGCGCTTGACTAACATCCCACGCCATCTTTTTGGCCAAAAAAGGAAAACCGCCATAGAGCAGTCCCTCGATAACGAGAACTAACCCTATGGCGGTTAAAAAGTCGCTCATTTGCGATCGATCCGCAACTTATTGTGCAGGCGAAATCGCAGGAGCAGCTGTCTCGGCCGCTTGACCGTTTGAGCCACCGGCATCACGGAAATAGCGGAAGAACTCAGAATCTGGCGAAAGAACCAAGCCTGTCTCAGAGTTTTTCATCGCATTGATATAAGCCGTCATTGAACGTTGGAATGCAAAGAACTCCGGATTTTTAGACGCGGATTCGGCAAAAATTCTTGAACGTTCAGCTTCACCGTCACCGCGAAGAATCTCGGATTCCTTGCTCGCTTCAGCCAATGTTTCAACAACCTGACGATCAGCAACCGCACGAATACGCTGCGCAGCTTCACGGCCACGTGCACGTAAACGCTCGGCTTCGGCCAGACGCTCCGCCTTCATACGCTCAAATGTTTGCTGCGAAACTTCCGCAGTCAAATCTGTACGGCGAATACGGACATCCTCAATGGTCAGACCAAGTGAATTGGCATCCGGACGTAATTGATCACGCACTTCGCGCATCATGCCAGCACGCTCGTCAGAAAGAGCGGCTTCAAACCCGCGAAGACCGTAAACATTACGCAAAGCGGCATCCAGACGTGTTCTCAAGCGCTGTTCGGCCAATGTAATATTACCCGAAACAGTTTCACGGAATTTCCGTGGATCTGTAATTTTAAACGCCAGATAAGCATCCACATCGTAGAACTTACCGCCAGAGACCTGAACACGGATGTCGTTAAGGTCAAAGCGCAAGATACGATCATCAATCATTTGCACTGTATCGGCTTCCATGAAACCAAATGGCAGCTTGAAATAAATGCCCGGGTCTTTTTTGACATCAACGATCTGACCAAAGCGCAAGACGATAGCTTGCTGACGCTCGTTAACGATAAAAACGGATGAATAAGCCAGAAATGCTAATACGATAAGCAGCCCGACAATCACAGGGGTACGATTATTAGCCATTACTGATTTCCTTCACTCGACTGCGAACCGCGGCCTGAAGAGCGTGTCAGTTCATTCAGTGGCAAATAAGGCACCACATCACTACCAGGTTCGATAATGATCTTACGCGAGCCTTGCATGACCTGTTCCATCGTTTCGAGGAAGAGACGTTTACGCGTAACTTCAGGTGCTTTCAAATATTCTTCGAGCACTGCTTCAAAACGCTGGGCTTCACCCTGAGCTTCCTGAACGACACGGTTTTTATAAGCAGCTGCATCTTCACGAATCTGAGCTGCTTCACCGCGAGCCTGACCAAGCTTCTGGTTAGAATACTGGTTGGATTCCTCAACAAAACGATCTTCATCCTGCTCGGCACGCTGAACTTCGTCAAAAGCATCAGCAACTTCACGTGGAGGCGCTGCATCTTCAATTGAAACAGCATTAATCTGAATGCCTGCGCCATAATCATCCAAAGCATTCTGGACAATATCACGTACATTCATCGCAATACCTGAACGATCGTCACGGAATACATCTTGTGCTGGCCTGCGTCCTACAACCTCGCGCATAGCACTTTCTGAAACCTGCTGAACCATACCATCAGGGTCGCTGACATTGAAAAGATACTGCTGAGGATCATCTACACGATAAAGAACAGAAAACTGTACATTCACAATATTCTGGTCACCGGTTAGCATCAGTCCTTGCGTGGCAGTACGATTGCCCTGCCCGCCAATATTGAGCTGTTTTTCAACAATCGGTGCTTTTTCATATGTTTCAATAGGCCACAGATGGAAATGCAGACCCGGCTCTGAAATTTCAGCCTTAGGCTTTCCAAAGCGCAATTCTACCGCCAACTCGTCTGGCTGCACTGTATAAACGGCCTGAAACAGCCAAAAAACAACAGCCGCAAGACCTATCAATATCCAAAGGAGAGGGCCGCTACCGCCACCAGAACCAGACTTGCCACCACCTGGGAAAACCTTCTTCAGGCGGTCTTGCCCTTTACGAAGAATATCTTCAAGATCCGGTGGGGTATTGGGATTACCACCACCACGTGGCTCTTTCGGCCCTTGTCCCCAAGGTCCGTTATTTTTATCACCGCCGCCGCCTTTTGGGCCACCGCTATTTTGATTACTCCAAGGCATCCTTACCTCTTGTAAATTTCCGCAAGAGGCAACATGCGACCTCCCAGCTTCAATCGATAGATTTGTTTATAGGGATGCTTCATCCCGCTTTCAACGAAAACACCAATAATTATCCGGTTTTAAGCCGATTCAATTGCTTCCTGTACAGAAAAAGGAAGAATTATTGAAAAAC
>CANQXU010000120.1 GCA_947627865.1 uncultured Paenochrobactrum sp. | reverse complement strand
TTAGCCCAATCCTGTTTGAAGGCTACAGTTCGGTTTCTTTTGCTGGATACAGCCAAATCAAAAAGAATAACGCTGACCAACGCACTCATGCCAGAAAAGAATTGTGGCTGGACAATTCTGGCCATGGGGAAACTTGGGGCGGAGGAGTTAAATTATTCTTCAGATATCGATCTCATTGTTCTCATCGATAGTTATAATGTAAATATCAAGGATCCGGCAGGCTGCGTTGAATTGTTTACACGCCTGACACGCCGCCTTGTTCGTATCATGCAAGAACGAACTCCCGAAGGTTATGTGTTCCGGACGGATTTGCGTTTACGGCCTGATCCTGGTGCTACACCATTGGCGATCCCGTTTTCTTCCGCGTTCCGCTATTATGAAAGTCGGGGGCAAAATTGGGAGCGGGCAGCTATGATTAAAGCGCGTCCCATTGCAGGCGATATTGAGGCTGGTCAGAATTTTCTTGCTGAACTCTCGCCCTATATATGGAGAAAATATCTTGATTATGCGGCCATCGCCGACATTCATTCTATTAAACGTCAGATACATACGCATAAAGGGTTTGGCGATGTCGCGATTAAAGGCCACAATATTAAATTAGGACGTGGTGGCATTCGAGAAATTGAATTTTTTGTACAAACACAGCAATTGATCGCTGGCGGGCGTGTAGCTGAGCTTCGCGGGCGAAGAACAACAGATATGCTGGAAGTCTTAGCCGAAAAGGGGTGGATTACGGATCAAGTCTGCAAGGAGCTGACAGAGCAATATTTGTTTTTACGTGATGTCGAACATCGTATTCAGATGATTAATGATGAACAAACTCATAATCTGCCAGTTGAGACTGAAGCATTTATTCATATCGCCCATCTTATGGGCTTTGATAGTTCCGAGAGTTTTTCCGAGCGTTTGTTACAAGCCTTGAAGCTGGTTGAAAAACACTATGCGGCATTGTTTGAAACAGCACCTGAATTGGGGATTGCTGGCGGAAATCTAGTATTTACTGGTGAAGAGGATGATCCTGATACGCTTGAGACTTTAAGCCAAATGGGTTTTACGCGACCAGCAGATATTTGTAGGGTCATACGAATTTGGCATTCTGGGCGTTACCGTGCGACGCAAACGGCAGAAGCACGCGAGAGGCTGACAGAATTGACACCGGCTTTGCTCAAAGCCTTTGCAGATACAGAGCATCCTGATGAAGCTTTGATGAGTTTTGATAGCTTTTTGCAAAACTTACCGGCTGGCATTCAGCTTTTTAGCCTTTTGCACTCCAATCCTGCTTTACTGGATTTGTTGGTATTGATTATGGGTGCTGCACCTCGATTGGCTGAGGTTGTTACGCGAAGGCCGCATATTTTTGATGGATTGCTGGACCCTTCGATCGTGAGAGAAATCCCTGACCAGCAAGCTTTACAAGCACGCTTAGATGCCTTTTTAAACGCGGGTCCTCTATCCTACGAACAACAACTTGATCGTTTACGTATATTTGCTGCCGAACAGCGCTTTTTAATTGGGATCGGCTTGATCACTGGAGTGATCGGTGGTCAGCGCGCAGGCGGGGCCTTTTCAGCCCTCGCTGATTTAATGTTAAATTATGCATTACGATTGGTGACAGACGAATTTGCACGCAAACATGGTTTTATAGAGGGAGGGGAGATTGCTCTTATCGCCCTTGGCAAGTTAGGCAGCTGCGAGCTGACTGCCAGCTCCGACTTGGATATCATTTTGATTTTTAATCATAATGAGAATGCAGAGCAGTCGAATGGTGAAAAGCCACTCTATATATCTCAATATTATGCGCGCTTAACACAGCGCCTTATTGCGGCTTTATCTGCTCCGACAGCGGAAGGGGTTCTGTATCCCGTGGATATGCGTCTTCGCCCTTCAGGCAATAAAGGGCCAGTTGCTACACATATCAATGCTTTTGAAAAATACCACTTAAACGATGCCTGGACATGGGAGCATATGGCTCTGACCCGTGCAAATGTTGTTTGTGGTGATCAAGAGCTTGTAAAGCGACTTAAGAGGACGATTGAGGTTATTATAGCGCAAAAACGTGATCCAAAAAAAATAGCGAATGATATTGCTGAAATGCGCTTGTTGCTAGAAGAAGAAAAGCCGGCGGCTAATATCTGGGATATTAAGTTGAAAGCTGGCGGCTTGTTGGATCTTGAATTTATAGCGCAATATGCAGCACTCACTGAAAATTTGAGCAAGCTTCCACAGCCTCGTACAACTGGTAAAATACTGGGTGCAGCAACAAGGCTAGATCTGCAAGCAGAAGAGTATGACGAGCTAACAAATGCCTATCAATTTTTTACCAATCTTAGTCAGATAATCCGGCTATGTTATGGGGATAATCTTGTACCTGATAACATGTCCAAAGGTTTGAGTGACTTGTTGTGCCGGGCTGTTGAATTGCCGGATATTGGTGTTTTGCAGGCTGAATTAGAGCGTCATAGTCAAAATGTACGGGCAATCTTCAATAAATTATTTAAAATGGATCAGGCAGCTTCTGCCTGATCTTTTGCTGGATGCTCTGGGAAGCGCACTGTCACAATTGTGCCCACGCCTTCAGCCGAGCGAATTTTCAAAGCTCCACCATGCAACTCAGCAAGTGAGCGAGAGATTGCAAGACCAAGCCCTGAACCAGTATGATTTTTAGTAAACTGATTTTGAACCTGTTCAAAAGGATGGCCGAGTTTTGCAATTGCCTGTTTGGGGATTCCGCAACCTGAATCCGCAATTGAGATAAATAATGAATCATTGCTTTTTCTGGCGCTGACGGAAATACGACCGTCCTGATTGGTAAATTTAACGGCATTCGACAGAAGATTAATAAGAATTTGCTTAATCGCGCGTCTGTCAGCCTGCAACTCAAGGCCATCATCAATCCGTGTACTGACCTCAATGTTTTTGTCCTCGGCCTGAAGCGAGATCATGCGCACTGTCTCATGAATGAGCGGGCACAAATCTATAACTTCGTGATCAAGCGAGAACTGCCCTGCTTCAATTTTGGACATGTCGAGAATATCATTGATCACATTCAGCAGGTAATTGCCGCTTGAATGGATATCATTGATATATTCTTCGTAGCGATCTGAGCCGAGAGGACCAAATGTGCCGGCCTGTATCATCTCGGAGAAGCCGATAATGGCATTGAGAGGAGTGCGCAGTTCGTGGGACATATTGGCAAGAAACTCAGACTTTGCACGGTTAGCACTTTCAGCGCGCTCTTTTTCCATGGAGTATTTACGTGCAAGTTCTGATAGTTCACGCACGCGGTCTTTCTCGCCTTTTCGAGCCACTGACAAGTCATTAATGGTTGCCATTAGTCGGCGTTCACTGTCGACCAAGCGCTCTTGATGCAACTTCAACTGTGTAATATCCGTGCCGATGGAGACAAGTCCGCCGTCCTGTGTCGGGCGTTCGTTAACCTGTAGCCAGCGGCCATCATTGAGCTGACGCTCATAGGTCTGCGCTCCTGCACGATTATGCTCATTGGCCATGCGACGTTCAAAAGCAAACGGACGTGTGAGTGGCTCGATATCCTGCCTGAGCATGCCTGGTTTCAAGGCTGAAGCTTGCAGTCCTGCATATTCATTATATTTTGAGTTGGACATAACCAGACGGTTATTTGCGTCCCACAAGACGAATGCTTCTGAAATATTTTCAATGGCTTCACGAATACGAGCATCTGCTTGTTCTGTGGCTTGAGCAAAACGGTGCTGCTCGCTGACATCAAATGCTATACCGACCAGATGCGGTTCACCCTCATAATTGACCTCAAGACGAACACGTAACCAAACCCATGAACCATCCGCATGGCGCATACGGAAAACTTTATCCAAATGCGAGATTTTACCTTCAACAGCATGATTGGCAATTTCGAACAGATCGCCGTCATCCGGATTGACAATGTCTGCCACCGCACCAAAGGCAAGTATCGTATCCTGAGCTTCATAGCCCAGCATTTCATACATAGACCGTGACCAATAAATGCGACCGCGAACCATATCCCAGTCCCAAAGACCGCAACGGCCGCGTGCTAATGCCATGTCGATGCGCTTCTGGATCTGCTGGGATAGGTCATCAGCATCATGAGCGCGGTAAGATTGTCTGAAATAGGCGTAGAGCAATGCCAGCATTACACCAGCTGAACCTAAGAATAATGTCAGGTTCAAAATGACCGATTTATACCACTGCGACAGAATTGCATCAACGGGCTCAAAGCTTAGCACAGAGATATGAGGCAGACCCGCTGGGTGCGTAAGTGAAGCAAATGTTTGTTTGCCACCAAAATTGATGTTCAGCGTGCCAGCTTTTTGGCCGAAAAGAAACAGTGTTTGAATATCTGACAAACGTGGTGCCAAGGACACTGTATCAAGTTCTATTGGGCCAAAAGATCCCAACACTTCCTTTTCGTCCTTAATAATAAGCAAAGATACATTGGACGGCAAAGATGCATTGGCGACGAGCTGATCAATAAGATTGCTCAATTTTGATGGGGTGGCTTGACCATCGGCAAATACTTGGTCTGCTGTCGACACAGCATCCCTTTGGGCTTCCAGAACCGCAGCTATTTGCAGAGATGTAAGTGCAAGCTCGGCTTCATGGTTGCGCTGGATATCTTCACGCCATGTAAGCATGGAAAAAACGCGAGCAACACCCATTACAAGAAGAAAAATGATAATAAGTGCCGGGATCAGACGACGCAAAATTGTCTCGGCCGAAATAAACTTCCGGTTGGCAGGCCCAGCCAAAAGGTTCAGATGGCCATAAATACCATCATTGCCGTCCCCCTTTTGCGAAGTGCAAGAAGCACCCGTCGGAGCGCTGTTCGCGTCCGTGCTCGCCATTTGATAATCCCTCAGAAAATGCGCTGTGAAAGTGATTCGTGACACTTTCCTTGAATAATTACAATGAATCAAAAGTGATTCGCTGTGTCTAGTCCTTTAATCAAATTTTTACCATTATTGTCAGATCGTTCACATATAAATGCGTTTTTAATTTATGTTTGATAAGGTGTACTTTTAGGTTATTTATACCACAACTAATTGAATCTATTTAGATAAATTTTAGATTTATTTAAATTGCAAGGATAGCGAATCAGAAAAGTGATTCGATCTATTATTTTTAATATAATTGGAACTAATCTTTGCAATAAGGCCGGATATAAAGAGTAATAATAAATATATTATAGTTTGAGCTTAGGCTGGATTATTTTTACTTTTACGCATATGAATTTACTTGTCAGTGAGTGAAAAGATTGACGACGAATTCAATATGCGGGGATATAATCTTGAGCGCTCACTTGAGTGATCCAGCCAGCCGGGGCGCGATCGTGACAAGGCCGATACTTGGCATAACTTTGAAAATAGCCTCTGTCGCTGTTTTCGTCGGGATGTCTACGCTGCTTAAAGCTGCTGAGGGAATTCCTGTTGGGGAGCTGGTCTTTTTCCGATCATTTTTCGCAATATTTGCAATTTCACTATATCTGGTTCTCACATCACAATTTAAAGGCGCTTTTTATACCAAACATCCTATGAGCCACTTTTGGCGTGGTCTGGTTGGTGTATCATCAATGGTGCTTAGCTTTTATGCTTTAACCAAGCTGCCTTTGCCCGAAGCTATTGCGCTTAACTATGCTTCCCCATTAATAGCGGTTGTTTTAAGTGCTGTTTTCTTGAAAGAAATTGTCCGTATGTACCGCTGGACAGCGGTCTTGATTGGTCTCATTGGTGTTATCATTATGATCTGGCCGCGACTGTCTGTTTTTTCTGGTAGCGGGGTAGGGCAAGCTGAGGCATTAGGCGCATTAGCTGCATTGAGTGCGGCAACGCTTTCTGCTTTTGCTATGATGTTGGTTCGCCGCTTGGTTTTTTCAGAGCGCACTGCAACAATTGTTATATATTTTTCGGTTTCCGCGACAGTTTTATCATTGCTGACGCTGCCTTTCGGCTGGGTCATGCCAAGTTGGGATCAGTGGATGCTCTTGGTGGGGGCAGGATTTGCGGGAGGACTAGGGCAGATTTTGCTTACAGAGTGTTATCGACATGCGCCTATGTCCACAATTGCGCCTTTTGAATATACGTCAATGCTCTTAAGCTTATTTATTGGCTTTATGATCTTCGGCGATATCCCGACAGTTCCGATGATAATTGGCACCGTAATTGTAATTATGGCAGGGATTATGATTATTTATCGTGAGCATAGTTTATCTAAACAAGGCGCACGAAAATAACAAACAGCCCATGGTTTATGAAAGGCTTAAGCCTTTAAGTTTCATTTTGACTTCTAGTAAATCGCGCCAAGAAAAACGCTTTTGTGCAGGGCTACGCAGAAGATAAGCCGGATGAAGAGTTGGCATAACAGGTATTTCTACACCTGAAGCCGTTTTATGCGACATCCAATTGCCCCGCATCCGTAATATGCCACTATTGCTGCCTGTTAAAAGGCTGGCTGCAGGCCCGCCAAGAGCAACTATGACCTTGGGTGAAGCGAGCTCTATCTGACGCTCGATAAACGGACGACAAAGTTCTGTTTCCAGTGCTGTCGGTTGGCGGTTGCCTGGCGGGCGCCATGCAATTATATTCGCGATATATACACTTTCACGTTGATAGCCGATTGCACCCATCATTTTATCCAGAAGCTGACCGGAGCGCCCAGCAAAGGGTATGCCTTCCATGTCCTCGTCGCGCCCTGGGGCTTCGCCGATGAACATGAGATCAGAAGCTGGATTGCCATCAGCAAAACAGAGGTTTTTAGCCGTAAACTTTAACCCGCAGCCATCAAATTCGGCTAAAGCATTGCGTAATTCTTCTAAGCTATTGGCTTTCGCGGCAATTGCGCGTGCATTTTCAATCTGTGCGGCATCAGGAACAATCTGTGTTGTGGCAGCATTCGTTCTTGGTTGCGCGGCAGCAGATTGCGCATTGCCGTAATGATCGCGTTTCTGAGCTGAATTGGATATAGGCTCAATAGAGCTATTGGCCTGCATATGATTGCCAGCGGTTCTTGGTCGATTGGCTGAATTGTTCTCATTGTTGAGGGCAAATCGGTTAACCGGTTCATCGGATAGCCCAACATCAACGCCTGCTTCGGCATAAAACCTAAGCAGCTCTTCAAAACTCAACGAATCCAATAGTTCAGACATAAAGCTCAATCTCCACCATCACTGGTGACAACTAGACAGGGACAATGCAGACGTCTTACAAGGAATGTCTCTGAAAATATGTATAAAATATGTGCTACTCTGTCACTAACAGAATGGCTAAAATATCACTATTGAATAAAAGGACAATCGGACGCATAGGATGTGAAGGCAACTTTTGTGACACGCTACCAATAAAGTGTATATCATATTATATGATATAATGGTCAATGATAAATAATTTCCTGATATTGCACTTAATAAGCGAATGCCAAACAGGAAAGATCGGGCAATAGATTTGCCGGGATTAGACGGAGGATGGAATGACTGAAGCCAACGCGCTTCCGGAACGCGAAAGCATGGAGTTTGACGTTGTTATCGTGGGAGCTGGTCCTGCTGGGCTCTCTGCCGCAATCAAACTCAAGCAAGTCAATCCAGATATATCGGTGGTCGTGCTGGAAAAGGGCGCAGAAGTTGGCGCGCATATTCTTTCTGGTGCTGTTGTGGATCCGGTTGGTATCGATATGTTACTGCCTGACTGGCGCGAAGATGAAAATCATCCGTTTAAAACAGAAGTCAAAGCAGACCATTTTCTATTTTTAGGGCCTGCTGGATCCGTTCGCTTGCCTAATTTCGCTATGCCGTCATTGATGAATAATCACGGCAATTATATTGTTTCATTAGGCAATGTTTGCCGCTGGCTGGCTGAAAAGGCGGAAGCCTTGGGTGTGGAAATTTATCCGGGCTTTGCTGGTACAGAAGTGCTGTACAATGATGAAGGGGCTGTCATTGGTGTTGCTACCGGTGATATGGGCATTTTAAAAGACGGGTCGCATGGTCCCAATTACACCCGCGGAATGGCACTTCTTGGCAAATATATTTTGATAGGTGAGGGCGCGCGTGGGTCACTTGCAAAGCAGCTTATCAGTCATTTTAAGCTTGATGAAGGACGCGAACCTGCAAAATACGGGCTCGGATTAAAAGAGCTTTGGCAGATTGATCCTGCAAAACATAAGCAAGGACTTGTGCAGCATTCTTTTGGCTGGCCACTTGATATGAAAACAGGCGGTGGCTCATTTCTTTATCATATGGAAGACAATATGGTGGCGGTGGGATTTGTTGTTCATTTGAACTATAAAAATCCGTATCTTTCACCATTCGAAGAGTTTCAACGCTTTAAAACGCATCCGGCAATCAGTGGTGTATTTGAAGGTGGCAAGCGCATTTCTTACGGAGCACGTGCCATCACAGAAGGCGGTTGGCAGTCTGTGCCAAAACTCTCATTCCCGGGCGGAGCGCTGCTTGGTTGTGCTGCAGGACTTGTGAATGTCCCGCGTATTAAGGGCAGCCACAATGCTGTTTTATCAGGTATTTTAGCTGCGGAAACAGTTGCGGATGCTCTGAGTAACGGGCGTGCAAATGATGATCTCATTGAGATTGAAAACAATTGGCGCAAAGGACTCATCGGCAAGGATCTGAAAAAGGTTCGTAATGTAAAGCCGCTTTGGTCAAAATTCGGCACTGTGTTTGGTATTGGTCTTGGTGGCATCGATATGTGGACAAACCAGTTATTTGGTTTTTCAATATTTGGTACATTAAAGCACGGCAAAACAGATGCTGAATCACTGGAACCTGCGAGCAAGCACCATGAAATCGATTACCCAAAGCCGGATGGGCAGTTAACTTTTGATCGTTTGTCGTCAGTCTTTTTGTCGAATACCAATCATGAGGAAGATGAGCCGCCGCATTTGATCGTTGGTGATATGGCGCTTCAGAAAAACTCTGAATTGGGTGTCTATGGCGGGCCATCGGCGCGCTATTGTCCGGCGGGCGTATATGAATGGGGCGAAAAGGACGGCGAGCCAACTTACATCATTAACGCACAAAACTGTGTTCATTGTAAAACATGCGACATTAAGGATCCCAATCAG
>CANQXU010000119.1 GCA_947627865.1 uncultured Paenochrobactrum sp. | reverse complement strand
CAGGATAAAAAAGTATCACGTGGTGCTCTGACCTTTATTCTGACACGAGGAATTGGTCAGTCATTTATTGCAAAAGATGTTGCATCCGCTACTGTTTTAGACTTTTTACGCCGTCAATTGGGTGAAGTTTAATTCTCTGATAGTGATTAATTTAAAAAAATGAGGAAACGCTGATGACACTAGCTTTCTGGATTATGTGCGGCGCAATTTTAGTCTGCATCATTTTATCAGCGTTTTTTTCCGGTTCTGAAACCGCGCTGACGGCAGCATCGCGTGCGCGCATGCTGACACTGGAACAGCAGGGAGAGAAAAGAGCAAGTCTCGTACAGAATCTGATTGAGCGACGTGACAGATTGATCGGTGCTTTGTTGATTGGAAATAATCTGGTCAATATTTTGGCTTCATCCTTGGCCACATCGATATTGCTGAGCCTTTTCGGTGATGCAGGTGTGGTCTATGCCACCATCGTAATGACGATTGTTCTCGTTATTTTTTCTGAAGTTTTACCAAAATCCTGGGCTATCTCCACACCAGATCGTTTTGCGCTGACAGTTGCAAAGCCTGTTGCGGTCATTGTTTGGCTCATTGGCCCGCTATCAAGCGTGATCAATTGGGTTGTTCGCATTATTTTACGCATGTTTGGTGTCAATCTTGAAGCTGGCCGGTCTATGTTTAGTCCGCATGAAGAGCTGCGCGGAGCTGTTGAGGTTTTGCACCGCGAGGGTTCTGTTGTTAAAGCCGACAGAGATCAGCTGGGAGGATTGCTTGATCTGCATGAGCTGGAAGTCAGTGATGTGATGGTCCACAGAACCGTTATGAGCACGGTAAATGTTGACGATCCGGCGGATAAGATCGTCAAAGAGATTTTGAACAGCCCGCATACACGCATACCAGTGTGGAAAAATGATAATGATAATATTATTGGAATTTTGCACACTAAAGATTTGATCCGTGCACTTTATGATACCAATTACGATTTCTCTCGGATTGATATTATGGAGGTCGCGAATAAACCTTGGTTCGTGCCGGATACAACAACCCTGCAGGATCAGTTGAATGCGTTTTTAAGACATAAGGCACATATTGCCATTGTCGTGGACGAATATGGCGATGTGCAGGGATTGGTCACGCTGGAAGACATCCTTGAGGAAATTGTCGGCGATATTGCAGACGAGCACGATATTGATATTCAAGGTCTTCATGTTCAACCAGACGGATCAGTCATTGTTGATGGATCTTTGCCGGTCCGTGATATTAATCGCGCTCTCGACTGGAATTTACCGGATGAAGAGGCAACCACGATTGCAGGCTTGGTAATTCATGAAACGCAATCAATTCCGGAAGTGAAGCAGGCATTCACATTTCACGGGAAGCGTTTTTCGGTTTTGAAAAGAGAGAAAAACAGAATTACGCGTTTGCGCATCGTATCTTTGGATGACGAATACAGGCTTCAGCATTAGTCTGAAGCCTGTTCGTGTATTTCTATACTAGCGTCGTGTCGGTTCGCCCGGAGCCGATGGCTCCAGCGCCAATGCGTGGATGCCATTATTCAGCTCTGATTTTAAAGCATCATTAATCGCACGATGACGTTCAACACGGTTCATATTTTTAAAAGCTTCTGCAACAATGATAACACGGAAATGGGTTTCACCAGTGCCGTCATATGTTTCATTATGTTGTGAGCCGTGGTGGGCGTGGCCTGAATGCAAATGGCTTTCATTGATAATTTTCAAGCTTTGTGGAGAAAAAGCCGCAGTTAATTTCTGTTCAATTGCATCTTGTATGGTGTTGTGAATGGACATTTGCTAAATAGCTCCCCATATAGGTTCTATTCCATATAACCGCCCTGCATTTCTTAAGCGTGGGGCAAAACCGCACAGGGCATGTCTCTTCTCGTGATTTCAATGAGGAAATTATGAGGTAAGAGAATGTCAATTCTTGTTTGTGAAAAGTTTATCTCCATAATCCTGCAGCCATGACAGTGAACTCAAAATATTTCGACAGTATCCGCATCAGTTCCAAATCGAAGGCGAAGGAAAAGCCTAGCGTTCCTGATTGCCAATGGGATGATTGCGACAAGCCCGGTTCTCATAAAGCGCCAGTCGGGCGCATGCGTGAGGGACAGTATCTTCATTTTTGTATAGACCATGTGAGAGAATATAATAAAAGTTTCAATTACTTCTCTGGTTTGGCCGATGGGGACATAGCGCGCTTTCAAAAAGATGCGCTGACCGGACATCGCCCGACATGGACGACGACAACAAATACGACTGCGCGCAGCAGCTCGCCGGAATTTTCCAGAATGCGCTCAGGTTCGGCTGCATATCATAATCGTATGCGCGATCCTAATGCGCAGCCGAGAGAAGGCAGTGAACAGGCAGCGAAAACCATTCGTAGACCGCGCCCATTGGAAGCTAAAGCATTGGCAACCATGGGGTTGACCGCAAATTCTACTAGCGATGCGATAAAGTCTCGCTATAAAGAACTGGTAAAATTACATCATCCGGACGCTAACGGTGGCGATCGTGCCTCTGAAGAACGTTTTCGCGATGTAATTCAGGCCTATAAATTGTTGAAACAAGCAGGTTTGTGCTGATATATCAAAGGATTTGCCGGTTAAAATATTGGCTGGCAGTCATTTGATCCGTGTGAACTAAAAGTTTTTTAAGGGGCTGTTTCAAGCCTCTGTAAAGAATAGAACATAACGACGTGCATAAATAATTCGCGGCAGGTCATTCCGCCGCTTTGGAGGCATAATGAACAAGGTTGAGCGGAATATGGGTGGTTTGCCAGATACAACAGTTTCAGTAAGAGACGTTTTTGGTATCGATTCCGATTTGCAGGTTCCTGCTTATTCAGTGGGTGATTCTTACGTACCGGAAATTGATCCGGATTATATTTTTGATCGTGAAACCACTTTGGCTATTCTGGCAGGATTTGCCTATAATCGCCGTGTTATGGTTTCAGGTTACCATGGTACTGGTAAATCCACTCATATTGAGCAGGTTGCAGCGCGTTTAAACTGGCCTTGTGTGCGTGTTAATCTTGATAGCCATGTCAGCCGTATTGATCTCGTTGGTAAGGACGCTATCGTTGTAAAAGACGGCGTACAGGTTACCGAATTTAAAGATGGTATCCTTCCTTGGGCTTACCAGAACAATGTTGCATTGGTGTTTGACGAATATGATGCAGGGCGTCCTGACGTTATGTTTGTTATTCAGCGCGTTTTGGAAACAGCTGGTCGTTTGACATTGCTTGACCAGAGCCGTGTTATTAATCCGCATCCTGCTTTCCGCTTGTTTGCCACAGCCAATACTGTTGGTCTTGGCGATACAACAGGTCTTTATCACGGTACACAACAGATCAATCAGGCACAGATGGATCGCTGGTCGATTGTGACCACGCTGAACTATCTGCCGCATGACAATGAAGTTGCGATCATTCTGGCTAAAGCCAAGCATTATCAAAATGACGAAGGCCGCGAGATTGTCAGCAAGATGGTTCGTGTTGCGGATATGACCCGTCAGGCCTTTATCAATGGCGATCTTTCGACAGTGATGAGTCCTCGTACAGTCATTACATGGGCGGAAAATGCGGCGATCTTTAATGATGTAGGCTTTGCATTCCGTGTAACATTCTTGAATAAATGTGATGAGCTGGAGCGTGCGATTGTTGCTGAATTCTATCAGCGTGCCTTTGGTGAAGAGCTGCCGGAATCCGCAGTTAACGTCGCATTGGCGTAAGGGCGGAGATGCAATATGGCTGGTGCGGGCGATAATTCGCGTGAGCGGCGGCATGCCCCGCTCGATACGGAACCGTTCAAGCGGGCGGTAACGGCGTGCGTGCGCGCCATTGCCGGTTCGCATGAATTTGAGGTCGGTTTTAGTAATGACCGGCCGGCACTGACGGGGAATCGTGCCCGCTTGCCGGATTTACCAAAACGAGCGACGGCGCGTGATATTGCAATAACGCGCGGGCTTGGTGATTCGATGGCGCTGCGTCATGCCAAGCATGACCCGCGTGTTCATGCTAAATTAGCACCTGAGGGCCAGCAGGCACGCGCCATATTTGATGCCGTTGAGCAAGCGCGTGTTGAGGCCATTGGTGCGCGCGCAATGGTTGGTGTGGCTGATAATTTATCGATCATGCTGAGCGATAAATATGCGCGTGCAAATTATGCTGGCATCAACAGCAGAGATGAAGCTCCGCTTGAGGAAGCAATCTCGCTCTTGATCCGTGAAAAGCTGACAGGACGAAAAGCACCGCCGGAGGCGGGTGACGTTTTGGAATTATGGCGCGATTGGATTGAGGAAAAAGCTGGCAAAGATCTGGAGAAGCTTGCTACAGATCTGGAAGATCAACAGGCTTATGCACGTGTGATCAGAGATATCCTCGTTTCAATGGAAATGGCCGAAGAGCTGTCGCAGAATCCTCAGACCGAGGATGATCAGACACAAGATGATGATCAGCCGGACAATCAGGAAAATGAAGAAGGCGGCGACGAACAGCAGGAAGGTTCTGAATCCAGCGAAAGCGAGGAATCAGACGAATCCAGTGATGATGGCGAACAAGGCGAAATGGAGCCTTCCGACGCCACTGCCGATGACATGGATGATGGTGAGGACGTAGAAACCGAAACACCGGGTGAAGCACGTCGTCCAAATCAACCTTTTGCTAATTTTTCTGAAAAGAATGATTATAAAGTTTTCACCCAACAGTTCGATGAAACTGTTGATGCTACAGAACTGTGTGATGAAGCTGAATTGGATCGGCTAAGAGCATTTCTGGATAAGCAACTTGCCAATCTCCAAGGTGTGGTGGGCCGTCTTGCTAACCGATTGCAGCGACGCTTGATGGCTCAGCAAAATCGGTCATGGGACTTTGATCTGGAAGAGGGCTATCTTGATAGTGCGCGTTTAGTTCGCGTCGTGGTCGATCCGACACAACCATTATCTTTCAAATTGGAACGTGATACACAATTTAGAGATACGGTTGTCAGTCTTGTTATTGATAATTCTGGCTCTATGCGCGGACGACCGATTACCGTTGCCGCAACATGTGCGGATATTTTGGCCAGAACACTGGAACGCTGCGGTGTTAAGGTTGAGATTTTGGGCTTTACTACAAAAGCCTGGAAAGGCGGCCAATCCCGCGAAGCTTGGCTTGGTGGAGGAAAACCCTCTAATCCTGGTCGTTTGAATGATCTGCGGCATATTATTTATAAAGGTGCGGATGCGCCATGGCGTCGTGCCAGACGCAATCTTGGCCTGATGATGCGTGAAGGCTTGCTGAAAGAAAATATCGACGGCGAAGCTTTGATCTGGGCACATCAGCGTTTGTTGGCGCGCCCCGAGCAACGCAAGATAATGATGGTTATCTCTGATGGTGCTCCGGTGGATGATTCCACACTTTCCGTTAATCCGGGCAATTATCTTGAGCGGCATTTGCGTGCTGTGATTGAAGAGATCGAAACGCGCTCTCCGGTGGAGTTAATCGCCATCGGTATTGGCCATGATGTGACCCGTTATTATGAGCGGGCCGTTACAATTGTGGATGCGGAAGAATTGGCAGGCGCGATGACCGAGCAGTTGGCTTCATTGTTCGATGAAAAAACAACTGGTGGCGCGAGAAGGAAAGCTTTTTAAAGAAGCGCTGAATGCCTTATAATAAAGCTAGAATTAAAGCCCGTTTCGTTTTGATCGAAACGGGCTTTTTAGTTCATAGCTCATATTCTTAAATGTAAAGTTTAAAACTTTATTGCTTTGGTAAATATAGCTTGGGGGCAAAAATCGCTAAAATGGCGCCATAGGGCAGCAGCATGACCGTTCCCATAATAACCTTGATAATAAAGTCGCCGAGCGCCAGTGAAGTCCATAGAGGCATTGCGATCCCTAAAAATGAAGCGGGAAAGTTCAAAGAGGAATCAGGCATGCCAGTGAGGGCATCAATCCATGCAAATGAGCCGGCAAAAGCGATCGAGAAGAACAAAATTGTATCAACAACCGAGCCGAACATGGCGGCTGCAAAGGGTGCTTTCCACCAGCTTTGACGACGCAGCCTATCAAAAACGGTAATATCCATCAGTTGTGAAAACAAAAATGCACTGCCTGATGCAATCGCAATGCGCGGTGTTGCCAGCCAGATGGACATAATGACACCAAGAAAAAAGCCGGCATAAACAACTTTGCGTGCAGCAGCCGGACCATAGCGGCGGTTGGTTAGGTCATTGACCAGAAAGGCAAAGGGATAAGTGAACGCGCCCCAGGTCAATATTTCAGCCAACCCCCAATATTCAAATTGATATTGAACAAGGATATTGGACGCAGCCACGGAAGCGCACATGGCAAGAATTGCGGGCAGATAAGCCGAGAGGCTCAGATGAGGGATAGATTTATCTTGTCGTTTTGACATTTTTTTATCCTGGGTAATGGAACCAGTAAAAAGGGCCGACAAAAGCCGGCCCTTTTTACAATATACTATAAAAGCATTATTGGCTTATTAAGCGGCTACTTCTGCCTGCTTCTTTGCAATCTGACGCTTCAGCAGACGTGCACGCTGGGACAGCTCTTTGTCGTCTGATTTAGCAAGGAATGCATCCAAGCCACCACGATGCTCAACAGAACGCAGAGCATGCGCAGATACACGTAGACGATAGCTCTGACCCAGAGAATCTGACATCAAAGTTACATTGCAAAGGTTTGGCAGAAAACGGCGACGCGTCTTGTTATTCGCGTGGCTGACATTGTTGCCGTACTGGACCGCTTTGCCGGTCAATTCACAAGCGCGGGACATTTTGGTCTCACCTTCAAATTCTGTTTCTCAAGGCCCCGACCTGAATGCCCGTCATACACTCCAATGCATAAATATATGCTGATGGCGCACAAATACGGACAGGCGGCCTAAAGGGAAAGTCGCGTTTCTATAGAGTTAGCAGCCGAAACAGTCAAGATACTTTGCGCGAAAGAGACGACTTTAGCCGAATTGAGAGCCGTTCCGGCATGTTTATAGCTGTTTTCCGGCTCTAAATATAGTTTCTAAGATGCTTTATTGGGATTGCTGCTTCAAGAAAGCATGATCCCGATAGGTATTTTAAATTTAGAAGAATCACATAATGAAGGTTCGCCAAATGCTTCTAACGCTAGTTTATAATAAAATAGCAGATTTTTTTGATCATTCGTGAGAAGATAATTCAGAGTTTAATTTGCAGGGATTGGAACATTGGGCAGAAGGGGTAAAGTGCGCTTAATAATGATTCGAATTGAATAGAATATTATTGGTTTGCCGAAGAGCCGCTGTAAAAAATAAAAGAAGACGGTGACGGACTGGAGGGGATATGAGATTGGCAACGCTGACAGGATTTTCAGCAATCTTGATGTGGGCCTTGCTTGCTTTATTGACAGCAAGATCAGGGGCTGTACCGCCTTTCCAGTTGACAGCGATGACATTTGCCGTTGGGGGAAGTCTGGGTGTGATCTCGTGGTTCTTTCGCCCTGGCGCTTTAAAAAATCTGCGTCAGCCCGCAATCGTCTGGGTTGTCGGGATCGTTGGTTTATTTGGCTATCACTTTATGTATTTTACGGCACTGCGCAATGCGCCGCCTGTCGAAGCTAGCTTGATCAATTATTTATGGCCGCTGCTTATTGTTGTTGGCTCATCTTTAATGCCCGGTGAAAAACTGCGCTGGCATCATATCGCAGGGGTATTGTTGGGTCTTGGCGGAATGGTCATGATTGTCAGCAAGGGCCAAGGCTTTGGGTTTGAGGCAGAATATAGTTTTGGTTATATAGCGGCATTAATCTCGGCCTTGATTTGGGCTGCTTATTCGTTGCTCTCAAGACGCTTTGCCAAAGTGCCAACCGATATTGTTACGGCTTTTTGCATAGCAACAGCAATATTATCATTATTGTGTCATTTGGCGCTTGAAGAAACAGTTTGGCCGCAAAGTGCGCTGCAATGGCTGGCCGTGTTAGGCCTTGGCCTCATGCCGGTTGGTTTGGCATTTTATGCCTGGGATTATGGTGTGAAACACGGGAATATACAGGTTTTAGGTGCTGCCAGTTATGCCGCACCTCTGCTTTCCACACTCATGCTGGTTCTTGCCGGAGCAGCCGAGCCGTCATTGCGTATTCTGGCTGCTTGTTTGCTTATTACAGCAGGGGCGATTTTGGCGGCTAAAGACATGCTCTTTAAGAGGAAGTCGAAGCGCAACAAACTGCCTGACGGGCAGAGGGAACCCGTTTAGCCGCATTCGTAATCGCTTTAGATGTGATCTTCGCATTCAAGGTGGTTGCTTAAGACTTCAATGACCCTGCATTCATCAATGCGTCCGTGGCAGTGGCTGTCGAGCATTTTTTGTAGCTCTGAGCGTAAAGCGACCAAGCTATTAATTCGACGCTCTACATCTTCCAGTCTGGCGCGGGCAATTTCATCGGCCATGTCACAGGAATCGGAGGGGTCATCTTGAAGTGTCAAGAGCGTACGAATGGCATCTATATCAAATCCTAGATCGCGGGCATGGCGTATAAATTTCAGGCGCTGAATATCCGTATTATCATAGAGGCGTCTATTGCCGCTTGTTCTTGGTGCTTCCAGTAGCAAGCCAATCTGCTCGTAATAACGAATTGTCGGCACTTTTACCTGACTTATCTTGGCGGCCTCACCAATTGAGAAATTATTTTGCATTTAGCTCTTGCTCCTCTAGTCACTAGAGAATGTAGTTTGTTTCCAACATGATTCAAGTCTCTGTTAAAGGGCCAGGTTGGATGGACACTCTTATTAAGAAAATCCGCTATCAGATTAGCGGTATGGATTGCGCGTCTTGCGCGGGTAAAGTTGAAACGGCTGTGAGAAGGGTCACTGGCGTCCAAGATGTTGCGGTATCTGTAACAACCGGAACTATGACATTAAGCTATGAAACGGAAGTTGATCTTAGTTTAGTTGAAAAGCGGGTGCGTAGTCTAGGTTATGAGGTAGAGCAAATTGTTGTTGCGCCGCCTGTGAATGAAAAACATGATCATCATGCCTTAAACAAGGGCTGTTGCAGCGGACACAAAGCCCCGCATGATGATCATCAGCATAGTGTGTGCAAAGATCATAATCACAACCATGATCATACCCATACCCATACCCATACTCACGATCACG
>CANQXU010000118.1 GCA_947627865.1 uncultured Paenochrobactrum sp. | reverse complement strand
TCCAATATGGATGAGAAAATTAGCTCTGGCAAAATAATGATTGCCAATGTGTCGAGACGGGTGCTTGAGCAGGTGGGAAATAAATATTCAACCACTGGTGCTAAAGCAGGAATTATCAATATTTCGGCACGTCCTGATATATTGGCGCAAAGACTTGCAGCGCGGGGGCGCGAAAGTGAGCAGGATATTGCTCGGCGCTTGGCTCGGGAGGTTCCAATCAAAGCTACAACAGCAAGGCTGATTGAAATTGACAATTCAGGCAGTTTAGCTGAGGCAGGAAAAGCCTTTGTGCATGCTGTCAGATCATTTGCATAGTATTTTGAAAACATGGCAGCCGTGTAAAATATCACTTACACGGCTGTTTTTTTATACTGTTGCAATAATCGACTTAATACCGTCGGCCACAAATTGCACGGCAAGGGCCGCCAGAATGACACCCAATAGACGTGTAAGTATCGAGCGGCCTGTTTCACCCAAAAATCTGTCAACGCGTTCAGCCAGCAATAAAATAACGTAAGTTATGGCAAGGCTCACGATAATCATGCCAATGAGGCCGGAGCGTTGAGCAGGCGATTCAAATGAATCAGATAATAGGATTATCGCAGAAATAGCACCGGGACCTGCAATCAGAGGAATTGCAAGCGGGAAGGCGGCAATATTGCGGATGTGATCTTTTGTTATCGCAATCTCGGCGCTTTTTTCTTTACGCTCGGTGCGTTTTTCAAAAATCATCTCAAAGGCAATCCAGAATAGAAGCAAGCCACCGGCTACCCTAAATGCACCAATGGAAATGCCAAAAAGATTGAGAATCTGTGAGCCGGCAATGGCAAAAACAGTCATCAGTATAAAGCTGATGATAATTGCGCGACCAGCGACCTGCTTGCGCGCCTGACGGTTCATTCCTGGTGTAACAGCAAGAAACAGGGGCGCTAGTCCGGGAGGATCAATCGTCACCAACAGCGTAATAAAGGCTCCGAGTAATGTGTCAAAATATGCCATTGAACTGACCTTTATTCAAATGCAATGATGATTTAAGCTTGGTAGAGCGGCAGGTAAAAAAGCTCGCTTGTGTATGATTAAAACAATATTGCCCAGAGTAACCACTGTCCGGAGTGCGTTCAAGTTGAATGGATGGGAAAAACTTGCCATGTAGATCATTTTTGGCATAATCTTTTGATTTATCCGCATATATCTTGTAAGCATCTGTGTTATCAGTTCTCTATAAGAACCTTACGGCACATAATTAGCGTTATCGCTTTGTCTGCTTTATAGGTATGTAATCGATTCTGTTAAGAAAGACCTTTGAATAGTGTCAGATCTAACTCCGCCGCCTGGTTCAGTCTCTTCTGATGGTGCTTCCGGCCCCCAGGATATTGAGCCAATCTCTATCATTGAGGAAATGCAGCGTTCATATCTTGATTACGCGATGAGCGTTATCGTGAGCCGTGCATTGCCTGATGTCCGCGATGGTCTCAAGCCCGTACATCGTCGTATCATGCATGCGATGAATGGAATGGGGCTGGCCTATAATAAACCATATCGTAAATCTGCCGGTGTCGTCGGTGAAGTGATGGGTAAATACCATCCTCATGGCGATGCTTCTATTTACGATGCCTTGGTGCGTATGGCGCAGGACTTCTCCTTGCGCGATCCGTTGATCGACGGGCAGGGAAACTTTGGTTCCATCGACGGCGATCCGCCAGCAGCGATGCGTTATACTGAGTGTCGCCTGCAAAAACTTTCAGATTCATTGCTTGCTGATATCGATAAGGATACTGTCGATTTTCAGGAAAACTATGATGGCCGCGAAAAAGAGCCGGTTGTGCTGCCTGCTCGCTTCCCCAATCTTTTGGTGAACGGTTCGGGCGGTATTGCTGTTGGTATGGCCACCAATATTCCGCCGCATAATCTGAGTGAAGTTATTGATGGTTGTATAGCGCTTATTGATAATCCAGAGATTACTCTGGAAGAAATCATGGAGCTCATACCTGGTCCTGACTTTCCAACAGGTGCCATCATTCTTGGTCGTGCCGGTATCAATTCAGCCTATAGCACAGGTCGTGGTTCCGTAGTCATGCGCGGGCGCACTTCGATTGAGGAAATCCGTGGCGACAGACAAGCAATTGTCATCACAGAAGTTCCTTATCAAGTGAATAAGGCCACAATGATCGAGAAAATGGCTGAATTGGTGCGTGATAAACGCATTGAAGGCATCTCGGATCTGCGTGATGAATCTGACCGTGAGGGTTATCGCGTTGTTGTCGAGCTGAAACGTGATGCTGTGGCCGATGTCGTGCTCAATCAGCTATATCGCTATACACCTTTGCAGACATCTTTCGGCTGCAATATGGTGGCGCTCAACGGTGGCAAACCTGAGCAGATGGTGCTGCTGGATATGCTGCGCGCCTTTGTCGAATTCCGTGAAGAGGTTGTCACCCGCCGCACGAAATTCTTACTCAACAAAGCACGTGACCGTGCGCATGTCTTGGTCGGTCTTGCTATTGCGGTAGCGAATATCGACGAGATCATTGCTTTGATCCGACGTGCACCAGATCCAACGACTGCACGTGAGCAATTGATGGAGCGCCGTTGGCCGGCAGCTGATGTTGCCGCATTGATCACCTTGATTGATGATCCACGACATGGCTTGAATGAAGATAATACATATCATCTTTCAGAAGAGCAGGCGCGCGCGATTCTTGAGTTGCGCTTGCAGCGATTGACAGCGCTTGGTCGGGATGAAATCGCCGATGAATTGAATAAAATTGGCGAAGAAATTCGTGATTATCTCGAAATTCTTTCTTCAAGAGTTCGTGTTTGGACGATCGTAAAAGAAGAGTTGCTGGCTGTACAGGAAGAGTTTGGAACGCCTCGTCGTACCGAAATCGGCTTTGGCGGCCCTGAAATGGATGACGAAGACCTTATAGCCCGTGAGGATATGGTCGTTACTGTTAGCCATGCGGGTTATATTAAACGCGTGCCTCTCAATACTTATCGGGCGCAGCGCCGTGGTGGTAAGGGTCGTGCAGGCATGGCTACGCGTGATGAGGATTTCGTCACCCGTCTCTTTGTTGCCAATACGCATACGCCGGTTCTTTTCTTCTCTTCGCGCGGTATTGTTTATAAAGAAAAAGTCTGGCGTTTGCCTGTGGGCACACCGCAGTCACGCGGTAAGGCTTTGATTAATATGCTGCCGCTGGAGCAGGGTGAACGTATCACGACAATTATGCCGCTGCCGGAAGATGAGGATAGCTGGGCAAATCTCGATGTGATGTTTGCGACAACGCGCGGTACGGTACGTCGTAACAAGCTGTCTGATTTTGTTCAGGTTAATCGCAATGGTAAAATTGCGATGAAGCTCGATGATGATAGCGACGAGATCCTGTCGGTTGATACTTGTACCGAGTTTGATGATGTATTGCTGACAGCAGCAGGTGGCCAGTGTATCCGGTTCCCTGTCACTGATGTTCGTGTTTTTGCCGGACGCAACTCTATTGGTGTCCGTGGGATTAATTTGAGCGAAGGCGATAAAGTTATCTCGATGGCCATCCTGCATCACGTCGATGCAGAAGCTTCCGAACGCGCCTCTTACCTCAAGCGCGCTATTGCAGAGCGCCGTGCAGAGGGCGCAGAGGATGCCGAAGACATCGTTGTCGTCGGTGAAGATATCGTCGACGGTACAGATCTGAGCGAGGAGCGCTATCAGGAGCTGAAAGCACGCGAGCAGACAGTCCTTACTGTCAGTGAGTTTGGTTTTGGTAAGCGCTCATCTTCATATGAGTTCCGCGTATCTGGCCGAGGCGGTAAGGGTATCCGTGCTACCGATACATCCAAAGCTGATGAAATAGGTCATTTGGTTGCCCTGTTCCCTGTTGAACAGAGTGATCAGATATTACTGGTTTCGGATCAGGGTCAGCTTATTCGTGTTCCGGTAGACGGCATTCGAATCGCCGGACGTTCTACGAAGGGCGTAACGATCTTCAATACCGCAGATGGTGAAAAAGTTGTCTCTGTAGAAAGAATTTCGGAGACCGAAGAAGATGAAGATGCCCCGCTCGATGAGACTGGCGCGAAAGCGGATGAAGCCTCAATCGAGACAGAGCCAAGTGCTGTGACTGAAAGCGATAAGCCTCAGGAATAATCAAAAAAAGGGCGGTATAAAATACCGCCCTTAAGAGTTGCCAGACTGGAGGTTTGGCAGGGGAAAGATAACAAGATCATCATGATCTAAGATTAAACTTATCACATGGGCGCTTTGCTTCGACCTTTTGGTGCCTGTTCACTTCATTCATAAAGCTTAAAGACCAACAAGGCCTGTATCCTATAAACGCATTTGATTAGGATTGGTTGCATGACAATAATCAATAATGATATTTATCCATAATGATTATAAATTCATGTATCCAAGCCGTGGAATTAAATGTTTTTACAATTAAAAAATAACGGCTATCTTGGTGAAAGTGAATAAAGTGACACTATATAAATTCTGTACTGTGAAAACTCAGTGTTGAAAACACCGACTAAAAGGGCTAGCTGTTTGGCATGACGAATGCGATTTATGCAGGGTCTTTCGATCCGGTGACCAATGGACATATTGATGTGCTTAAGGGCGCATTGCGTTTAGCTGATCAAGTTTTTGTGGCCATCGGTGTTCATCCTGGTAAAAAGCCCTTATTCAGCTTTGAAGAGCGTGTATTTCTAATCAAGCAGGTTTGCTTGCATGAATTTGGAGCTGATGGATCACGCATTCATGTTGTTAGTTTTGACGGGCTGCTCATTGATGCAGCGCGGAAATATGGTGCCAATTTGCTTGTGAGGGGTTTGCGTGACGGCACAGACCTCGATTATGAAATGCAAATGGCAGGAATGAATGGCATTATGGCGCCAGAACTACTGACGGTCTTTCTGCCTGCCAACCCTGCGGTCAGAACAATTACGGCAACATTGGTTCGTCAAATTGCTTCTATGCAAGGCAATATACGTCCGTTTGTTCCGGAGGTTGTTGCTAAAGCGCTTGAAAATAAATTCCAGAATTCTGATTTCAATATAGGGATATAATCCATGTCTTTTATTCGTTCGGCTCTTGCGGCTACCGCAATGATCGCGCTGAGTGCAGTCTCACTTGGCTCTGTGCAGGCAGCGGATGCTGAAAACACTGTTGTTCTTTCGCTAAAAGATGGCGATGTAGCAATTGAACTACGTCCTGATCTTGCTCCTCAGCATGTTGAGCAAATTAAAAAGCTGGTTCGTGATGGTGCATACAACGGCGTTGGTTTCCATCGCGTTATTCCCGGATTTATGGCGCAGACCGGTGATGTGAAATTCGGTAATATTGATAAAAGCTATGATGCTATGCGTGTCGGTACTGGTGGTTCTGAATACGGGAATATCCCTGCTGAATTCAGCAAGGAACCATTTGTTCGCGGCACTGTAGGCATGGCTCGCTCTCAGGATCCGAATTCTGCCAACTCGCAATTCTTCATCATGTTTGATGAAGGTTCTTTCTTAAATGGTCAATATACAGTGGTTGGTCAGGTCAGCAGTGGTATGGATACTGTTGATAAAATCAAAAAGGGTAGTGAATCTAATAATGGTTCAGTAGAAAACCCTGACAAAATCGTCAAAGCAGTTGTTTTGGCCGATAAATAATTTCTAGCGATATTTCGCTTAAAACCGATCGTAAACAGGAGAGCCCCATGGCTTACAAGGATCCAGAAAACACACTTATTCTTGAAACAACCAAAGGCGAAGTCGTTATTGAGTTGTTGCCGGATTTGGCACCGGGTCACGTTGCCCGCATTAAAGAGCTGGCACGGGAAGGTGCGTATGACGGTGTTGTTTTCCATCGTGTTATCGATGGTTTCATGGCGCAAACCGGCGATGTGAAATTTGGTAAAACAGGCGGCGCCAATTTCAATCCTGGCCGTGCGGGCATGGGCGGATCGGACAAACCAGATCTAAAGGCTGAATTTTCAAATGTAAGCCATAAACGTGGAACTTGCTCAATGGCGCGTTCACAGAATCCAAACTCTGCAAACTCCCAGTTCTTTATTTGCTTTACCGATGCGCCTTGGTTGGATCGTCAATATACTGTCTGGGGTCAGGTTATTGAAGGCATGGAACATGTTGACGAGATCAAGCGTGGCGAGCCAGTTACTGATCCAGATATCATTAATAAAGCACGTATTGCAGCGGATGCTTAATATCCACTGATAAAGAATTGCGACTCCGGAGCTGATAAATCACTCCGGAGTTGTGTTTTGCGAAAAAAGGTTTGTTTTATGCGCGTTGATCTCTTCGATTTTGATCTGCCAGAGGAGAATATTGCTCTGCGGCCTATGGAGCCCAGAGAAAATGCGAGGCTCTTGCATGTAACGCCTCCTCATGATTTTGAAGATCTGCGAATTGCAAACCTAAGCACTTTGCTTAATCCAGGTGACGCTCTGGTTTTTAATGATACGAAAGTCATTCCTGCACAGCTTGAAGGTATGCGAGAGCGCGATGGTAATTATGCACATGTGAGTGCAACTTTACATATGCGTGTGGGGCCGGATCGCTGGAAAGCTTTTTTGCGCCCTTCTAAACGTGTAAAGGAAGGTGAACGTATACGCTTTGGTCGTGAAGATGGCTCCGCTTGTATGTTGGGCGTTTTGGATGCTTTAGTCGCAGAAAAAAATGATAGCGGCGAAGCCTTGCTGATATTTGACTTATCCGGACCAATGCTAGACGAAGCCATTGCACAAACCGGGCATATCCCGCTCCCCCCTTATATTGCCTCCAAGCGTCCCGAAGATGAACAAGATCGAAAAGATTATCAAACTGTTTATGCCCGAGAGGAAGGGGCGGTAGCAGCACCGACTGCTGGTCTGCATTTTACTCAAGAGCTTTTATCCGCTCTGAAAGAGCGCGGTATCGAGCAGCATTATGTTACATTGCATGTTGGAGCGGGGACGTTTTTACCCGTTAAGGCCGACGATACAACAGATCATGTCATGCATTCTGAAATTGGCGTAATCAACGCCGAGACGGCCGACGCATTGAATGCTGTAAGAGCAAGAGGCAACCGTGTTGTATGTGTCGGGACAACATCCTTGCGCCTCATTGAAAGTGCTGCGGATGAGGCTGGTCGCATACATGCTTGGGCTGGCGCCACTGATATATTCATTACGCCGGGTTATCAATTTCGAGCCGTTGATGCATTAATGACAAATTTTCATTTACCACGATCAACGCTTTTTATGCTTGTTTCGGCCTTTAGCGGCTATGAAACCATGCAAGCAGCTTATGCACATGCAATCGAAACTGGTTATAGATTCTACTCTTATGGTGATGCCTGTTTTTTAGAGCGTGACACGAAAACGCGGTAATTGGTTTTCTTTGCCAGTCTGCGCAAGAGTGCGGATGCGCGTATCACTTTTCTTCTTACGGGTTCAAATTACAGGCTCTGCAAATATGTCTACGAAAAATTTTACCTTTAAAGTTCATGCTACTGATGGCTCGGCTCGACAAGGCGAAATCACTTTGCCACGCGGTACGGTGCGCACGCCTGCTTTTATGCCGGTTGGAACTGCAGGCACGGTCAAGGCAATGTATATGGACCAAGTCAAGGATCTCGGTGCAGATATAATCCTTGGCAATACCTATCATTTGATGCTTCGTCCTGGTGCTGAGCGCATTGCGCGACTTGGTGGGCTCCATGAATTTGGTGGCTGGAAAGGTCCTATCCTAACGGATTCTGGTGGCTTTCAGGTTATGTCGCTTTCCAAGCTACGGAAAATTACAGAGCAGGGCGTTACCTTCCGCTCGCATATTGATGGTCGCGCTTATGAGATGTCACCTGAGCGCTCTATTGAGATTCAAGGGCTTTTGGATAGTGACATCCAAATGCAGCTGGATGAATGTGTGGCATTGCCGACCAGCTATGCCAATATGGAAAAGGCAATGGAGTTGTCTTTGCGTTGGGCAGAGCGCTGTAAAGTCGCTTTTGGCGATCAGCCAGGTAAGGCCATGTTCGGCATTGTACAAGGTGGCGATAATGCTACTTTGCGTGAAAGATCAGCCTTGGCTCTTAAGGCTATGGATTTAAAAGGCTATTCCATTGGCGGACTGGCGGTTGGGGAGCCACAGGAAGTGATGCTTGATATGCTTTCTGTCGTTTGTCCTATTTTGCCAGAAGATAAGCCACGCTATCTCATGGGTGTTGGCACACCAGATGATATTTTAAAATCCGTTGGGCGCGGGGTTGATATGTTCGACTGTGTTATGCCTACGCGCGCGGGACGCCATGGTTTGGCATTTTCACGTTTTGGGAAAATCAATATTCGTAATGCGCGCCATGCAGATGATCATCGTCCACTGGACCCGGAATCTACATGTCCGGCAGCCCGTGATTACTCACGTGCCTATTTGCATCATTTGGTGAAGTCAGGTGAAGCACTGGGCGCAATGTTATTGACTTGGAATAATCTGCATTACTATCAGCAATTAATGCAGGGTATTCGTGAGGCAATCTCAGTGGGCAAATTTGTCGAGTTTTCTGAAAATACCAGTGCAGCATGGGCCAAAGGCGACGTGGCTCCATTATAATATTATGCATTGATACTTTACCTGATGCGCAAAAGAAACAGCATTGCGTAAAAAACACGATAGTACTGTCCGAAGGGCAGTACTTCTGCTATTACAATTTACTGATAGTAAATAAATACGAGCAATTTCTTAAATTGCTGGGAATGCATTGGCTGTTTTTAAGCATATGCGGCAGGTATAATTGCGCTGTTTGTGGGGAATTCAGCTGGGCATGTAACAATTAATAAGCACATTAGGAGTGCTAAGCCCGATGATAAAGCGCCTGATTTTGGCTGTTATTTTTCTTGTAATCGTTGTTGGTGGCCTTGTGGGCTTTAACTTGTTTCGTAAGCAGGCAATCGAAAATTACTTTGCCAATATGCCGAAGCAAGTCATGACGGTTTCTACTTATACTGTAGAACCTATGAGCTGGACACCTGGTATTGAAGCGATCGGAACTGCAAATGCTTCACAAGGGGTTGACTTAACCTTTCAAGTCTCCGGTGTTGTTACGGATATTTCCTTTGTAGCCAATCAGAAGGTTAAGACTGGCGAAATGCTGGCGAAACTTGATGATTTGAT
>CANQXU010000117.1 GCA_947627865.1 uncultured Paenochrobactrum sp. | reverse complement strand
ATTTGGTTAATATAATTGTGCTGAGCGGCTATGAGCGTATAAAAATCGGCACTTATGCCAATAATGAGAGTGCCATCACGTTCTATAAAAAAATGGGTTTTGTCGAATATCTCACAGAGTTGGAGTACAGCCCTCTATTGCATTATGAAATATTAAAAACTAGCCTGATCCTTAAGGTTTGATTTTTTAAATTGTGCTCGGGTGTATTCTGCGCGCGAAATAACATTAACCCAATCACCTTCGCTATTGATTGTTTTTTTAAATTCCTTAGTCTAAATTCAGGCTTATATGGAGAATGCTAATGTGGATTGAACTCACAGATATGAGCGGCGAAAAAATTACGCTGAATTTTACTCATGTTGTTGCTTATAGCCCCTATGGGACTGGTGCACATATTATTACAATCAATCCAGAAATTACATATTTTGTTCGGGAGACCGTTGAAGTCATACAGCAACAAATGGGCATTAGTGTTACGGAATAAGTATTCTTGAGAACTATAGAAGTTACATGCTAATGCTTAAAGCGCAGCATTGAATAACTATTATAAGTATTTGAATATATAGTGATTTTATATCTAGAGGCCTGATGCTTTCACATCAGGCCTCTTATTTTTTAAATGTCTAGTTCTTCGACAAATGCCGCATTCTCTTGGATGAAGCGGAAACGGGCTTCTGGTTTTGTACCCATTAAGTCTTCAACAATTTCTTTGGTTTGCTGTAAAGAATCTTCTTCTAGTTTTACAAGCAGCAAAGTGCGCTTAAGCGGATCCATTGTTGTTTCCTTCAATTGCTCGGCGCGCATTTCACCAAGGCCTTTAAAGCGTCCAATTTCTATTTTTCCACGCCCGCTAAATTGGGTTTTAAGCAATTCATCCTTGTGTTCATCATCGCGTGCATAAGCAGTCTTGCCGCCTTGGCTGATGCGATAGAGTGGTGGAACTGCTAGATAAAGATGATTGTTACGAATGAGCTGCGGCATTTCTTGATAGAAAAATGTAATCAAAAGAGTTGCAATATGTGCTCCGTCAACGTCAGCATCTGTCATGATGATGATGCGTTCGTAACGCAAATCATCTTCACGATATTTGTTGCCTGTACCGCAACCTAATGCCTGTATGAGGTCTGCAATTTGCTGGTTGGCTGTGAGCTTGTCGCGTCCTGCACTGGCAACATTGAGAATCTTGCCTCGCAGGGGCAGGATAGCCTGATTGGTTCGGTTGCGTGCTTGTTTGGCAGAACCGCCAGCCGAGTCGCCTTCTACAATGAATAGCTCAGCATTTGCTGCTGTGTTTTGGCTACAATCGGCCAGTTTTCCGGGCAGGCGCAGTTTGCGGACGGCTGTTTTTCTGTTGACTTCTCTTTCCTGACGACGGCGCAAGCGCTCATCTGCGCGTTCTAAAACCCAATCTAAAAGCTTCGATGCTTCCTGAGGTGAGGCTGCCAGCCAGTGATCAAACGGATCTCTGATCGCATTTTCTACGATACGTTGTGCTTCAACAGTTGCAAGCTTGTCTTTCGTCTGCCCGACAAATTCAGGCTCGCGAATAAATATGGACAGCATTGCGCCAGCGGAAATCATTACGTCATCGGTGGTAATGATTGATGCGCGTTTATTATTGGTTAGCTCTGCATAGGCTTTGAGGCCACGTGTTAACGCAATACGAAGTCCAGCTTCATGTGTACCGCCGTCGCCTGTGGGGATGGTGTTACAATAGGAATTGACGAAAGAATCGCCGCCATACCATGTCACAGCCCATTCCACTGCGCCGTGGCCACCCTGTCTTTCAGTTTTGCCGGAGAATATTTCTTTGGTAACCTGAAAATCTTTGCCTAATGACGCCGCTAGATAGTCATGCAATCCACCTGGAAAATGAAATACAGCTTTTTCAGGTGTTGCTTTTTTAGGGTCCAGCAGACTTGGGTCACAATTCCAGCGTATTTCTACGCCGCCAAATAAATAGGCTTTTGATCGCGCCATGCGATAAAGACGATCAGGATCGAATTTTGCATTTTTCCCAAAAATTTCCGGATCAGGATGAAACCGAACTTTAGTACCACGGCGATTATGAATTTCGCCAACATCTTCAAGGCCGGTCTGAGGGATGCCTCGTGAAAAAGTTTGGCGATATAAGCGGCGGTTTCTTGCCACTTCTACTTCTAGAAAGTCGGAAAGTGCGTTCACAACCGAGACACCCACGCCATGCAAACCGCCAGAGGTTTCATAAGCGTCGCCATCAAATTTACCACCAGCATGCAGCTGGGTCATAATGACTTCGAGCGTAGATTTTCCTGGCATTTGCGGATGGTTGTCAACTGGAATACCGCGACCATTATCCATAATCGTCAGGCAGCCATCGGCTTCTAAATTGACTTCAATGAAGTTTGCATGGCCTGCAACGGCTTCGTCCATTGAGTTGTCAATAACTTCAGCAAAAAGGTGATGCATCGCCTTTTCATCGGTGCCACCAATATACATGCCCGGACGCAAGCGAACAGGTTCAAGTCCTTCGAGTACTCGAATGGACGAAGCATCATATTCCTTCTCCATCGTTGAGACGGGCAGGGCTGGTGCTTTTTTTACAGGCGTTGCCGCCTTTTTTTGTGGAGCAACAGGGGTCGTTTCTTCGTGAATATCCTTAGCAGATGCTGCTGCACTAACGGGGGCTGTCTTTTTTTGCGCCACCTGTCTTTCGCGTGCGTTATTCACTACCGTTGAAAAAAGATCGTTACTGTCATCCATCGATAAGAAAATATCCGTGTTACTTTGTCATTATAAATTTTTAGCCGCTGGCAGAACAATGTGTCGAGGATATAAAATACTCTTATCCATTGTCGGGCTTGTACGGCCTATATTGCATGCTGCATTGCGACAGACAATGACTGTTCAATAAATAGCTCAAAGAAGCTACAACCTCTAAAGACTCTGTACCGTAGTTCATTGTCATTTTCAGCCGTGCAGATTTTATTGCAGCATGTCTTATTTTAGATATGCGTCACTAATAAGCAAACGCAGCATTGCGAATCGCTGACAGTATTGCATGGTATTTTATAAAAAGCGACAAAGTTCACTTTATGTTCATGTTGTCGCTTAATATAAGTTTGTTCCAGTAATTTCGTGACGGCAATTAAACTTTCTTGATTTCAGGACTGAACACAGTGCGAAATGCTTTAGCCAAAGCAACATCAACATCATGCATGGTTACCGGCAGGCCTAAGTCAACCAGACTGGTCACACCATATTCATTTATACCACAAGGGACAATGCCGCCAAAGTTCTCGAGTTCAGGCTCAACATTAATAGCAATGCCGTGAAAGCTGACCCAGCGGCGTAAACGAATACCGATAGCGGCTACTTTGTCTTCGCTCATGCGACCAGCGGAGAGACGCGGCTTTTCTGGTCTTTCAACCCATACACCAACGCGATCTTCTCTGCGTTCACCCCGAATATTGAATTCTGCGAGTGCTTGGATGATCCACTCTTCCAAGGCTCCAACAAATGCCCTGACATCTTCACGACGCTGTTTCAAATCCAGCATAACATAAGCCACGCGCTGACCCGGTCCATGATAGGTATATTCGCCACCGCGCCCTGTTTGATAGACTGGAAAGCGGTCCGGTGACAAAAGATCGTCACTATTGGCGCTTGTTCCGGCTGTATAAAGCGGCGGATGCTCAACCAGCCAAACCAGCTCGGCTGCTTGGCCTGCACGAATAGCGCTCACACGCTCATCCATAAAGCGAAGTGCGTCCTCGTAGCTTGTCAGTCCATCGGCAACAAGCCATTCGACAGGTTCTGATATATCGTCATGACGAAAAAAACTTTTATCAAGCTGTTCACGTTCAATCTGATTAATCCGCTTGGGGGAGACAGCTGAACTGTCTGTCATATTCGTATCACTCATTTGACTGATATGGATTTAAAGACACCATTTTACCAGACGGCAATTTGCCTCTGCTTGTTTTCGTAAGGAAAAGCCGCGAGTTACGCGGCTTTAAAACTTTATGACTTGTATTGCGATTAAGCTCAATCATTCATGAAAGTTGGGAACCAGCCTTCATAAGCTTTGGTTAGCTCTTCAACTTTGACACGGCAAATTTCACCAAAGCACAGCTCATCACCGCTTACATAACCAAGCACACGGAAGGGCACTCCGGCACCTTCAGCATTGAGCGTCAGGAGATGTGCATTCTCTGAGGTCGCAGAGACCAAGTAACGAGCCTGATCCTCACCAAACATCAAGGCGTGTGTATCGCCTTCGCCGATGTCGAGGCAAGCACCTTTGCCGGACTTTATCGCCATTTCAGCAGCAGCCACTGCAAGGCCACCATCTGAGAGGTCATGGCAAGCTGAGACCTGACCGTTGCGGATCGCTGAGCGGACAAAATCACCGTTACGCTTTTCAATGGCTAGATCAACATGCGGTGCCGGACCGTCAGCGCGGTCAAAAAGATCACGCAGGTAAACTGACTGGCCTAGATGCGTGCCGTCGCCACCTAGAAGAATAAGCTGATCGCCATCCTGCATGCCGCCAATGGTTGCCATCTGATTCCAATCCGGCAGCAATCCGACACCAGCAATTGTTGGGGTTGGCAAAATCGCTTGACCATTGGTTTCGTTATACAATGATACGTTACCGGAAACGATCGGGAAGGAGAGGGCACGGCAAGCTTCACCGATGCCTTCAATCGCTTTGACCAGCTGACCCATGATTTCAGGACGCTCGGGATTGCCAAAGTTCAAATTGTCGGTAGCAGCAAGTGGTTCCGCACCAACGGCTGTCATATTGCGCCAGCACTCGGCAACAGCCTGCTTACCACCTTCATATGGGTCCGCTTCACAATAACGTGGAGTGACGTCGGATGAGAAAGCGAGCGCCTTTGTCTCATGACCTTCAATGCGAATAACACCAGCATCACCACCTGGACGCTGCAATGAATTGCCCTGAATAAGTGTGTCGAACTGCTCATAGACCCAGCGACGTGATGAACCATCAGCCGAGCCAAGCAGTTTGAGCAAAGCTTCTTCGTAATTTTCTACAAGCGGAACTGCTGAAGCCGGTAGTGGAGCATGTTTGCCAGGCTCTTTCCATGGGCGATCATATTCGGGAGCTTCATCACCAAGTTCTTTAATTGGCAGATTGGCAACTTCCTCGCCTTGGTGCATCACACGGAAGCGTAGATCATCAGTTGTTTTTCCGATAACCGCAAAATCCAGCCCCCATTTAATGAAGATAGCTTCGGCTTCTTTTTCCATTTCTGGCTTGAGAACCATCAGCATGCGTTCCTGACTTTCAGAAAGCATCATCTCATAGGCGGACATTTTTTCTTCACGAACCGGAACATCATCCAATATCAGCTCGATGCCGAGATCGCCTTTTGCGCCCATTTCAACAGCCGAGCAGGTGAGGCCAGCGGCACCCATATCCTGAATAGCAATAACTGCACCAGAAGCCATCAACTCAAGGCATGCTTCAAGCAGGCACTTTTCTGTAAACGGATCGCCGACTTGAACAGTAGGACGCTTTTCTTCAATAGATTCGTCAAACTCTGCCGAGGCCATAGTGGCACCGCCAACGCCGTCGCGACCAGTCTTTGCGCCAAGATAGACAACTGGAAGGCCAACGCCCTCAGCTTTCGAATAGAAAATCGCATCTGTTTTTGCAAGGCCAGCAGCAAAAGCGTTGACTAAGATGTTGCCATTATAGCGCTTGTCAAAGTTAACTTCACCGCCAACGGTCGGCACACCAAAAGCGTTACCATATCCGCCAATACCGGATACAACGCCGGAAACGAGGTGGCGGGTTTTGGGATGGTCAGGCTCGCCAAAACGAAGGGCATTCATCGCCGCGACGGGGCGCGCACCCATTGTAAAGACGTCGCGCAAGATACCACCAACACCAGTGGCAGCGCCTTGATATGGCTCGATATATGACGGGTGGTTGTGGCTTTCCATTTTAAAGACGATCGCATCACCGTCACCAATATCAACGACACCAGCATTCTCACCCGGGCCTTGAATAACTTGTGCGCCGGTCGTTGGCAGCGTGCGCAACCATTTTTTAGATGATTTATATGAACAATGTTCGTTCCACATAGCTGAGAAAATACCCAGTTCAGTGAAACTTGGTTCACGGCCGATCAGATCCAGAATAAGTTGATATTCGTCTGGTTTCAGGCCATGTGCCTCAATCAGTTCAGGTGTAATTTCGCGATTATTGGATATTTTCATGGAAAATGGAAACCCCATTCAAGAGCGGCAGACTTAGTCAGTCTGAAAATCGAGCATTTCAAACGCAATTTTACCTCGTTTGAGGAAAAAGCGCGACAGTAAAAAGCCCTTATTTCGAATATGCTCGTATTACAGTTTGATAGCTGTGAACAAGCAGAGCGGATTAACAATTGTTTTGGCCTTTTGACCAGTTGCTTATGTCCCTCGCAATACGGTTGCCAACAGACATAGTCATCAATGGCCCAAAGGCTTCAATTTCAGCCGGATTTCCTGATGCTTGAACAACAAGCAATGGACGTTCAGCCGGATTGTTTTTTGGTACGATCAAAATACGAGGGCGACCAGTAAAAGAGTTTAGCTCAGGTGATAAACGATAATTTCGAAAATCACTGTCCTTGGATTTGAACCAGCAGCTATTCGCGCCAATTGCGACTTTCTCCATCACAGATAAAGCACTCGTTTTTGTGCCTAAACTGATGCTACCCGGACCAGTCGTCTTGGTTTGATTGCAAGATGACAGCAGGAGCGCCAGCGGCACCAGACCAACCATAGCAAGAATTCGCTTCATTTATACGGCTCCGCACAAAGTAACAGTCTGGCTATCAGGCTGGAAACAGAGTGTTGCAAGGTTGGCTTTTAATCACAAAAACACTGGTTTACGCGTAGTGCGATGATTTGCATGGACAATGATTTACGTAGGTGATTTGCGTGAATTTTGCATAAAGTGAAAAGCCGACCAAAGATTTCAGATGATCGGCTTCAATTCAAATTAAGCAAACTGTTCCATCATGCCGGCAAATAATGCGCGTCCATCATCTCCGCCATGAGCAGCTTCGATCAGGTTTTCGGGATGCGGCATCATACCTAAAACATTGCCGCTTTCATTCATAATGCCAGCAATATTATTGATCGAACCGTTCGGATTGTCACCTTCAGCATATCTGAACACGACCTGACCATTTCCTTCGATCTTTTTCAAGGTTTCAGGATCGGTGAAGTAATTTCCATCGGCATGGGCAATCGGACAACGAATGATCTGTCCCTGCTGATAGCCACGTGTAAAGACTGTATTCGCATTGGCGACTTCCAGCTTAACATCACGACAGATAAATCTAAGCGATGTATTCCGCATCAGTGCTCCGGGCAGCATGCCTGCTTCCAATAATATCTGGAAGCCATTGCAAACACCCATAACTTTGACACCTTTTTCAGCGCGTTCACGCACTGCCTGCATAACAGGTGAGCGGGCAGCAATGGCTCCGCAGCGCAGATAGTCACCGAAAGAATAACCGCCCGGAATGACAATCAGGTCAATATTGTCGGGTATGGAAGTCTCTGTCTGCCAGATGGTAATCGGCGCTTTACCGCTGATTTTAGTAAGAGCAGCGATCATATCGCGGTCGCGATTGAGACCTGGAAGGAGAATGACTGCAGAATTCATAGCACCATACGTCCTGAATAAAAAATAATGTGAGGGCAGGCACTGGCCTGCCACTAAAATACAAACTGGCTGTTACAGAATTGTAACAGAGTAATTTTCAATGACTGTGTTTGCCAGAAGCTTTTCGCACATATCATTGAGCTGTGCTTCGGCAATAGCTTTGTCTGAGCTTTCCAGCTCAATGTCAAACACTTTGCCCTGACGGACAGAGCCAACGCCATTAAAGTCTAGGCCTTTTAACGCGCCTTCGATTGCCTTGCCCTGTGGGTCAAGTACACCATTTTTCAACGTTACGGTGATGCGAGCTTTGATCACTAAACTGTCCTATACAATTAGCAGGTTGGGTTTTCATTTTAAGGCCGGAAAAACCAGCCTTGGATAGTTACTTTACAAGAACGGGGCCGTTGTTGCCAGTTGGTTCATTTTCATTCATGATCCCTAAGCGGCGTGCAACTTCCTGATAGGCTTCCACCAGTCCGCCCATATCGCGACGGAAGCGGTCTTTGTCCAATCTGTCATGGGTATTCATGTCCCACAGACGCGCTGAGTCTGGTGAAATTTCATCCGCAAGAACAATGCGCATGGTTTCACCTTCCCATAAACGACCGCATTCAATTTTGAAGTCGACCAGTTGTATGCCAACGGCTGCAAACATACCGCTGAGGAAGTCATTGACACGAATGGCAAGTGCCATGATATCATCAATTTCTTCAGGGGTAGCCCAGCCAAAAGCTGTAATATGCTCATCATTGACCATTGGATCGTCAAGTTCGTCAGCTTTATAATAGAACTCGATGATTGAGCGTGGCAGTAAAGTGCCTTCTTCAAGGCCGAGACGCTTGGCCAGCGAACCGGCAGCAACATTACGGATAACCACTTCAAGCGGAATAATTTCCACTTCTCGTATCAGTTGCTCACGCATATTTACGCGCTTGATAAAGTGGGTTGGAATGCCGATACGATTGAGATGTGTAAAAATATGTTCGGAAATACGGTTGTTTAATACGCCTTTTCCGTCAATGACTTCATGTTTCTTATTGTTAAATGCAGTAGCATCATCCTTGAAAAACTGGATGATCGTTCCAGGTTCAGGGCCTTCATATAGAATTTTAGCCTTGCCCTCATAAATGCGGCGACGACGACTCATGGCATTTCCCGGGTAAAAAAATAGCTACGCGGTGCGTTTCACCGCGATTGTTGAGCGCTAAGTATAACAAATGGGCAAATTTCACAATGCACATTTTCATTACTACCCCGATTTATGGGTTGAAGGTGATGCTTAAAGAATGTTTAGAGCGCATATTCCTGAAAGATATCATACTGATGCTGGTTTTCACTTGCAAAAGACTGTACGCATCGCCACGTTATAAATGTAGGCGGGGGTAATACGCCGCTCATGAATTTGCTTTGAGGAGAGAGCTAAATGTCACAAGACTTGAATGATCGCGGAGCAGCTTTGGAAAATAAATTTGCTTATGATGC
>CANQXU010000116.1 GCA_947627865.1 uncultured Paenochrobactrum sp. | reverse complement strand
GTTCCGCTTGTGATCTATTCATCAAATCACATTCATTTTGCCAATGAAGCTTTTTTAGAACTCGCGGGATATGCCTCTATAGCCGATATTGAAGCCGCGGGTGGAATTGACGCATTATTTAATGCTGAAGACGACAAGAGCGGCAATGATAACAGTATGGTTTTGATGATGGCTGATGGGGAATATTTGCCTGTCGATGCACATCTTCAGTCCGTCCCTTGGGATGAAGGCCGTGCTCTTATGATCAGCATCATGGCAAGGCGCAATGAACAAACCATTTCTCGTATGTCTGAAACTGAAGATCATCCAGAGCTGATAAAGAATACAGCTTTGCCTCATATCGAAGAGCGTGCAATCAATGATAATTCGCTCGCTTATAAGGAAGAGAAACAGGCTCTTCAAACAGAGGTTGATGAGCTCAAAACGATATTAGACACTGCAACTGACGGCGTCATCCTCATCAATGAAGACGGCTCCATTCGCTCGATGAACCATTCGGCAAGCGCTTTGTTTGGCTATCAGAATGATGAGATGACATCAAAAAGCTTTAGCCACCTTTTTGCGGCTGAAGCGCAACATATTGCGATGGATTATCTGCATGGCTTATCAAGCAATGGGGTGATGAGCGTGCTCAATGATGGTCGGGAAATCATCGGGCGAGAGGCACAAGGTGGCAATATACCATTATTTATGACCATTGGTAAGCTGCCGTCTTCCAGCGGATACTGTGCTGTATTGCGTGATATTACACAATGGAAGCGCGCAGAAGAAGAACTCATGGCAGCGCGCAAGCAAGCTGAGTTGGCTTCCAGTCACAAATCTGATTTTCTGGCTCGTATCAGTCATGAAATTCGCACGCCTCTCAATGCTATTATCGGTTTTTCCGAGTTGATGATGGACGAGCGGTTTGGCACGATCGAAAACCAACGTTATAAAGATTACATGCGCGATATTAATCGCTCAGGCAATCATGTCCTCGCTTTGGTCAACGACCTGCTGGATATTTCAAAGATTGAAGCTGGTGCGCAAGATATGGATTTTGATGCGGTTGCGGTTAATGAGTTGATTCAGGAAACCGTTGCACTCATGCAGCCGCAAGCGAACCGTAATCGTGTTATTATTCGCTCAAGTTTGACAGCGGATTTACCCGATATCGTAGCGGATGCCCGTTCCATTAAGCAGATTATTCTTAACTTGCTCTCCAATGCCGTCAAATTTACACAGGCTGGCGGACAGGTCATTATCTCAACGGCGCATGAGCTAAGCGGTGATGTCGTTATCCGCGTTCGTGATAATGGCGTTGGCATGTCTCAACAAGATATTGATGTGGCTATGAAACCATTCCGACAAGTTAAAAATAGCAAGGATATGACCACAAGACATGTCTCTGATGCAGGAACCGGACTTGGCTTGCCATTGACTGTTGCGATGGTTGAAGCGAACCGCGCACAATTGAACATTGAATCGACCCCGGGACGCGGCACACTTATTGAAGTTGCATTCCCCTCTATCCGTGTTCTTGCTGATTAATCAGGCGTTCGTCTATGCATATGTTGGTTTACCGGATATTTAATCTTGTACTTATATAATATTGTGCGCCAGCCTCTCTAAGGTGATAAAGTGCAGCCAGCCCTGCCATGTCACTCCCCCTGTAGGCAGGCTGCTTTTAAGTATCATACTACCGAAAAACATTTTGCAGAGACCAATGAAGAGATTAATCAAATCGCTTATCGCCATCTTGATATTAGGCTTCATTGCCGGTGCCATTATTGTTGCAACATTACCTGTCTTGATCTCCACCGATGCATTGCGCCTTCGTGTCGCTCAGCAAATCAGTGCATGGACTGGCTATAGCGCCGAACTCAAACAAGCGCCCATTCTTACTTTTTTCCCCCGCCCCAGGGCATCATTTGGCTCCGTCGTTTTAAGCGGTCTTCATGATCAAGGTAAGAGTGAATTCATGAGTGCCGAGCAAGTGGTCATCGACCTTTCATTGTGGGATGCACTTTTTGGCAAGATCTCTTTCGCTGAAACTCAATTGATAAATCCTCGTTTCAATATTGGTGAACCAGTCATTGATACAGCGCAATTCATTCATTCTTTATCCACCTCTGATGGCCGATTAGGCACTGCAATTCGTGCAGAAAAGCAGCTGCAAGCAGGTGAAAATTCAGATCCTATTTTGAATCAGCGCTCTGCCCAGCCCTTCGGTAAAATTATCATACGCAACGGTAGCCTGACATATAAGCGTTTCGGCTCGGACAGAGATGAGGAAATAACTGCAATCAATGCAACTGTTGATTGGCCGAATACAAAGTCAGTGTTCTCGCTTAGAGGTAATGCTGTTTGGAACAACGAGAATACAAATTTCGACCTGCGCTCTCCTGATGCATTAAAACTCATTGCTGGTGGTGACAGTACAATTAACGCTTCAATTCAGGCCAAACCACTCTCGCTAAGTTTTAACGGCAAAGCCAATTTGTCTGAAAACTATCATTTTGAAGGCCAGATAAACGCTAATACGCCCGAGCCCAGTAGCGCACTTGCTTGGCTTGGTCTGGCTATGCCTGTCCGCGCTGCCAATATGGGCGCGATCACTGCCGAAGCAAAAATTACCAATCAGCAGCAACGCATCGTATTCTCTGACATAATGATGGAAGCCAAATCGGGCGTTGTTAAAGGCACGCTTGAAATGGTGACCGGGCAAAAAACGCCCCAAATTTCGGGTACACTTGCTTTCCAACAACTTGATTTAAGCGCTCTGATCACCGCATTCATACCATTACCGCAGAGCTATTACAGTCTGGAAAACTATTCCGGTTATCACCGTGATCAGCTTACATTTGGCGATATGATCAACACTAATTTTATGCAGAATCTGGAACTTGACCTCAGGCTCTCTGCGCAAAATGCTGTGGCTGGCCCTATAAAGCTTAACAATATTGCGGCAGCCATCCAGATCAATGCAGCCCGCGCGAATTTTGACATAGGTGACGCTAAAGCCTTTAAAGGTACGATTGCCACGAATGTAAGCATTACCCGCGACTTAAACGGAGCAAATGGTGAGTTACGTTTCAATGCTACTGATATTGACAGCATTGAACTGCTAAAAGCTATTGATCTTGATAATGCGTTAATTTCAGCGCGCGGCAATATTTCACTGTCATTGAAAGCACCACTTAAAAACTGGTCACAGCTAGCGCAAAATGCGAGCGGGGCAGTCTCCCTCAATCTATCGAACGGGCAGTTTAAGGGGTTTGATTTGCAAGATTTTATAAAACAAATCCAATCAAAACAATTTTTTGCATTGCAGAAAACCAGTGATAAAAACCTCAACTTCAACCGGCTGGATATCAAGGCCAATATTGCTGATGGTGTCGCAACATTGGATGCCGCTGATATTCAAACCACTTCCGGCTTGATCAAACTTGTCGGCATTGTTCCCCTCACCAGTCGCAGTCTCGCACTCTCAGGTGTCTTAACACTACCGGAAATCATCAGTGATCCCGGCAGTGAGCAGAATAAACCTGAAAATTCTGGCTTTGCAGGCAATCGGATTTTGCAGTTTTTTGTCGGCGGATCATGGGACCGCCCCTTTATTTCGGCGTCTACGCAGTAGATGTAAAGTCAAATTTAAAACGGCGCTTAATTAACAGCGCCGTTTTTTTAGCTTTGTTTTTAAGTATTTAAATAAGCCGCTTGTTCATCACGCTGGCGTTGTATTTCACGCCGTTTATTCATGAGCGATACAACAATCACACCTACAGCAACGACCCCAACCAAAATAGAACTGATCGCATTAATTTCCGGTGTCACACCAAGTCGCACCTGACTGTAGATTTTCATAGGCAATGTTGTAGCCCCCGGCCCTGATGTAAAACTGGAAATAACCAGATCATCCAATGAGAGCGTAAAGGCTAGCACCCAGCCGGAAATAACCGCAGGGAATATTACAGGCAGGGTCACATATAAGAATGTGACGACTGGTGTTGCCCCCAGATCCATCGCCGCCTCTTCCAAGGAGCGATCGAAGCTAACCAGACGGGATTGAACCACAACAGCCACGAAACACATGGAAAATGTGATATGCGCAAGTGCCAATGTCCAAAAACCGCGATCCATATTAATCGCTACAAAGAGTAGTAGCAATGAAAGGCCGGTAATCACTTCAGGCATGACCAGTGGTGCATAGACCATGCCGGAAAAGAGGAAGCGGCCTCGAAAACGCGTATATCTGGTGAGTGCAAGTGCGGCGAGTGTTCCCAGCACAGTTGCGACCGTAGCGGATAAAAGCCCGACACGGATTGTTACCCATGCAGCGTCCATCAAACCACGATTGCTGAACAGCGATACATACCACTTTGTTGAAAAACCAGCCCACACAGTGACCAAGCGCGATTCATTGAATGAATAAAGGATCAGCAACAAAATGGGCAGGTACAAGAACGCGAAGCCGAGAACGACCGAAACAATATTGAAGCGTGACCAATGAGAGTTCATCACCTTACCCCTTTTCCTGCTGACGTGCCTGCTGCTGCTGGAAGATTGCAATTGGTACAACCAATATGAGCAACAGAACCACAGCAACGGCTGATGAAACAGGCCAGTCACGATTAGAGAAGAACTCGCTCCAGATCGTTTTACCAATCATCAGGGTTTGTGAGCCGCCCAACAAGTCAGGGATAACAAATTCGCCCATCGCCGGAATAAACACCAGAAAACAGCCAGCCACTATGCCCGATATGGATAGCGGAAACGTCACTTTCCAAAAAGCAATCAATGGCGGGCATCCTAAATCTTGCGCTGCTTCGATCAGTGAATAATCCATTTTTTCTAATGATGCATAAATCGGCAACACCATAAATGGCAGATAGGAATAGACGATACCGATATAAATCGCCCAATCTGTGTTTAGAATGGTCAGCGGGCTATCGATAATATTGAGCCATAACAGCAGCTGATTAAGCAAACCTTCCGGCTTCAAAATCGCAATCCACGCATAAACACGGATCAAAAATGAAGTCCAGAAAGGCAGGATGATCAACATTAGCAATGTTGTCCGCAAACTACCGGGTGCACGGGCGATACCATAAGCCAGCGGAAAGCCAATCAACAAAGTCAGAACTGTTGAGAAAAATGCAATTTTGACGCTTGAAAGATAGGCTTTGTAGTAAAGCGCATCCTCTGTGAGCCAGATATAATTATCGAATGAAAGCTGTTTGATTTTGTCCCATGTCGCGCCGATCCCTTCAGTTAGATCGAATGCCGGCATATAGGCAGGAATTGCCATCGCAACCTCGGATAACGAGATTTTGAAGACAATGAAGAATGGCACCAGAAAAAAAACCAGCAACCACAAATATGGTATGGCAATTACCAATCGGCCAGCAACCGCTGATATTATTTTTTGCATAGCGCCCTACCTCAAGCTGTCAGGACCAATCCTGCATCGGTATCAAAAGAAACCCATACACGATCATCATAGGCTAACGGATCGTCAGTTTTTCGCACGGCATTCATTGTCGCTGCTTTGACGGTACGACCATTGTCCAGACGAATATGGAAAACTGTAATATCGCCAAAATAGGCAATATCCCATAGCTCACCCTCAACCGCATTGGTTGCGATATCCGCAGGCTTTTCACGCGTTATGCGTGTTTTTTCAGGGCGCACCGCATACCAGACTTTCTGACCTACCGTGAGATTTTCACGCGTATGCGTAATAATGGTCAAGCCTTTGCTGTCCGATTCAATCTCCGCTTCCCCATTGGCGCATTTAATCACGACCCCTTCAATGAGATTCACATTACCGATAAAGTCTGCAATAAATTTGGAGCGCGGTGCCTCATAAACTTCAGCAGGTGTTGCAACCTGCACAATATTGCCCCGATCCATAACCGCGATACGATCGGCCATGGTCATGGCTTCTTCCTGATCATGTGTTACGATCATAAAAGTAAGACCCAAACGCCACTGCAAATCCATCAGCTCGAACTGGGTTTCCTCACGAAGGCGCTTATCCAAAGCTCCCAATGGCTCATCTAAAAGCAATACTTTCGGACGCTTGGCAACTGCCCGGGCCAAAGCCACACGCTGGCGCTGACCGCCCGAAAGCTGGTGTGGTTTGCGTTTGGCAAATTTTTCCAGTTTAACTAATTTCAGCATTTCCGCTACGCGATCACTGATCTCTGACTTAGCCATTTTATCTTGCTTCAAGCCAAAGGCGATATTCGCTTCAACGCTCATATGCGGGAACAAGGCATATGACTGAAACATCATATTCACAGGGCGTTTATAGGGAGGGATATCTGTCAGGTCCTGACCTTCCAACAAGATCTTACCTGAAGTCGGCGTCTCAAAACCAGCAAGCATACGCAACAGTGTGGATTTCCCACTTCCCGAAGCCCCGAGCAACGCAAAAAACTCACGGTTATAAACATCAAGTGACAGATCATCCACAACGGTGGTGTCGCCAAATTTTTTAGTAATATTTTGAAAACTAATAAATGGTTTAGCGGCCGGATCGCTCCATGGAGCAAATTTACGGCGGAAACTACCAAAAGATTCTCCAGAAGCGGCCATTGCAACTCTCTGTCCATCAACTGCCCATGCAGGGCATGAATTAGATAAAAAACGGAAGAAAGCCTTCAAGACTTTGCTTCCGTCTGTGATTTAGCAGCCTGAGATATTTTCATGATAAATATCAAGCAACAGCTGCTTTACAATTTCAGCTTCCGGCTAAAACAAGCACCGTTAGCTTAACTGATATAACGCCCCAGTGAAGACTATGGGGCGCTTTTCAATTTTAACCACTCATTGCCCTGTTACAATTTTTGTCCAAGCGCGTGTGACAAATCTTTGAATTTTGCTATCATATGGCTCCGGAACGAATAGTTTTTTCATAACATCTTCAGTCGGATAAATTTCCGGATCCTCAAGCAATTCCTTGTCCACAAACTCTTGTGAAGCCTTATTACCATTGGCATAGAATACATAATCCGATGCTTTGGCAATCACTTCCGGACGCATCATATAATTTATAAATTCATGAGCTTCGTCTGGATGGCGGGCATCTGCCGGAATTGCCATCTGATCAAACCAGATAAGCGCACCTTCTTTAGGGATGGAATAACCGATTTCCACTCCCTGCCCTGCTTGCTCCGCGCGGTCACGCGCTTGGAAGATATCGCCGGAATAACCAACAGCCATGCAGATATCACCATTGGCGAGGGCATTGATATATTCGGATGAATGGAACTTGCGAATATTCGGGCGAATTTTAAGATAAAGCTCTTGTGCTTTTTCCAAATCTTCCTGATTTGGAGAGTTGGGATCAAGGCCAAGATAATTCAATGCAGGACGGAGCATTTCGCTGGCTGAATCCAGCAAATAGATGCCGCAATCTTTGAACTTGGCCGACTGCTCAGGATCGTAAAGAACATCCCAGCTATCAATCTTATCTGTTCCTAAAATCTCTTTGACCTTGGCTTTATTATAACCAATGCCTGTGGTGCCCCACATGTAGTTGATGGAATATTCATTGCCCGGATCATAGACAGATGCGCGCTCAGCAATTTCATCCCACATATTTTTCAGGTTTGGCAGTTTTTCTTTATCGAGTTTCAGAAAAACACCTGCTGGAATCTGACGCCCTAAAAACTCTCCTGACGGCACAACAACATCATAACCGCTACCACCAGCGAGCAATTTTGTTTCCAAAATTTCATTGGAATCATAAACGTCGTAAACGACTTTAATGCCTGTTTCCTTTGTGAAATCTTTCAAGATCGAATCATCAATATAATCCGACCAGTTAAAGACATTCACAACCCGCTCTTGCGCATTGGCCTGCATCGCTGTTGTCATCATCAAACCGGAAGCCAGGCCTGCGATCACGCCAGACTTCAAGAGTAGAGAATTCATCTTCATAAAGGCGCTCCAATCCGCTCATTATATGGCGGGGTCAGGGTGACAAAGATAGACACTATCTTTTTGCATTTGCAACGTCTTCGTCAACTATAGCTTGTCGATTTAAACTATGTTTCTTGTTACTAACACTGTTTTGCGAGTAATCAATTGTAAAAAAATCACAGTTAAACAATCTCTGCTCATCGAAAATCAAAGGCTGTCAGGCCAGTCACCATTTCATCAAGGCCCAAAGGGCGTGTTAATGGCGGCTCAACACGTGACAAGCACCCCTGTCTTTCACATAACCGACAGCTTAATCCGGCGGCTAAAGGGGGCATCGATTTAAGTGCTTGTGCGTAGATCACACGTTCACGATATTCCATTGCGCAGCAAAGTAATATTGCACTGCGTCTGGGGCTTTCATTGAAAGCAACTCTTGGGCCGTCCACTGTGCGTGCGATTGTCAGATATTGTGCAGATTTAACCGTCTCGATGGCTTCTACAAGAATTTTCCCCGGCACTGAAAATGCAGCATAAACAGGAAGTTTAGGACATTGCCCACCAAAACGCGTTTGAGGAAAGCCCTCCGCCCCCAACCGCCTTATACGGTTGCCCGCATGGTCTACTTCAATAAGAAAAAACGGTACAGTTTCACTTGAGCCCTGCCCCAGTGTCGTCAACCGCAATGCTGCCTGATGGAAAGACACATCAAAACGGGAGCTCAAGGCTTCAATATCATAACACATACGGCGTGCAGTTTCGCTAAAGTGCTGATAGGGCATCATCAATGCGTGAGCAGCATAGCGGGCAAGCTCAAAACGGGCGATCCGCCGTGCTTCAGAAGATGACAATTTCAACCCTTCAACTTCCGCTGCCAACATCACCTGCATGCGTAATAAAACAGTCTCAATCGCAATTTCCTGCAATTGATCATAAGGCGAAAGACGCTCTGAAATAAACAAACGCTGGGAATGACGATCATAGCGACGGCGCCAATCAGGCATTGTCTCAACTGGAAGCGTGCGAACCGAAATGCGGTGTTCCTGCAAAAGCCAGCTTTTCAATGCATCGGAAAGATTGTCCTTAACATTCAACAAGCGGCGGAAGCTATCCGCTTCCGCCTCAAGTTTCGGATAATAATTTGAACGCCGCGCCATTACATCCTGCACTTCATCAAATGGCAGCCGCGCAGAGGCCAATGACGTCTCCTTACCCTCTTGTGAAAGCAGTGATGAAAGGTCCGATAATCTTTGCAACTGCTC
>CANQXU010000115.1 GCA_947627865.1 uncultured Paenochrobactrum sp. | reverse complement strand
GTCAGAACGGTAACACCTAACAGACAAAGTTCAGAACCTTTCGCGGCTTCAACGGCCGCGCGCATCGCTTTTGGATAGGCATGAAGTGTCAGCATATTAACGCCAAGCTTAGCGATATTTTCCACGCCTTTAGCCACAGTATTGTCAATATCCAGCAACTTCATATCAAGGAAGACTTTTTTTCGGGCTTTAATCAGGGTTTGCACAAAATCCAAGCCACCTGCAAAGGTCAGCTGATGCCCGACTTTATAGAAGTTTACATCATCACCAAGCTCTTCAACAATTCTTTCTGCATCAGTCACTGTTGGCACATCGAGCCCGACAATCAGGCGGTTTTTAATTTCTTCAGTGATCATGATTATATCCTGATAATGCTTATTATTCTGTCCGGTGATCCATATTACATCATCGTGTGTAGTCCATGTTTGGGCTTATGGAAATGCCTGTTTTAACAAATGGGCAGGCTTTAGCGTGAATGGGAGTTTATGATAAGGCTGACACAAACTTTTTTGAGCAGATTGGCACTGCGCTCATCCTTTAATATTCCATCCAATTCGCTGCATTCACAGCATCAGAAGTTGCCTGATCTTCTGCTAGAGCATGGGGCAAGCCCCAAGAACACTGACAATTTCTTTAAAAATTATCAGTGCTGTAAATAATGTTGAAGTGATAATGGTGCCGTATTGTTGAATACAGCTTTTATATAAGCGGGCTTTTATAGACCCATAATTGCGCTGGTGGTACGTTACGCATGACAAAATCATAGTGCTGGACGATATAGTTGCCTTTACCAGCAGGTACAGGCGCGAGTGGCCCATAGGTGATCTGTATTACCGGACGGCCATTGGGAATACGTCGCAGCAAGTCTTCAATAAAATGAACCCGTTTTTCAACCGGAAAATTTAACAAAGGCACTGCAGAGATTACACAGTCAAAAACAAGATCTTTTTGCTCGGCCAATGTATTGTCCAGATCAAAAGCATCGCCTTGTATCAAATGAATGTCCGGATAATGATTTTTTAGGTGATCTACAAAGTCTGAGGAATATTCAATAGAATAGAGCTGCTCTGGTTTGATGCCACTATTGAGAATGGCTTTGGTTATAACACCAGTGCCGGGCCCGAGTTCCAAAACGGGGAGGCCGGAGTTTATATCGATGACACTGGCCATACGTCGCGCAGTGATGGAGCTTGTTGGCAAAATAGCGCCAACGGCTTTGGGCCCGTCTATCCATCCTTTAAAAAACTTGATTTCCTCATCGAATTTTTCGGCAAGTTTGCGTGCCAGAGGTAGGCTCATCAACGTTTCTCCCATTCGCTCGGTTATCAATAAAAATTTACGCTATAGTTTTGACATCACAACAACAAAGTTGGTCACAAAATATCTTTTTTTGTAATATTTATTAGAATAACGGTTAGAGAAATGCATAAGCACTTGGAATTGAAATAGAAAAAAGCCGGAGATTAACTCCGGCTTTAAAATTATTTTTCTGAAAAACCTTCGAAGAATTCTTTCATGCGTGAGAAAAATCCACTCGATTGCGGGCTGTTGTCATTTGAAGATATTTTATCAAACTCTTCAAGCAGCTCACGTTGGCGCTTATTAAGATTTTGAGGCGTTTCAATCGCTATTTGAATGAAAAGATCACCAGTATGCTGATGACGCAGGATTGGCATGCCTTTGCCCTTCAAGCGGAACTGTTTTCCGTTTTGCGTGCCTTCCGGTACCTTGACGCGTGTTTTGCTGCCATCAAGTGTGGTGACTTCAAATTGACCGCCAAGCGCTGCTGTGGTCATTGAAATCGGCACACGGCAATAAAGGTCGGAACCGTCACGCTGGAAAAATTCGTGTGGCTTGATGGAGATGAAAATATAAAGATCACCCGCCGGACCACCACGTGATCCTGCTTCACCTTCGCCAGTCAGACGAATGCGTGTTCCGTCTTCAATACCTGCCGGAATATTGACAGAGAGGCTGCGCTCTTCAGAAACACGACCCTGTCCATGGCATTTGCCACATGGGTCTTTAATCGTCTGACCGCGGCCGTTACAGCTTGGGCATGTGCGCTCGACGGAGAAGAAGCCTTGAGCTGCGCGGACACGACCAGAGCCGGAACAAGTCGAGCATGTAACAGGCTGAGTACCCGCTTTAGCCCCCGTTCCAGTGCATTCATCACAGCTGATGGATGAAGGGACACGGATTTGTGCGGTCTTGCCGGTAAAAGCTTCTTCGAGAGAGACTTCCATATTGAAACGAAGATCGGCGCCACGCTCACGTCCGCCGGAGCGGCGCTGACGTCCGCCACCCATCATCTCGCCAAATATGTCTTCAAAAATATCAGCGAAACCGCCATTGCCGCCAAAGCCGCCAAAACCTCCGCCATTGCCCATGCCGCCATTTTCAAAGGCAGCGTGCCCGAAGCGATCATAGGCCGCGCGTTTCTGCGGGTCTTTTAGCGTGTCGTAAGCTTCACCGATTTCCTTGAACTTGCGTTCTGATTCCTCATCGCCCTGATTACGGTCAGGGTGGTACTGCATGGCGAGCTTACGATAAGCTACTTTGAGAGTTTTTTCATCGGCGGTTTTAACAACGCCCAGAGTTTCATAATAACAGATCTTCATCAATTCGTCTTTCGGGCGTCTCAATGAAAAGGCCAGAATTACAGGCCAGTCAGCAAATGGTTGAGATGATACGCCTTACATAAAATATGCAGAGCTACCCGTGCTAGAGTATGTACTAATTTAATCCCTCACAGGGATAAATACATGAGCCCGTAACACTATCCAAAGCTGTTTCAGGGCGCTTAAAGGATGGAAAGCCCGGTTGTGACCGGGCTTTCCATATTCGGAAGAATTATGACTTCTTCTTTTCGTCATCAATTTCTTCAAAGTCGGCATCAACTACATCATCATCGGATGCTGTTTGCTGGGCAGCTTCTGCCTCGCCTTCTTCGGCAGCCTGAGCTGCTTCATACATTGCCTGACCAAGTTTCATTGAAGCTTCGGACAAAGCCTGTGTCTTGGCTTTGATATCTTCTGCATCATCACCTTCAACAGAAGTTTTCAATGCAGCAATTGCAGTTTCAATGGCCGCTTTGTCTTCTGCAGTAACCTTGTCACCATAATCGGCCAAGGATTTTTCTGATGTATGGATGAGGCTTTCTGCCTGATTCTTGGCTTCAACCGCATCACGACGCTTCTTATCTGCTTCCGCATTTTCTTCAGCGTCTTTAACCATCTTCTCGATATCAGCATCGGAAAGACCGCCAGAAGCCTGAATACGGATCTGATGTTCTTTACCAGTGCCTTTGTCCTTGGCAGACACATTAACGATACCGTTGGCATCAATGTCAAAAGTCACTTCAATCTGTGGTACGCCACGTGGTGCTGGTGGAATGCCTACGAGGTCGAACTGGCCGAGTACTTTGTTGTCTGCAGCCATTTCGCGCTCACCCTGGAACACGCGGATGGTCACAGCAGACTGATTGTCTTCAGCTGTAGAGAAAGTCTGGGACTTCTTTGTTGGAATGGTTGTATTACGGTCGATCAGACGTGTGAATACACCACCCAGTGTTTCGATACCCAGTGACAGCGGAGTTACGTCAAGAAGAAGAACGTCTTTAACGTCGCCCTGCAACACACCACCTTGAATAGCAGCACCCATTGCCACAACTTCGTCAGGGTTTACGCCCTTATGTGGTTCTTTGCCGAAGAAAGCTTTAACAACTTCCTGAATTTTCGGCATACGGGTCATACCACCAACCAGTACAACTTCATCAATGTCACCAGCGGTCAGGCCGGCATCTTTCAATGCAGCTTTACATGGTTCAATGGTACGCTGAACAAAGTCATCAACAAGGCTTTCCAGCTTCGCACGTGTAAGCTTGATGGCCAAATGCTTAGGGCCTGTCTGGTCAGCGGTAATAAATGGCAGGTTGATTTCTGTCTGCTGCGCTGAAGACAATTCGATTTTAGCCTTTTCAGCAGCTTCTTTAAGACGCTGTAAAGCTAGCTTATCGTTCTTCAGATCAATACCCTGTTCCTTTTTAAATTCGGTAACAAGATAATCAACCAAACGCATGTCGAAGTCTTCACCACCAAGGAATGTATCACCATTTGTGGATTTAACTTCAAAAACGCCATCGCCGATTTCCAGAATGGAAACGTCAAATGTACCACCGCCCAGATCGTAAACGGCAATGGTTTTGCCTTCGTTTTTATCAAGGCCATAAGCAAGAGCGGCAGCTGTTGGCTCGTTGATGATGCGCAGAACTTCAAGACCGGCAATACGGCCGGCATCTTTTGTTGCCTGACGCTGAGCATCGTTAAAGTAAGCAGGAACTGTAATAACAGCCTGTTCTACTTTTTCACCAAGATAAGCTTCTGCAGTTTCCTTCATTTTCTGAAGGATCATCGCTGAGATCTGCGATGGGGAATATTTTTTGCCGTGAACTTCAACCCATGCATCGCCATTGTCGCCTTTGACGATTTCATAAGGAACCAGATCGCGGTCTTTCTGCACCATTGGATCATCAAAGCGACGACCAATAAGGCGCTTTACAGCAAAGAGTGTGCCTTCCGGATTGGTGACAGCCTGACGCTTCGCAGGCTGACCAGCGAGGCGTTCATCACTATCGGAGAAAGCAATAATAGATGGGGTGGTGCGTGCACCTTCAGCATTTTCAATGACCTTCGCGTTTTTGCCGTCCATGACAGCAACGCAGGAGTTGGTCGTACCCAAGTCAATACCAATAACTTTAGCCATATTATTCTCCATTTAGCGAGCTGTCAGGACCTCTGCCGAGCATTCCGTAAGACAACTCCTATCGGTTTAATCAGTGTATCGTCTCTAACTTTTACTCAGAAGAAGCCAAAGACGACCATATTGTGCTGAGGCGTATATAAGTAACCGTTTTTTACACTGCAAGAGCCAGATTAACTAAACATACTAAACCTGTATTCTTTACCGGTTTTTGCCCAAAAATGATGCTTTGCATCGCTTTTGTAGAAGAAATTTTTATTAACCTGACTTTTCTGTGCGTGCGGCACCATAGATACGATCAATGATATGTTGGTTCGCTTTTGAATTTTCAAGACTATAGATTGCGATATCTTCGCCTTGCGCTGCCCGAACAAAATGTTCTGCCTGCAACTGGTACTGATTTATATTTTGATAGGTAAAGCTCTCGCTGGCTGTGTGATGGCGATTATGCAGAGTAATTTTTGCGTGATCATATTTATTGGCATTAAAGGGAGCCTGAACTTCAATAAAGCCCTCATCACCATGAAATAGCATATTTTGCCGCAAAGCCATTTGCGTGCTGACATAAAAGCTGAGATCAAAGCCATCAAATTCTGCCAGAACACTGGCATAAATATCAGTTTTAAAATCAGGAGAGAAAATAACTTTGGCATGAATGTTATGCGGTTCCTGCAAAGTCGCCATGCGCGTTGTAACAACTGGATAAACACCAATATCGGGCAGAGCACCGCCACCTAATGCCAATTGATTACGCGTATTGGTCGGATCAATATTATAAAAGCTGAAAGCACCTTCGACGCGGCGTAAATTGCCGATGGCACCATCCTCAATCCAGTGGCGGATTTGTTTCCATTGCGGGTGGTAGTAAACCATAAAGGCTTCGCTGATAACCACATGATGCCGATCTCTCGCCTCAATCAATAGATCAATATCTGCTGCCTTAAGTGCAATTGGCTTTTCACACAGTACATGTTTGCCTGCTTGTGCGGCCTTTAATGTCCACTGGGTATGTTGTGATGTCGCAACGGGAATATAAACACCATCAATTTCATCGCAGGCCAGCAATTCCTCATAGCTACCAAATGCCATTGGTGCGCCAAATCGTGTTGCAACATCACGTGCCCGCTTCAGGTCGCGGCTTGCAATAGCATGCACGACGCCATTGCTGCTGGCGCAAATAGCAGGAATAACCTGATTGATGCCAATCCTTGCTGTCGATAAAATTCCCCATCGAAACATGGCTCTTCCTTTATGTTGGATATTCGCTGCCAGATGAAGGCCATTCAATAATTTCGACCTCAGGCCAAAACTGCTGAATCCTTTCAGCTTTGTTTTGGTAGGTTTTCCTATTGTCACGGTCAGGATTAGGCGTCATTTTAAAAGAAAATATATCATTCAAACCATAGGGTGCAAAGATCTCCGGCGCTTCTCCTTGGCGCAACCTTAATCCTACTGCATGGGTTTTGGCTGCAAATGAATAAATTGCATCCTTACAAGACAGCAATGGTTGTGCCGGGGTGCCAAAATGCTTTTCATACCAAAGATGCACACGCGCCTGATTGCGAATTTCAACAGGGATCGTAAAATCGGAGAATATATCCATTCCCGCCTGAATAATCCTGTCTTCTGCCTCATAGGATAAATCACTATCATCAAAATAAAATAAATCGATATCTTTGATACCATAGCCGGAGGGACGGTTTGTGAGACTGTTCCAGACTGTGTTATAAATAGCGCCGGATACAAGCCAGCATTCGTCGAGCTGCAATTCGCGCACTCTGGTAATGACCATATGCAAGAGCGGATCATTTTGTATTATTTCAAGGACTGCTCTGAGCTGTGCATCAAAGTCGGCATCTTTTAATATCAAATGTTTCATGTTTTTCCTGCGTAGCGTGGCTGAATATTGCTAGATAGACAGTTGGTCGTTCAAATTTGCTAAACCTGTTATCACTCACAAAGAATTCACAGCTTTGTTACAATTGAATGATATCATTGAAAACATTGGGTTTTTTAGGTGGAATTTACAGTATTTACCGAAAATACCAAATAAACAGGAATTAAAGGCTTGAAATTCAAAGCGCATTACGCCATATCAGCATCACTTACCGCTGTGCCTCCTCCCATTGCGCGCGGTAAGTGTTCCCCTCTGGAGGTTTAGCCTTTTCAGGCACCTTCATTAGACTTAGCCGGACTTTTTATAAGTCCGGCTCTTTTTTTGCTTGCCTGAACCCAGTTGTTTTCCTCAAAGACACAGACTATCAAAATTTCTCAGGCAGGTTAAAAAAGATCTTGCATAAAAAAAGGGCGCTGCAATCAGCGCCCTTTTTTATTATTAATGCTTGACCAAGCCTAGGCCAAACTAATTTTTAGGCATAGGCCTGCATTGGCGGGCATGAGCAAATGAGATTGCGGTCGCCTGCAACGTTATCAATACGTGATACTGGTGGCCAGTATTTGGATGCAGGATCGGCATCAGCATTCGGGAAGACAGCTTCCTGGCGGCTATAAGGATGGGTCCATTCTCCGCCAATCGTATCAATTGCCGTATGCGGTGCATTCACAAGCGGATTGTCATCCAGAGGCCAAACACCCTTGGCGACCTTTTCTGCTTCCTGCGCAATAGCAATCATTGCATCGCAAAGACGGTCAATCTCGTCTTTTGGCTCGGATTCCGTTGGCTCGATCATGAGTGTTCCAGTCACCGGCCATGACATGGTCGGAGCATGGAAGCCATAGTCGATCAGACGTTTCGCAACATCTTCAACACCAATGCCAGCATTGTCTTTAAGCACGCGTGTATCCACGATGCACTCATGCGCAACAAGACCATTATTGCCTGTAAACAGAATCGGATAATGATCGGCCAAACGGTGTGCAATGTAGTTTGCACCCAGAATTGCCATTTGTGTTGCGCGTGTCAGACCTTCGCCACCCATCATACGGATATACATCCATGTGATGACGAGAATGGAAGCACTGCCAAATGGTGCTGCGGAAACTGCATTACTGCTGCCAAGATCGACATGACCCGGCAAGAACGGAACGAGGTGACTTGCGACACCAATCGGGCCGACACCTGGTCCGCCGCCGCCATGCGGAATGCAGAAGGTTTTATGCAGGTTCATATGGCAAACGTCAGCGCCGATATCGCAAGGACGACCAAGGCCAACCAGAGCATTGAGGTTCGCACCATCAAAGTAAACCTGGCCGCCATGCTCATGAACGATATTGCAGAATTCACGAATGCCTTCTTCAAATACGCCATAAGTTGACGGGTAGGTGATCATCAATGCAGCTAGATTATCAGAGTGCTTTTCTGCTTTGGCTCTCAGATCATCAATATCAATATCACCACCTGGCAAGCAGTTGACGACAACGACATTCATGCCCGCCATGGATGCACTGGCCGGATTGGTACCATGTGCGGATGATGGGATGAGGCAGATATTACGATGATGATCACCGCGCGACTGATGGTAATGACGAATTGCCAGCAAACCGGCATATTCACCCTGACTGCCAGCATTGGGCTGCAAGGAGACAGCGGCAAAACCGGTGATCTCGCAAAGCCATGCTTCAAGCTGCGATGTCATCTCGCGATAACCGATACTTTGATCAGCAGGTGCAAACGGATGCATATTGGCAACCGAGTTCCAGCTTACCGGCATCATTTCTGCTGCTGCATTCAGCTTCATGGTGCATGAACCAAGCGGAATCATCGCACGGTCTAATGCTAAATCCTTATCTGCAAGACGGCGCAAGAAACGCATCATCTCTGTTTCTGAGCGATGCTTGTGAAACACTTCTTGCGTCAGAAATGCCAATGTGCGCGCTGATGGCAGATTGTTCTTCGGATTGTCAGTAATGGTCGCACCAAAAAGTGCAGCCAATGCATTGAGATCTTCACAGGATGAAGTTTCGTCAAAAGCAACACCAAGCGTATCTTCGTCGATTACGCGCAGTAGACGATCGCCTTCTTCCGCTTTTGCAGCAATGGCCTTCGCCTGACCCGGAACTTTGACGGTTACTGTGTCAAAGAATGCTTCCCCTGCAATTTCAAAGCCTTGTGCTTTGACTGCATCTGCAAAGCGCGATGCTTTCAATGCAATTGCTTTTGCAATGGATTGCAAGCCTTCAGGGCCATGCCAGATTGCATAAGAAGCAGCCATATTGGCGAGCAACGCTTGTGCCGTACAGATATTGGATGTCGCTTTATCGCGACGGATATGCTGTTCGCGTGTTTGCAAAGCCAGACGATAGCCAACACGACCATGGGCATCGGCTGACTGACCCACAATACGGCCCGGAATGATGCGTGTCAGTGGCTGCGAAACAGCAAGATAAGCTGCATGCGGGCCACCAAAGCCCATTGGGACACCAAAACGCTGCATAGAGCCGACAGCCATATCAGCACCCCATTCTGCAGGGGATTCTGTGACTG